>CAYZXP010000230.1:0-3360 GCA_964482415.1 uncultured Bifidobacterium sp. | reverse complement strand
GCTGGTCGGCGGTCAGCGCAATCGCCGTCTCCGCATCCGGCACGCGCAGCAGCGCTTCGGCCAGACGCATCAATGCGCGGCCCTCGTGATCCGAGATCGGATATTCCTTCAGCAGGGTTTCCATCGCCCAGAAAGGCGGCGGGTCGCGGCGTACCGCCTCGACCCACGGGATCGCGATCTGCATCACGCCCGACCAGTCGGGCAGCGGTGCGGCGTCGCGCAGCAGTGCCGACACGACCTCGGATTCAGGACGGTAAGGGAAAGGAAGGCGGGAGCGGGTCTGCATCGGGCAACTCCTGCAGGAACTGCTCGCTTACTATAAGCGCGGCGCGCGCTTTCGTGTGGCTTGCCGCTGAACTAGCTTACTGCAGCCCCCACCATCTCCAGCAGCGCAGTCGCCGTCACCGGGTGACTGAACAGATACCCCTGGAACATTCCGCAGCCGTTCAGTTCGAGGAACTCCCTCTGGCTGTCGGTTTCGACGCCCTCGGCGATGACTGCGATGTGCAGGCTGTCGCACAGCGCGATGATGGTATGCACGATCGCCGCGTCACGCGGCTCGCCGGGCAATTCCTTCACGAAGGCCTGGTCGATCTTGATCTGGTCGAAGGGCAGCTGCTTCAGGTAGGCAAGGCAGGAATAGCCGGTGCCGAAATCGTCGAGCGCGAAAGTGATGCCTAGCTTGTGCAGCTCGTCCATCTTCGCCGTGATCATCGCGATGTCCTGCGCGAAGATGGATTCGGTCAGCTCCAGCTTCAGGCGCGACGGCGATGCGCCGCTTTCTGCCAGCGCACGCTCGACCTGCTGCACGAAGTCCTGTTGCAGGAACTGACGCGCACTGACGTTGACCGCGATCGTCATGTCTGACGTGATCGGATGGCGCCCCAGTTCGGCCAGCATGCGACAAGCGTCGCGCAAGATCCAGTCGCCGAGCTCGACGATGAAATTGTCCTTCTCTGCGACCGGAATGAATCGTGACGGCGACACCAGACCGAGCGACGGGTGCTCCCAGCGCACCAGCGATTCGGCGCCGACGATGCGTCCGGCGACGTCCACCTGCGGCTGGAACAGCAAGTGCAGCTGACCGCGATGGATGCTGTGCCGAAGGTCGGCCTCGAACGCGGATTTTTGCAGCAGGCTGGCCTGCAGCTCCGCATCGAAATAACGATACACATTTCCGCCGGCGGCTTTGGCCAGGTACATCGCGGAGTCCGCCTGTCCCAGCAGGCCGTCGAGCGAAACCGGATCGTCGCGGAACAGCGCGATCCCGAGGCTGGCGCCGCAGTGGAACTCATGCCCGTTCATGCTGAAGGGCGCGACGAAGGTGTCGAGGATCTTGTCGGCGATTAACGCTGCCTCATGCGCCGCATCGTCACGTTCTTCGCCAAGGTTCTGGGCCAGCAGCACGAATTCGTCGCCGCCAAGGCGGGCAATCGTGTCGCTGGAACGCACGCAACGCTTCATCCGCTGCGCGACCTGCATTAGCATCTGGTCGCCGGTGCTGTGGCCCCACAGATCATTGACAGCCTTGAAGCCGTCTAGGTCGATGAACAGCAATGCTGCGTAGTGCAGATTGCGCGATGCGACGGCCTGCGCCAGCTGTATGCGGTCGGTGAGCAGCTTGCGATTGGCCAGCCCAGTCAGCGGGTCGTAGAACGCCAAATATTCGATCTGAGCCTCAGCCTCCTTGCGCTCGGTGATGTCGACGTTGGTGCCGATCATCCGCATGTCCCCGCTGCCCGGTGCGGACGGCATCGCCATGCCGCGCGCGAGTATCCATTTCCAGCGGCCGTCCTTGCAGCGTACCCGGTATTCCTGTTCGAATTCATGGGTCTTGCCGCTCAGGTGATCCTGTACCGCGTCCAGCACGCGCTGTTTGTCGTCAGGATGCACCAGCGTGCTCCATTCATCGATGTGCCCGGACAGGTCTTCATCGGAAAAGCCGAGCATGCTCTTCCAGCGCTCGCTGTAGAACACCTTGCCGGAATTCATGTCCCAGTCCCACAGACCGTCCCCCGAGCCTTCGATCGCATAACGCCAGCGTGCCTCTGCCTCGCGGCGCGAATCACGCTCCGAGGCGAGTGCGTCGCGCACTGACTCGATTTCATCGATGGTCGAGAGCGTCGTGCCGGCTGGCTGTCCGGATTCGCTCAGCGTGGCCATCGACTGATAGAGGCGTCGCGCAGTCCGCCGGCCCAGCCAGATGCTCGCGACGAGCGCAATCATCAGCAGCATCAGGGTCAGGAACATCGTTTCGATGTGCTGCCGGTAGAACACGGCTGACGGTATCTCGACCCGTACCTGCCACGGTGCGACGGTCGATCGCGCGGTCCAGCGCTTGTCATGTCCGGCCGACAGGTCGGAGGTTCCGGTGCCAGCCAGCTGCGTTCCGTTGCTGTCGACGATGTGTACATGCCATCCTGCCGGCAGGTTCAGGTGATCCAGCAGGCCTTGTATCTCGTTCAGCTCGATTGTGTTGACCAGCAGGCGCTTCACCTTGCCGTCGCGCACGACCGGCACGGCCACGGCGACCAGCGGTATTTTGACGGACAGCCCGATGAAACGGTCGCCGACGGCCGGTTTGCCTGTCTGCAGCGCTATCGGGGCGGCAGCCACGCCTGTCGGCGTCGGTAGCGGACCCGGCGGCATCGCTGCGCCGAACAGGATGCGGGTATTGAAGAGGGGAATGCGTTCCGTGTCGGCCAGCACCACATGGCCACCGAAATGCCGCCGGAATGCTTGCGCCTGTGCATACAGCATCGGGGCATTCAGCGGATCGGCCTGAGGCGAATCGGCGACCGTCTGCAGTGCGGCGATGCGCGAACGAAGATTATTGTCGAGCGCGACGCGGATGTTTTTCGACACCTGTTCCGCATACTGCTGCGACGTACTGTTGATGTCGAATACGCGCACCGCCGCGATGAAGATCGCGAGCGACAGCAAAGGGATCACGCACAGCAGGATGATCCGGGTTATCAGGGAGCTGAGGGAAATGCGCATTCGTCTGTCTCGGCCAGATACACATTACGACCGGCAGCGCGTCGCTGGGCAGGGATGTGGTGTGCGTTAAGGGAAATCGATACAGGATCCGAAAAGTCCGAACAGTGTTTCAGCGTAAATTACCCGGCCGTCCGGCAAATCTGTAATGAGCCGGCAATTTTATTGTGATTTCTCAAATCACGTGCGCGCTTCCTCTCAACGAGCAAGGGTGGCCGCCGGAACGAATTCATCGATCGCCCGGCTAAGCATGCGCCTGCAACAGGCAATCCCGGAACAGCTGCGTCACCCGCGACGGCGCCGGCGATCGGCGCGCGATGCCGGCGAAGCGGCATTCGTAGCGGAACAGGGAAGGCTTCACCG
>CAYZXP010000229.1:0-3362 GCA_964482415.1 uncultured Bifidobacterium sp. | reverse complement strand
CGGCGACGCGAAGAAAGTCATCGAAGACATGGTCAAGGCGGTCGAGTAAGACGGCGTTCAGCGGCGCGGCCAAGGCGGAAGCCCGATGGCATTGCCACGCAGTGACGCTGCTGGCACGGCATGAGACGGTGCTGAGGTTGGTCTGCTGACCTCCGGATTTATTTGGATTCTATTCCCGGGCGGATTTTTAATTAAATGCCGCTCCGTTTTCCGTTGCTGATTCCGATGATTATCAGGCGAATTAATTGATTCGTTTTTGAGAATCAGTTCGCGTCGCTTCCAAAGTATTGCTCTGTTCTCGCGGCTGATTATGTTTTTCGCCAGCTTCATATCCATTTTGATGCAATGCCGCACCAACCTGCCTCCTTTTATATCTTCGATTTGGTGCGGTTCGGCGCCTCCTTATGCTGCATTTGCGATTTTGGTGCGCACTGAAATAACCCAAAGGATAAAAACGCACCACGAATAACGAGAGAAATTCAATTCATTATTTGGTCATATCCAATTCTTATCTCTGCATGCGAAATCCGTATTTTCGGTGTTGATCGCGGATTCATATACTCAGCTTGCGTTTCCAGTTTGATGTTGAAACACGAATGGCTGGGTAGGAGGGCTTCAACATTGGGATGCGATATCAAGATGTGACTTGCTTTTTCTGTGGCTGAATTTTTCTCTCTTGGAGGCTTGCATGATGAGTTTTAAGCATTCGCAGCGCCTGGCACTTGGGGTTGCCCTGACCGGAAGTCTGATCTCCGGACTGGCACACGCCGAGGCTGGAAAGGAGTGGACGACTTATGGCGGTGATTATTCGAACAACCGGCATAGCTCGCTTACGCAGATCAACACGAAGAATGTCCATGAACTGAAAGTGTCCTGGGTTCGTTCCCTGGGCACGCTGGATTCGCAAGAATCGACGCCGCTGGTCATCGGCGACACGATGTATGTGTCTACCGCTGCGGGCCCGCGCTTCGTGTATGCGCTGAACGCGAAGACCGGTGCGATCAAGTGGGTCTACGAACCGGAGATCCCGAGCGACTTCGCGCAGTATGCGTGCTGCGGTATTCCGAGCCGCGGCGTGTCCTTCGCCAATGGCAAGGTCTTTGTCGGCCGCCTCGATGGCAAGCTGACCGCGCTGAATGCGCAAACTGGCAAAGAGCTCTGGACCACGACGGTCTCGAACTACAAGGAAGGCGCGGGCATCACCTCGCCGCCGCTGATCGTCAAGAACCTGGTGATCACTGGCTACACCGGCGGTGAGTACGGTGTGCGCGGTGCGCTGCAGGCCTATGACCAGAACACCGGCAAGCAGGTATGGAAGACCTTCCTGACCCCGGGTGCAGGTGAGCCGGGCAGCGAAACCTGGAAGGGTGACTCTGCAAAGAACGGCGGCGCAACCGCCTGGTATGTCGGTGCCTACGATCCGAAGCGCAACCTGATTTACTGGGGCACGGGCAACGCCGGTCCGTGGGGCAACGAGCCGCGTGGCAATAACTCCCACGACATCGATCCGTATGTGAACTTGCACACGGTGTCGACGCTGGCATTCAACCCGGACAACGGCAAGATCGTCTGGAGCTATCAGGAAACGCCGGCAGAAGTCTGGGACTACGACGGTGTCAATGAGCAGGTCCTGACCGATCTTTCGATCAATGGTCAGACGGTGCCTGCACTGATGAAGGCATCGCGGAACGGCTTCTTCTATGTGCTGAACCGTGAAACCGGCAAAGTGATTTCTGCCGATCCGTTCGTGCATGTGAACTGGGCTTCCAAGGTGGACCTGAACACCGCGCGCCCGGTCGAGAATCCTGACAAGCGCCCGCTGCTGAACACCTGGGCAAAGAATGTCTGCCCCAGCGTCTTTGGCGGCAAGAACTGGCAGCCGATGTCGTTCAACCCGACGACCAAGCTGGTCTACATTCCGACGATTGAAGCCTGCATGGACATCATGAACACCGAGGCAGGCAAGCGTGATGTCGGCAAGTTCTACCTTGGCACCGACATGCGCATGGACGGCCCGCCCGACCAGGCGAACCCGAGCCGCCTGATCGCATGGGATCCGGTGGGCAAGAAGGTGGCATGGGCTGTGAATGACGATGTGCTGCACTCGTTCGGCGGCACGATGAACACCGATGGCGGACTGGTGTTCTTCGGTAATGCCAAAGGCCTGCTTCGCGCTGTCGACGCAAAGAACGGCAAGGAGCTCTGGAAGTTCAATGTCGGTACCGGCATCCTGCAAAGCCCGGTGACCTACATGGTCGATGGCAAGCAGTACATCGCCGTTACCGCCGGACGCATCAAGGGCCCGCCGTCATTCATGGGCAAAAAAGGTGAAGCCCTGATCAAGTCCAGCCCGGAAGGCGGCTACCTGATGGTGTTCGAGCTTCCGAACTGAGCTCCCACATAGTTTGGTAAGGCATCTCTCTTCATTGGTGAACCACTTGGCGGCGAAGCGAAAGCTTCTCCGCCTTTTTTGGTAGTTCGTGCAAAGACTTGAATATTCGATGGGAAAGAAAAAATGAAGCGCCTTGTTTCGGTTTTTCTCGTACTCGCCTGTCTGGCCCCTGCACATGCGAACAACGGTGCAGTCGCTGAAAAGGGAAGGGGAGTTTTCAATGTGCTCTGCTATCACTGCCACGGATCGGACGCCGTGCAGGGCGAGCGCATCCGCGACCTGCGCCGCCTGCAAAAGCGTTATGGCGACGAGCGCGAACAGGTATTCCTGAAGACGGTCACCGAAGGACGAACCGACCGTGGCATGCCGGCATGGAAAGATTCGCTGACCTCGGAACAAGTCACCCAGATCTGGGCGTTCCTCGAGACGGTGCAGGCACACGATTAAGCGGGCAGTTTGTTCTCCGGCACGACCAGCTGACCGTGAATGCGGACAGCCGGCCCATGCTGCTGCCCGGTTTTTGATTCGAATTGTTGACCAAATTTATTCGGCATCGGCAATGCCGCTTTCCCTGGGCCGGCGAACGTCGCTCAGGGCTGATTTGAAGCAGACCTTTTCACTAGGAGAAAAAGAATGACTATCAGTTTCAATCTGAACGGCTCGACGGTTTCCGTCCAGGCCGAGCCGGACACCCCCCTGCTGTGGGTGATTCGCGATGAGATCGGCCTGACCGGCACCAAGTTCGGTTGCGGCATGGCCCAGTGCGGCGCGTGCACCGTGCACCTGAACGGCGCCGCGATCCGTTCGTGCCAGACGCCGGTGTCGGCTGTCTCGGGCAAGAATGTCTCGACCGTTGAATCGCTCTCCGCGGACAACTCGCATCCGCTGCAGAAGGCCTGGATCAAGCACCAGGTGCCGCAGTGCGGCTACTGCCAGTCCGGCCAGCTGATGAGCGCATCGGCGCTGCTCG
>CAYZXP010000228.1:0-3382 GCA_964482415.1 uncultured Bifidobacterium sp. | reverse complement strand
AACGCGCTGCTACGTGGTTTGCGCCCATCATTATGGCGATTAGCAGCAGGGTTAGGAAGGCTGTGCGGGAGAGATGGGACGGCATTGGCTTTGGAGACATTGTTGGGGTTTGACTATTGTAGTGGCTGGACTTGCCACAGAACCATGCATCCCACAACCTCGGCCGACAAGAAAAAACTTCAGCTGGCCTGCCGTCCATTTTTTGTATTGAATTGGATAAAGGTAGCCGAGTAATGCAGTCCTAGATACTCAATTGGGTAGAATCAATATAAAAACCAGATCGAGACCCTGGAATGGACGAAAACCTTCGTTACTATCAGAAATTCGCCGCCGAATTCTTCGAGAGCACTGTCGGAGTGGACATGTCGGCGATACGCGAGCGGTTTACTGCTCTACTACCTCCAGCCGCACGGATTCTCGACGCGGGCTGCGGATCCGGACGGGATGCCAAAGCATTTTCAACGCAAGGATTTCGCGTCTCGGCATTCGACGCATCGCCTGAACTTGCTCAGCTTGCATCTGCACACTGCGGATTCACCGTAGCGGTTAGGACATTTCAGGATCTCGACGAAACAGAAGCCTACGACGGTATCTGGTGCTGCGCTAGCCTTCTGCATGTAGCACCAGCAGAGATGCATATGGTTTTGGCCCGCTTGTGGAATGCACTCGTTCCAGGAGGCGTGCTTTACGCGAGCTTCAAAACCGGAACCGGATCTCGAATCCAAAGTGGCCGGCGATTTACAGATGCAGATGAGTCCCAAGTCTTGGACTGGCTAGCAGCCCTTCCAAACATCGGTCGGCCAGAACTCTGGCAAACCAATGACCAGCGCCCTGATCGCACAGACAAATGGACGAACGTTATTGTCAAAAAGGCCGCCAAGCTGTCGCCGCGTCTGATTACAGGAAATCAGGATCACTTTGTACGTCACTTGTCCGAGGCAATGTCCAATGCGACGCATGTTGACCTAGCTGTCGCATTTATAAAAACTACAGGCCTGCGACTTCTCTTGCCCGACATTCAGGCGGCACTGGAACGCGCTAGCGAACAAAGAGTTCGCGTGCTCACCAGTGACTATCTGGACATCACCGACCCTGAAGCGCTTCGTCTCCTTTTGTTGCTCCAAGAAAGAGGTGCCGAAGTCCGAGTCTTTGTGACAGCTGGTAGCAGCTTTCATCTCAAGGCCTACATCTTCGCTCGACTCAATCATGGCGAACTTATCGAAGGTACAGCATTTGTCGGCTCCAGCAATATTAGCCGTGTAGCTCTTCAAGAAGGTTTAGAGTGGAACTACCGTGTCGCTTACCCTGGCGATAGTGGCTTCCTGGAGGCAAGGACCCGGTTTGAGGAAATTTTCTCTAGCCCCGAAACGGTACCTTTGTCTGATTCGTGGATCGAGTCTTATGAACGGAGGCGTATCCCGCCTCCTCGCTCGGTTGCGCCAGGTAGTCACGAACAAGAAACGCCGCCCGAGCCTACAAGTGTTCAAAAAGCCGCACTCACCGCCCTTGATGAGACGCGGCAAAAGGGATTCAGACGCGGCGTCGTAGTGCTCGCCACAGGACTTGGAAAAACCTGGCTAGCAGCCTTCGACGCTGCACGGATGGGGGCACGTCGCGTCCTCTTCGTGGCACACCGCGAAGAGATCCTTGCGCAGGCAGCGGCAACATTCATTCGCATCCGTCCTCTTGCGCGTGTCGGCTACTACATGGGCCGAAGTCGTGACGCTGAAGTCGATATTCTTTGCGCATCAGTCCAGACACTGGCACGAACAGAGCACCTAGAAAAATTCTCGCCCCAACACTTCGACTACGTAGTCATCGACGAATTTCACCACGCCGCAGCGGCCACCTATAGAAAGCTGCTTACCCACTTCGCACCTTCATTCCTGCTAGGTCTGACTGCAACACCCGACAGAACCGACCAGTCTGACATCATGTCGTTATGCGACGACAATCTGGTCTACAGCTGTCCGCTCTTCGAAGGCATTACAGCAGGGCTGCTTTCCCCGTTTCACTACTACGGGATCATGGATGAATCAGTAGATTATCGTGAAATCCCGTGGCGTAATGGCCGATTCGACCCAGAGGCGCTATCGAGCAAGTTGGCCACCCTCTCGCGGGCACGACATGCTTTAAAGGAGTGGCGCCAACGCTCACAGCAGCGAACCTTAGCCTTCTGTGCATCCATCCGGCACGCGGAATTCATGGTCGACCAGTTCAGCCGCGAGGGAATCGCGTGCGCGGCTGTTTATGCGGGCTCGCCTTTAGGAAGAGCGCAGGGATTAGACCGCCTTCATGCTGGCGACCTGCACATCTTGTTTACAGTCGATCTATTTAACGAAGGAGTCGACCTGCCGAGCATTGATACCATCATGATGCTGCGACCCACCGAATCGAAAATTCTCTTCCTTCAGCAACTCGGCCGCGGACTAAGGAAAAGCGAAGGCAAATCGCATCTCGTGGTCATGGACTTCATCGGAAACCACCAAAGCTTTTTGCAGAAGCCACAGGCTCTTTTCGGAGTTGGGTCAACCTACAAGGCTCTCGCCTCCTTTGCGCGTCAAGTAGAGCAAAAGACACTTGAGATACCAGCCGGCTGCTACATCAACTACGACCTCAGGATCATTGATCTTTTGAAGGCGCTCGATAGCTCGGGTCCCAAAAAAGATTACGAAGCGCTGCGCGCTGCGCTTGGGCGCCGCCCAACCCTCAGCGAGTTCTACCGTTCGGGAGCGAGCGTGTCGTCGATGCGACAGCAATTTGGCAGTTGGTTTCAGTTCGTTGGCGAGATGAGTGACCTCACGGCATACGAATTGGACACCGTGAACCATGCATCCGCTCTGCTTCGCACAGTTGAAACGACGCCCGTGACCAAAAGCTTCAAGATGGTCTTGCTTGAAGCCTTCCTGGAACTTGATGGAATTGTTGCCCCGTGCCCCGTTGATCGACTTATCCAGCGCTCGAAAGAAGTGCTGCATCGCCGACGTCCCTTGCTTGTCGATCTTTCGGCTGAGATGAAATCCGCCGCGACAGACTCCGAGCAATGGGCGCGCTACTGGCACGACAACCCTATCAAAGCATGGACTGGTGGCGCTGTGACCGCATCTGCCTCGTCGCCGTTTCATTTGACGGATCGCGGCAATTTCACTTTGTCTACCGAAATAGCGCCAGCTCTCGCACCGACACTCGGCAACCTGATACAGGAAATCGTCGACTTTCGACTGGCGAGCTATGAGAGTCGGGTCACGCCACCAGTTGATGAGGGAAAAATCCTTGCCTTTCCGAAGGCAAAACAAGACACCACCGAGTTAGCATATTTCCCTAACCTAAAGATCGCGTGTGGACATTTTAAGGAAGGGCGGACCGACGCAGAAGAGCATAA
>CAYZXP010000227.1:0-3396 GCA_964482415.1 uncultured Bifidobacterium sp. | reverse complement strand
TCCTGGTCGATCCGCTCGACGGCACCAAGGAATTCATCAAGCGCAATGGCGAGTTTACGGTCAACATCGCACTGGTCGAGCAAGGCGTGGCGGTTGCCAGCGTCGTGCTGGCGCCGGCCCTGGACGAACTCTATTTCGGCGCGCACGGACTCGGGGCCTGGAAGCGCGATGCGTCCGGCCTGAGGGAAATCCGCACGGCACGGCGCGAGCCAGGACGCCCGCTGCGCGTGATCGGCAGCCGCTCGCATGGCGGAGAGCGCCTTGAAGCCTGGCTGGCTACGCTGCAGCAGGAGCACAGCTTCGTCGCGGCCGGAAGTTCGCTGAAGTTCTGTCGGATCGCTGAAGGCAGCGCCGACATCTATCCCCGTTTCGGCCCGACCAGCCAGTGGGACACCGCGGCTGCGCAGTGCGTGCTCGAGGCGGCTGGCGGCGCAGTGACTGATCTCGAAGGGCAGCCGCTGCGCTATGGCCTTGACCGACCGGTGCTGAATCCGGAGTTCATCGCGGTCGCAGGATAGGAGCTCGTCAGCTTCTGCAGCCGGTGCAGAAGCCGGGCGGCCACAAGGTGCCATGAATATCCTGTTCATCCACCAGAATTTCCCCGGCCAGTTCAAGTTCCTTGCGCCCGAACTGGCCAGGCAAGGCCATCAGGTCAGCGCACTTCTGATGCGCAAGGTGGACACGCCGCAATGGCAAGGCGTGCGCCTGTTTCCGTATGCCGCCGCACGCGGTTCGACACGGGGCGTGCATCCGTGGCTGTCGGATTTCGAGACCAAGACCATCCGCGGCGAGGCCTGCTATCGCGCGGCGCTGCAGCTGAAGGCGCAGGGTTATGCGCCCGACGTGATCATCGCGCATCCGGCATGGGGCGAGAGCCTGTTCGTCAAGGATGTGTGGCCGCAGGCCAGGCTCGGGATCTATTGTGAGTTCTTCTATCGCGCCGAGGGAGCAGACATCGGCTTCGATCCGGAATTCGGTGTGCCCGATGAGGGCACGCCGTGTCGATTGCGGCTGAAGAACCTGAACTACCAGCTGCACTTTGAAACGGCCGACGCCGGCCTCGCGCCGACTGAGTGGCAGGCAAGCGGCTTTCCGCAACCGTTCCGCAGCAGGGTCGCCGTCATACATGACGGCATCGACACGGCCGCCGTCGCGCCCAATCCAGAGGTGCGCCTGCAGCTGGCCGGCGGGCAGACGCTTACGCGGGCCGACGAAGTGGTGACTTTCGTGAACCGCAACCTCGAACCCTATCGCGGCTATCACGTTTTCATGCGGGCGCTGCCGCAGCTGCTGAAGGAGCGGCCGCACGCGCAGGTGCTGATTGTCGGCGGCGACGGCGTCAGCTATGGCGCGCAGGCACCGGACGGCAAAACGTGGAAGGACATCTTTGCGGCCGAAGTGCGTCCGCGCATTGCCGACGCAGACTGGTCGCGCGTGCATTTCCTCGGCAACCTGCCGTATGCACAATTCGTACACCTGTTGCAGCTTTCGACCGTGCATGTCTACCTGACCTATCCGTTCGTGCTGTCATGGAGCCTGCTGGAGGCAATGAGCGCGGGTTGCGCGATCGTGGCCAGCGACACGGCACCGCTGCGCGAAGCGATCCGGCCTGGCGATACCGGCAGTCTGGTCGATTTCTTTGATGCCAATGCGCTGGCCACGGAAGTGGCCGCGCTGCTGGCCGACCCCGAGGCGCGCCAACGGCTGGGACGCAACGCGAGGGAATTTGCACGTCGGCATTACGACCTGCAGGCCGTGTGCCTGCCGGCACAGTTGCGCTGGGTGCAGGCGCTGGCACGGGGCGACGCTACAGCTTAGCCTGCCGTTCAAGTCGGACGCCGTGCGGCCGATTATCCCGTCATCTGTTTCTCCGCTGATGATCCGCATGCCTTCGTTTTCTTATAACGGCCACACCTACGACATCGTCGAATCAGCCCTGACCTGGTCGCAGGCCGGCGCGGAAGCGCAGCGCCGCGGGGGCTATCTCGCGGTTGTCTCGACCGCAGAGGAAAACCTCGCGATCTATCAGCACGCCGCTCCCCTGCTCGGCCACACGCCTTCGGCGCCGGACGGCGGAGGCTCGCGCTATGTGTGGATCGGCGGCTCGGACGCGCTGGCGGAGGGCGACTGGCGCTGGGGCGACGGCAGCGCGCTGGCGAGCGGTTATGTGAACTGGGGCGAAGGCTCATGGGGAGAAGAGCCGTACGATGAAGGAGGACAGGATGCGCTGGCGATGGGGCTGGAGCGCTGGCCGAACGGCACCGGCGGGCTGGGCAGCGGCGGGCAGTGGAATGATCTTGCGCCCGGCAACCTGCTGTACTTCGTGGTTGAACGCGGCCCGGTCGACGACCCCCGGGTCGATGGCGTCGCGCTGTATTCGTCGTCCGCCATACCGGCACTGCCGGCAGCGTTGTCTGACCTGATCCTGACCGGCGCGAATCCCGTAACCGCGTATGGCAACTCGCTGGCAAATCTTGTTGAAGGCAATGCGGGAGGCAACCGCCTGTACGGGCTGGCGGGCGCCGACACGATCAACGGAAACGCCGGTGCCGACCTGCTCGACGGCGGCGAAGATGACGACACCCTGCTGGGGAATGACGGCAGCGACAGGTTGCGCGGCGGCAGCGGCAACGACACGCTTGATGGCGGAGCGGGATATGACCGGCTTGCCGGCGGCGCCGGCGATGATTTCTACCGACTCTCCGATGGCAACCGCGGCGACCGCGTGTCCGAGAAGGCGGGCGAAGGGGACGACGAAATCCTTGCGGATACCAGCTGCAGGCTGCCCCGCGAAATCGAGCGTCTGTGGCTGACGGGCAGCAGCGACGTAGACGGCATTGGGAACGCAGGTGGCAACGCCTTGACCGGCAATGACGGCACCAACCGGCTGCTCGGCAAGGCGGGCAGCGACACGCTTGAGGGCGGTGCGGGCAGCGACAGCTTTTGTTTCGATACCCGCCTTGGCGAGGATGTCGATACGATCGTCGATTTCGTCAGCGGCGAAGACAGGCTGTACCTGAGCCGCAGGATTTTTGGTCCGGCGCACGCCGGTGCGCTAGCGGAAGAGGCACTGGCCATCGGATGGGAAGCCGAAGGCGCGGCGACGCGCATCGTGTTCGATGCCGACACGGCAAAGCTGTATTTCGATCGGGATGGCGCCGGCGGCGTGGCCGCCGTGCCGTTTGCGGTGCTGTCCGGCATCAGCACCGTGCTGGCGGACGATTTCCTGCTGTACTGACACAGTCCGGATCACCATCGATCCGGACTGCCAGGGAGGCGTTACTCTTCCTTCATTGCCGCTGCGATGCGCTTGGTCAGCGGATGCAGCAGGTAGGTCAGCAGCGAGCGTTCGCCGGTCTTGATCAGCACTTCGGCCGTCATGCCGGGCTGCAGGTG
>CAYZXP010000226.1:0-3445 GCA_964482415.1 uncultured Bifidobacterium sp. | reverse complement strand
GCTTTACGGGTGTGACAGCGCGTTCGACAGCAGCCGCGCGGTGATGTCGACGATGGGAATCACCCGCTCGTAGGCCATGCGCGTCGGCCCGATCACGCCGAGCGTGCCGATGACGCGGCCGTTCGATTCGTAAGGCGCGGTCACCACGCTCATTTCCTCCAGCGGCACCAGTTTCGATTCGCCGCCGATGAAAATCTGCACGCCGTTGGCCTTGCTTGAGTTGTCGAGCAGCGCAGCGAGGCTGGTTTTCTGCTCGAACAGGTCAAACATCTTGCGCAGCGAGCCCATGTTTGACGCCAGGTCCGTCACCGACAGCAGGTTGCGCTCGCCGGAGATCACCACTTCTTCCTCTTCTTCGCGCATTGCGTCGCTGCCGGCGGCCACCGCGGCCTGCATCAGCCGTGTGATGTCGTCGCGCAGCTGCCGCAATTCTTCCGTCAGCTTGAAGCGCACCTCGTCCAGCGGCAGGCCGGCGTAGTGCTGGTTGATGTAGTTTGCCGCCTGCACCAGCTCCGACGGCGTGTAGTCGGTCTCGGTCAGCAGCAGCCGGTTCTGCACGTCGCCGTTGGGCGCGACGATCACCAGCAGGATGCGCTTTTCGGAAAGCCGCAGGAATTCGATCTGCTGGAAGACGCTCTCGCGCCGCGGCGTCAGCACCACGCCCGCGAACTGCGACAGCTGCGACAGCACCTGTGCAGCGCTGGCAATGATCTTGTGCGACGAGGTGCCCGATTGCAGCCGCAACTCGACCGCGCTCTCGTCGATGGTCTGCACGGTCAGCAGGCTGTCGACGAACAGGCGGTAGCCGCGCGGCGTCGGAATCCGGCCAGCCGAGGTATGCGGGCTGGCGACCAGCCCGAGTTCTTCCAGGTCGGCCATGATGTTGCGGATTGTCGCTGGCGACAGGTCCAGCCCCGAGATTTTGGCAAGCGCGCGCGAGCCGACCGGCTGGCCGTCGGCGATGTAGCGTTCGACAAGTGCCTTCAGCAGGGTTTGTGCGCGGTTATCGAGTTGCATGGCTTTATTCTAGCGGCCGACTGGCTGTGATTCCAGCCAGCAGTCCAATTATGATCTAATCGGCACCATGGCCATCCCTTCCGCCTTCCCCACCATCGCGATCGTCGGCAAGCACGGCGACAGTTCCTCCGCCGAAGACCTGCAGCAACTGGCCGCGTTCCTCGAAGAGCGCGGGCATCGCGTGGTATTCGAATCCGCCACCGCGCGCGACCTCGGTCGCACCGGAGCGCAGGCGATGACGCCGGAGCAGATCGGCGCCCATGCCCAGCTGGCGATCGTGGTCGGCGGCGACGGCACGATGCTCGGCATCGCGCGGCAGCTGGCGCCGTTCCGCGTCCCGCTGATCGGCGTCAACCAGGGGCGGCTGGGTTTCATGACCGACATCGCGTCCGATCGCATGCTGCCGGTGCTGGCAGAGATGCTGGACGGCACGCGCGAATCCGAGCAGCGCACGCTGCTCGAGGGCACGGTGCTGCGCGACGGCAAGGCGATCTTCCATGGCGTTGCCTTCAATGATGTCGTGGTGGCGCGCGGCACCGGCAGCGGCATGGTCGAGCTGCGCGTGAATGTCGACGGCCACTTCATGTACAACCAGCGCTCGGACGGCCTGATCGTCGCCACGCCGACCGGCTCGACCGCCTATGCGCTGTCGGCCGGCGGGCCGATCCTGCAGCCGCAGCTCGGCGGCATCGTGCTGGTGCCGATCGCGCCGCATGCGCTGTCGAACCGGCCGATCGTGCTGTCCGACAGCCGCGTGATCGAGATCGAACTGGCCAGCGGCCGCGACTGCAGCGTGAACTTCGACATGCAGTCGCTGGCCACGCTGCAGGTGCATGACCGCGTGGTCGTCAGGCGTTCCCAGCATACGGTGACCTTCCTGCATCCGCAGGGCTGGAGCTACTTCGACACGCTGCGCGAAAAGCTGCACTGGAACGAATACCCGTCGGCTGTCGGTCAACTAAAATAGCGGTTTTTCAACTTCTTCCCGCCCCATGCTGCGTACGCTGGCCATTCGCGATTTCGTGATCGTCGATGCGATCGAGCTCGACCTGTCATCCGGGTTTACGGTGTTCACCGGCGAGACCGGCGCCGGCAAATCGATCCTGATCGACGCGCTGACGCTGGCGCTGGGCGGGCGGGCTGACGCCAGCGTGGTGCGCGAGGGCGCGGCCAAGGCCGACATCAGCGCCGAGTTTGCCGGCACGCTGCCGCCGGTACTGCAGGCCTGGCTGGCCGAGAATGAATTCGACGCCGGCGACGGCACGGTGCTGCTGCGCCGCGTGATCGACAACGGCGGCCGCTCGAAAGCCTTCATCAACGGCGTGACCGCCACCGTCGCGCAATTGCGCGAGGTCGGCGAAATGCTGGTCGACATCCATGGCCAGCATGCGCACCAGTCCTTGCTGAAATCCGATGCGCAGCGCGAGCTGCTCGACGCGCAGGCCGGCCTGCAGGAAGACGTGAAGGCGGTCGCCGCCGCCTACCGGCAATGGCGCGCGCTGGCGCGGCAGCGCGAAGAATTCGAGCGCGACGCGAAGAACGTGCTGCTCGAGCGCGAGCGCCTCGAGTGGCAGGTCAGCGAGCTGGAAAAGCTCGCGCCGCGCGAAGGCGAATGGGCCGATATCGGCAACGAACACAGCCGGCTGTCGCATGCGGCCAGCCTGATCGAGGGCGCGCAACAGGCGCTGAACCTGCTGTCCGAGGATGAATCGGCGCCGCTGCTGTCGCAGCTGGTGTCGCTCGAGCAGAAGCTCGGCAAGCTGGTCGACATCGACGACAAGCTCAAGCCCGTGCTGGACGCGCTGGAGCCTGCGCGCATCCAGCTGCAGGAAGCCGTGTACGCGCTCAACGATTACCTCGGCCGCATCGAACTCGACCCGGAGCGCCTGCGCACGGTCGAGGCGCGGCTGGATGCGCTGCATTCCACCGCGCGCAAATTCCATGTCGCGCCGGACGACCTGCCGCAGGAATTCCTCGGCCTGTCCGAACGGCTGCGCCAGCTGGCCGACGCGACCGACCTCGACGCCTTGCGTGCCGAGGAGCAGAAGCTGGCCGATGCGTATCACGCACTGGCCGGCAAGCTGTCGAAGGCGCGCGCGAAGGCCGCGAAGGCGCTGTCGGCGGCGGTCACCGTCGCCATGCAGGAGCTGTCGATGGCCGGCGGGCGCTTCGAGATTGCGCTGACGGCCTGCGCGCCGTCTGCGCACGGCGTCGAGCAGGTCGAATTCCTCGTCGCCGGCCATGCGGGCACCACCCCCAGGCCGCTGGCCAAGGTCGCTTCCGGCGGCGAGCTGGCGCGCATCTCGCTGGCCATCTCGGTGATCGCCTCCGGCGCGACCGCGACGCCGACGCTGATCTTCGACGAAGTCGACAGCGGCATCGGCGGCGGCGTCGCCGAAGTCGTCGGCCGGCTGCTGAAGAAGCTCGG
>CAYZXP010000225.1:0-3446 GCA_964482415.1 uncultured Bifidobacterium sp. | reverse complement strand
TGTCGCAGATCGAGTCCGGCCGCTATGGCGGCGACGCCCGCCTGGTCCAGGAAGAAGTCGCCGAGACCCTCGGCGTATCCCGCCAGCCGGTGCGGCAGGCGCTGCTCCTGCTGCGCAACGAGGGCGTGCTGATGAGCGCGCCCGGACGAGGCCTGATGGTCGTGCCTCTCGAGGCCGACAAGGTCCGTCACCTGTACGACATCCGCGCCAGCCTTGATGCGCTGGCCAGCCGCAAGGCCGCCGAGCGGGGCAGCGAACGCGCCCGCGTCGAAGGCCCGGCATTCATTGCCCGCGGCCGCGCCGCCGTCAACGCCGACTCGATCTCCGAGATGATCGCGGCCGACATGGCCTTCCACCATTTCCTGTATGAGCTGTCCGGCAATCCGCTGATCGCCGAGACGGCGGCTCCGCACTGGAGCTACCTGCGCTGCGTCATGGGTGCGGTGCTGATGACGGCCACGACGCCGGTGGAGATCTGGGACCAGCATGACGCGCTCCTGCAGGCGGTGATCCGTGGCGACGTCGCAGCGGCCGAGCGCCTTGCGAGCGAACACATCGAACATGCGGCCGGCGGCGTGCAAAAAAACCTGAACGAAGTGCTGGAGAAGCAGGAAGCGACAAGGTCCGCGGCGTAAGCGGACCGGGGCGGCGGAGGACAAGAGGCGAACGCCCGCAATCCGCACGCATTCGAAACAAGAGGGAAGCGCAACAACAATTCCGAGCGCATCCCAGAGGAGGAGACTGAATGGCAACCAACAACACCGCGACGGCCGGCGCCGTCGCGAACGAGCAGCAGCAGGCCGTCTACCGCAAGGTGGCATGGCGGCTGGTGCCCTTCCTGTGCATCTGCTATCTCGCGGCCTACCTGGACCGCGTGAACGTCGGCTTTGCGAAGCTGCAGATGCTGAGCGACCTGTCGTTCAGCAACACCATCTACGGCATCGGCGCCGGCATTTTCTTCCTCGGCTACGTGATCTTCGAAGTGCCGAGCAACATCCTGATGCACAAGGTCGGCGCGAAGCTGTGGATCGCCCGCATCATGATCAGCTGGGGCCTGATCGGCGCGATGATGGCCTTCGTGAAGACGCCCACGCAGTTCTACATACTGCGCTTCCTGCTCGGCGTCGCCGAGGCCGGTTTCATTCCCGGTGTGCTGCTCTACCTGACCTACTGGTTCCCGGCCGCCTGGCGCGGTCGCATCATCGCGCTGTTCCTCGCTGCGATCCCGATCTCGAACATCATCGGCGGCCCGCTGTCGGGCTGGATCCTGTCGTCGATGGGCGACGTCAACGGCCTGCGCGGCTGGCAGTGGCTGTTCATCATCGAGACGATTCCGTCGGTGCTGCTCGGCTTCGTGATCCTCGCTTTCCTCGACAACCGCGTCGACGACGCGCGCTGGCTGGAAGAGCACGAGAAAGAAGTGATCCGCAAGGACATCGCCTTTGAAGCGCAGCAGTCGGCCGAACACACCAGTGTGATGGACGCGATGAAGAGCGGTCGCGTCTGGTGGCTGGGCGTCGCCTACTTCTGCGTGGCCAGCTCGATCTACGTGACCAGCTTCTGGATGCCGACCCTGATCAAGCAGCTCGGCATCAACGACCCGCTGCAGATCGGCTGGCTGACCACGATCCCGTACATCGCCGCGATCATCTCGATGGTGCTGTGCAATATCAGCGCCGACCGCCGCGCCGAGCGCCGCTGGCACACCGCGATCCCTTGCTTCGTCACCGCGATCGGCCTGGCCGTATCGGCCACCCCGGGCCTGGCGATTGTGCCGGCCATGTTCGGCCTGGTGCTGTGCGCCGCCGGCGCATCGACCTCGCAGGCGTCGTTCTGGAGCCTGCCGTCGTCCTTCCTGACGGGCGCGGCCGCCGCGGCCGGCATCGCGCTGGTGAACTCGCTGGGCAACATCGCCGGCATGGCCAGCACCTCGCTGGTCGGCTGGCTGACCGACCTGACCGGCACGCCGAACAGCAGCCTCTACCTGTTCTCCGCGCTGGCCGCGGTGGGCGGACTGATGGTGCTGCGCCTGCCGGCCCACATCGTCAACAAGTAAGAACGCATCAACAGCAATGAAACGCCGGCGGCGGCGCCGCCGGCACAGGTAATCAGAAAGAGAACACCATGATGGACGCTAGCCACTACGGAACCCTTTACCAGTCGTTGCAGAAAGCCGTGCAGCGCTTCCCCGACAATGCCGCCTACTCGGTGCCGCCGCTGGCGGGTCGCGCCTACCATCCGGACGGATGGGAGATCAGCTACCGCGAGACCGCCGCACAGGTCGAAAAAATGAAGGCCATCTACGCGCAGGCCGGCTACGGCGTCGGGCACCGCGTGGCGATCCTGTTTGACCAGCGTCCTGAATTCGTCTTCCATTACTACGCACTGAACGCGCTCGGCGTGTCGGTGGTGCCGATCAACCCGGACTACCGCGTCGAAGAGATCCACTACGTGGTCGAGCACTCCGAGTCCAGCCTGATCGTCGGCGTCGACAAGCGTGCGGCCGATCTTGACGAGGTCGTGAAGATGCTCGGCGGCGCCTGCAGCCGCGTGTCCTTCGACCAGTTCCCGGGCACGCTGCCTGCGCCGCGCACGCCGGCGCAGGCGGGCACGCCCGATCACGCGACCGAGGCCGCGCTGCTGTATACCTCCGGCACGACCGGCAAGCCGAAGGGCTGCGTGCTGACCAACGAGTACTTCCACTCGTTCGGCGCCTGCTACCTCGGCCTCGGCGGCGCGCTGACCATGCATGAAGGCGTCGAGCGCATGTACAACCCGCTGCCGCTGCACCATGCGAACTGCCTGTCGATCTCGATGCCGGCCATGCTGATGTCGGGCGGCTGCCTGATTTTCCCGGACCGCTTCCACGCCAGCACCTGGTGGAAGGACCTGGTCGCCAGCCGCGCGACGGTCGTGCAGTTCCAGGGCGTGATCCCGAACATCCTGCTGAAGATCCCCGAGTGCCCCGAAGAGAAGCAGCACACGGTCCGCTTTGCGCTGTGCGCGGGCGTCGAGCCGAGCCTGCATGAGCTCTTCGAGAAGCGTTTCAACCTGCCGGTGGTCGAGATGTGGTCGATGACGGAAGTCGGTCGCCTGATCTCGGACAACATCGAACCGCGCCAGGTTCACACGCGCTCGTTCGGCCGCCCGAACGCCTGGGTCGAGGCGATGATCGTCGACGAGAATGGCAACGAACTGCCGGCCGACACCCCCGGCGAGCTGGTGATCCGCCACAGCGCCGAGTCGCCGCGCAAGGGCTTCTTCTCCGGTTACCTGAAGAACGAAGCCGCGACCGACGAGGCATGGAAGGGCGGCTGGTTCCACACCGGTGACGCCGCGGTGCGTGACGCGTCCGGCATGTTCTTCTTCATGGACCGCAAGAAGAACATCATCCGCCGCGCCGGCGAGAACATCGCCGCCGCCGAGATCGAGGCCTGCCTGAACGC
>CAYZXP010000224.1:0-3502 GCA_964482415.1 uncultured Bifidobacterium sp. | reverse complement strand
GGCGGCATGAACGCGCTGCGCGGTCACTCGCCCATCCCGGGCCTGACCGATCTCGGCCTGATGTCGACGCTGCTGCCGGGCTACATGACGCTGGCGAAAGACGCGGAGCAGGACTATGCCGCGTATATCGACAAGCGTGCGTCCAAGCCGGCCCGCAAGGACCAGATGTCGTACTGGCAGAACTACGAGAAATTCCACGTCAGCCTGATGAAATCCTGGTACGGCGACGCCGCGACCAAGGACAACAATTGGGCGTTCGACTGGCTGCCCAAAGTCGACAAGGACCATGACATCCTGATGGTCTTCGACGACATGTATCACGGCAAGATGACCGGCTACATTGCGCAGGGCTTCAACCCGCTGGCGTCGTTCCCGAACAAGAAGAAAATCGGCGACGCGCTGGCGAAGCTGAAATTCCTGGTCGTGATCGATCCGCTGGCCACCGAGACTTCGGAATTCTGGGCCAACCACGGCGAGTTCAATGACGTTGATCCGAAGAAGATCCAGACCACGGTGTATCGCCTGCCCTCGTCGTTGTTTGCCGAGGAAGACGGCTCGGTGATCAACTCGGGCCGCGTGCTGCAATGGCACTGGAAGGGGCAGGAGCCCGCCGGCGACGCCAAGGCCGACACCGAGATCCTGGCCGAGTTGTTCATGAAGATGCGCTCGCTTTACAAGAAGGATGGCGGCGCGCTGCCGGAGCCGGTGCTGAACCTGAGCTGGCAGTACAAAAACCCGCTCGACCCGACGCCGGACGAACTGGCGAAGGAATACAACGGTCGCGCGCTGGCCGACGTCGTCGACCCGAAGGACAAGACCAAGGTGCTGGCGAAAGCCGGCGAACAGCTGTCCGGCTTTGGCCAGTTGCGCGATGACGGCAGCACCGCCTGCGGTACCTGGATCTTCTGTGGCGCGTACACGCAGGCGGGCAACCAGATGGCCCGGCGCGACAACACCGACACCGGCCACGGCAACACGCCGAACTGGGCGTGGGCATGGCCGGCGAACCGCCGCATTCTGTACAACCGCGCGTCGGCAGATCCGTCCGGCAAGGCATGGAACCCGAACCGCAAGGTGGTCGAGTGGAAAGGCGACAAGTGGGTCGGCTCGGATGTACCCGACATGCGCCCGGATGCCGCTCCGGAGGAAAACGTCGGACCGTTCATCATGAACCCGGAAGGCGTCGCACGCTTCTTCGCGATCGACAAGATGGCCGAGGGTCCGTTCCCCGAGCACTACGAGCCGTTCGAAACGCCGCTGGAAGCCAACCCGTTCTGGCCTAAGAACCCGAAGGCGAAGAACAACCCGGCCGCGCGCGTGTTCAAGGGCGACCGAGACGAGATGGGCGATGCGAAGGAATTCCCCATCGTCGCGACCACCTATCGCGTCACCGAGCACTTCGGCACCTGGACCAAGCACCAGCGCATCAACGCGGTGCTGCAGCCGGAGCTGTTCATCGAGATCGGCGAGAAGCTGGCCGCGTCGAAGGGCATCAGCCAGGGCGACATGATCAAGGTGCGCTCCAAGCGCGGCCAGATCATCGCCAAGGCGGTGGTCACGAAGCGCCTGCGCCCGCTGATGATCGAAGGCAAGGAGACCCATACGATCGGCATTCCGAACCACTGGGGCTTCAAGGGACTGACGAAGCAGGGCTACATCACGAACGTGCTGACGCCCTCGGTCGGCGATGCGAATACGCAGACGCCGGAGTTCAAGGCCTTCCTGGTCGACGTGCAGAAAGCGTAACGCAATGATTAGCTCTGATATCAAACGACGGTCGGCAACGACCACGACGCCGCCGCAAGGCCGCAACCAGGTCGAGCTGGCCAAGCTGATCGATGTGTCCAAGTGCATCGGCTGCAAGGCCTGCCAGTCCGCTTGCATGGAATGGAACGACCTGCGCGACGAAGTCGGCGAAAACATCGGCGTGTACGACAACCCGACCAACCTGACCGAGAGCTCGTGGACCGTGATGCGGTTTTCCGAGATCGAGGAAGCCGGCAAGCTCGAGTGGCTGATCCGCAAGGACGGCTGCATGCACTGCGAAGACCCGGGCTGCCTGAAGGCCTGCCCGTCGCCGGGCGCGATCGTGCAGTACTCCAACGGCATCGTCGACTTCAACCAGGAACACTGCATTGGCTGCGGCTATTGCGTGGCTGGCTGCCCGTTCGACATCCCGCGCATCTCGCAGAAGGACAGCAAGGCCTACAAGTGCTCGCTGTGCTCGGATCGCGTGGCGGTCGGCCAGGAGCCCGCATGCGTGAAGGCCTGCCCGACTGGTTCGATCATGTTCGGCACCAAGGAAGGCATGATCCACCAGGCCGAGGAGCGCATCGAGGACCTGAAGGAGCGCGGCTACCAGAACGCCGGCCTGTACAACCCGGCCGGTGTCGGCGGCACGCACGTGATGTACGTGCTGCACCACGCCGACAAGCCGCAGCTGTACCACGGCCTGCCGAAGGATCCGTCGATCAGCCCGATGGTGTCGCTGTGGAAGGGCGTGACCAAGCCGTTGCTGTCGGTCGGTCTCGGCCTTGCGGTGCTGGGTGGCTTCTTCCACTACATGATCAAGGGCCCGAAGGAAGTGCACGAGGGTGACGATGACGATCATGGCGCCGACGGCGGTCATGGCAGTGACAACGCGAAGCAGGAGGCCTGACATGAAACGCTACATCCAGCGCTACGGCGCGTCGGACCGCGCGAACCACTGGGTGGTCGCGATCCTGTTCGTGATCCTGTCGCTGACCGGCCTCGCGTTCTTCCATCCGTCGTTCTTCTTCCTGACGAACGTGCTCGGTGGTCCGGTGTGGTCGCGCATCCTGCATCCCTTCCTCGGGATCGTGATGGCGATCAGCTTCGTCGGTCTCGCGCGCCGCGTGTGGCACGCGAACTTCATCAAGCCGGTGGACATCCAGTGGCTGAAGATGATCGACGAGGTGATCAACAACGGTGACGGTCCGGACAAGCTGCCGATCGGCAAATACAATGCCGGCCAGAAGCTGATGTTCTGGACCATGGTCGGCAGCGTCGTGCTGCTGGTGCTGTCGGGCTTCGTGATCTGGCGCGCGTACTTCGCCGCCTACTTCCCGATTCCCGTGATTCGCTTCGCGATGCTGGTGCACATGCTGGCCGGCTTCACCGGCATCATTGCGCTGATCGTGCATGTGTACGCGGCGATCTGGGTCAAGGGCACGCTGCGTGCGATGACCCGCGGTAACGTCGACGCGAACTGGGCGAAGCACCATCACCCGGAGTGGTACAAGGAGCAAACGGGCGCGAAGTAAATTTCGTGCCTGACGGGGTTGGCCCGAAGGGCTGGACTCCAACCAATCGATGTACGACACTGGATCCTGGCCTGCGCCGGGGTGACGTTCGGGACGCTGTCAGTCCTCTCGAACACGTCATCCCGGCGCAGTCCGGGATCCAGCGTCTTTTGAGCACTGCGAAATGACCCAAAAAATCCTCCAGCCCGGCGAAATCGGCCAGCACGAGCCCTTCCCGA
>CAYZXP010000223.1:0-3550 GCA_964482415.1 uncultured Bifidobacterium sp. | reverse complement strand
CGCCAGGGAGCTGATCGACGCATGGCGGCAGGCCGGCGAGGGCAGCGCCGCCTGATGGCTGCCGCGACCGTCGCGATCGAGCAACCTTGCCATAACGACCATCATTCATTCCGGATTGCTGCACCGGCAAATGCCCGGCCGCCTCGCGCCGCGGCACCCTGTCCACCCGCGTTGCGGCAGTGCAGACAGATTGGTTTCCCAGAGGATTGGCCACCGGCAGAAAATATTTTGCGGCATTGCACAAAAATATGTTGACATCCAGGCAGACACCCGTAAAATCCGTTTTGTTGCAGCGCACAACCGCTGCCGGATAACCCCGTCCCTAAAGGAGCGAACCATGTTTTCTGCCGCTGACCAGCTGTCCAATGCCACCAAGGCCTCGATCGATTCGCAGCTCGCCGCCATGAGCGAACTCGCGAACAAGGCGCTGCACAGCGTCGCCGAACTGGTTGAACTGAACATCACGACCGCGAAGGAATCGCTCGCGCAGACGTCGGCCGCCGCGCAGCAGTTGCTGACCGCGAAAGACGCACAGGAAATCTTCAACCTGACCTCGACCCAGGCGCAGCCGCAGGCCGAGAAGGCGCTGGCATACGGCCGCCATCTGGCATCGATCGCGACGAAGGCTCAGGCTGAATTCACCAAGGCCACTGAAGCGCGCGTCGCCGAGACGTCCAGGCAAGTCAGCAAGCTGATCGACGACCTGTCGAAGGCTGCACCGGCCGGTTCGGAAAATGCGATCGCCATGCTGAAGGCCAGCGTCGCCAACGCGAACGCGACCTACGAGCAGATCGTCAAGGCCAGCAAGCAGGCTTTCGAATCAATGGAAGACAGCGTGAACGAAGCGACCAAGCATTTCGTTCCGGCCGCTGCCGAAAAGCCGGCCCGCGCCAAGAAGGCGTAATCGCCGCCTCGGCGTCAAGCGCCAGACACAACGGGCCGCAATCGCGGCCCGTTTGTCATTCTCGCTACCAAAAGTCCCGTGCGTTCCCGCAGCGCGGGACCTTGTCATTTCAGCCGGCTGCCAGCGTCGCGCTTCGCAATCAGGCGTCCTGCGTAATGCCAGTGCCGGCGATTGCCAGAGACACCGCCTCAGCCACGCGGATGCCATCGATGGCCGCCGACATGATCCCGCCGGCATAACCGGCACCTTCGCCGGCCGGATACAGGCCGCGGGTGTTCACGCTCTGCAAATCGTCGCCGCGACGGATGCGTACCGGCGAGGAGGTCCGTGTCTCGACACCAGTCAGCACGGCGTCTCGCATCGCAAAACCGTGAATCTGCTTGTCGAAGGCCGGCAGTGCCTCGCGCATCGCCTCGATTGCATACGGCGGCAGCGCCGTCGCCAGGTCGCCGAGCTTCACGCCCGGCTTGTAGGACGGCAGCACGCTGCCGAATTCCTTCGAAGGTTTGCCGGCGATGAAATCGCCGACCAGCTGGCCCGGCGCACTATAGTCGCCGCCGCCGAGCTCAAATGCACGCGACTCGATTTCGCGCTGGAGTTCAATGCCCGCCAGCGGACCGCCCGGATAGTCGGCCGGCGTGATGCCGACCACGATGCCGGCGTTGGCATTGCGCTCGTTGCGCGAATACTGGCTCATGCCATTCGTGACCACGCGTCCGGGCTCCGAGGTCGCGGCGATCACCGTGCCGCCGGGGCACATGCAGAAGCTGTAAACGGCGCGGCCGTTGCTCGCGTGATGCACCAGCTTGTAGTCGGCGGCGCCCAGGACCGGGTTGCCCGCGAATTTGCCGAAGCGCGCGCGGTCGATAATGGATTGCGGATGCTCGATGCGGAAGCCAACCGAGAAGGGCTTGGCCTCCAGGTAGACGCCCGCGTCATGCAGCATCTGGAAAGTGTCGCGCGCGCTGTGGCCGACAGCCAGCACCGCATGCCGGGTCGCGATGGTTGTGCCATCCGACAAGTGCACGCCCTGCAGCTGGCCATTGACGATCTCGAGCCCGTCGACCTTGCGCTCGAACAGAAACTCGCCGCCCAGCTCGACGATGGTCGCGCGCATCAGCTCGATCATCTTCACCAGCCGGAAGGTGCCGATGTGCGGCTTGCTGACGTACAGGATCTCCTCCGGCGCATCGGCGCGGACAAACTCCTCGAGCACCTTGCGGCTGTAATGCTTCGGATCGCTGACCTGGGTCCACAGCTTGCCGTCGGAAAAAGTGCCGGCGCCGCCTTCGCCAAACTGCACGTTCGATTCCGGCTGCAGCTTGCGCTGCCGCCAGAGGCCGAAGGTGTCCTTGGTTCGCTCGCGCACTTCCTTGCCGCGCTCGACGACCAGCGGGCGGAATCCCGCCTGCGCCAGGATCAGCGCGGCGAACAGTCCGCAGGGACCGAAGCCGATCACGACCGGCCGCTCGGCCAGTCCGGCCGGCGCGCGCGCGACAAACTGGTATTGCATGTCCGGCGCAATGGCGACCTTCGGCAGGCGCCGCGCCAGCACCTGCGATTCGTTGGCCAGCTCGACGTCGATCGTATAGACCAGCTGGATCGCCGATTTCTTGCGCGCGTCATAACCGCGACGGAACACGGTCAGGCGGCGCAACTCCGCTTCCGGTACGCCGAGCCGTGCCAGCACGGCCTCTTTCAATGCGTGTTCGGGGTGGTCCAGCGGAAGGATGACGTCGGTAATGCGCAGCATGCGGGCAAGCTCGGGGGAAGGATAGGGGCAGGCCACGCGATCGCGGCCGTGCGGCAAGCCGCTATTCTACCCAATGCCCCCGTCCGTCGGCCCGCCGCGCTTACTTGCTGCCGCCCGCCGGCTCCGGCATCGACTTGCCTTCGTCCGACGATGTGCCCGGACTGCCGCCGCCCGAGCTATCGCTTTTCGCCTTGCCGCCGCCCGACGACTCCTTGCCGGCGCCGCTCTTGCCTTCGGCAGTGGACTTCAGGTTGCGGGTCGTTTCCTTGGCCATCTGCTGGTGGGTCTCGACGGTGCCGATCGCCTTGCTCGCATAGTTCTTCAGGTCGGCGTCTTCGGCACGGCTGGCTGCGCGCTGCAGCAGGCGGTGGGTCTCCTTGTGCGCGCGGTCACCCGACTGCTGCAGGTACGTACGGTCGAACTTGTCGCCAGACTGCGCCTGCAGCTTCTTCTCTTCTGTCATCTGCTGCCGGCTCGGCTCGGTCGGCAGCGTGATGCCTTTCGACTGGGCCAGCTGTTTCAGGTCGTCCAGCGCCTTCGTATGGTCGTCCACCATCTTCTTCGCGAAGCTCTTCACTTCGCTGCTGCTGGCCTTGTCCTGCGCAAGCTTGCCGGCATTGATCTCCGCCAGGTGAGACTCGGCGATCTGCTTGACCATTTTTTCATCACGGTCGCTGAACTTTGCCGACGATGCGCCGGTGGATTCGCGGGTGCTCGTCCCGCTCGATGCGCCGGACGAGGTTTCCTTGCTCTCGGTAGCGGAGGGCTTGTCGCCCTTGTCCTGCGGATGGACGACCAGCGAGTGCATCAGGAAGGATGCGCCGAGCAGGCCGAACAGCAGCGCGAGGAAGCCGGATTTCATTCGGGTAGTGGGCATGAAGCTTTCTCCTTGG
>CAYZXP010000222.1:0-3551 GCA_964482415.1 uncultured Bifidobacterium sp. | reverse complement strand
GTGCTGATGTCGATGGGCATGATGATGCTGTCGCCGATGATGATCTCGATGCCGTTCAAGCTGATGCTGTTCGTGCTGGTGGACGGCTGGAGCATGCTGATGGGCTCGCTCGCGTCCAGCTTCGCGATGCCCTGAACCGCCAGGACCATAAAAAGAAAAAAGGACAACCTCATGGAAATCGCCACCGTCGTCGACCTGGGCCGCAGCGCGCTGTGGGCCGTGCTGGTCATCTCCGCGCCGCTTTTGGCCGTCGCGCTGGGCGTGGGCCTGTTCATCGGCGTGATCCAGGCCGCGACCTCGATCAACGAAGCCACGCTGTCGTTCATCCCGAAGCTGCTGGTGCTGGGCGCAACGCTGGCGATCTTCGGCGGCTGGCAGCTGAGCATGCTGGTCGACTACACGCGCGACATCTACAAGCGCATACCGGCGCTGTTCTCCTGACGCCTGCCGGACGGCCTTCCTGACATGACCCTGCTTGCCGCGGACATCGTCGAGCGTTTCTACACTTTCCTGTGGCCGATGCTGCGCATCTCGGCGCTGCTGCTGTCCGCGCCGCTGTTCTCGCTGGACGCGCTGACGCTGCGCATTCGCACGATGCTCGCGCTGGTGCTGACCTTCTTCATTTATCCGCTGGTTGAATGGCCCGTGATCGACCCGATCAGCGCCGGCGGCCTGCTGGAGATCGTCAACCAGATCTTCATCGGCACAATGATGGGCCTGATGCTGCAGGTGGCGATCGGCGCCATCGCCCTCGCCGGCCAGACCATCGCCGGCTCGATGGGCCTGTCGATGGCCAGCATGGTCGATCCCAACATCGGCAACGTGCCGGTGATCTCGCAATTCCTCGTCATCATGTCGACGCTGATCTTCCTCGGCTTCGGCGGCCACCTGATCATGGTGTCGATGCTGGCCGACAGCTTCCGCAGCGTGCCGATCGGGCACTTCATCCTCGGGCAAGTCGCGTTCGGCAAAGTGATCGCCTGGAGCGGCATGATGTTCCTGGGCGGCGTGCTGATCGCGCTGCCGGTGATGGTGTCGCTGCTGTTCATTAACATCGGGCTGGGCATCGTCACCCGCGCCGCGCCGTCGCTGAACATTTTCTCGGTCGGCTTCCCGGCGTCGATCGCGGCCGGCTTCATGGTGCTGCTGCTGTCGCTCGAGAGCATCGGCGGACGCATGCAGTGGCTGTGGATGCAGGCCTTCAGCCACGCGAAAGACCTGGTCGGACTGACGCACTGAGGCGGCAATGGGCGGCGACGACGACAAGACAGAAGAACCTACAGCGCGCAAGCTGTCCAAGGCGAGGGAAGAAGGACAGGTTGCGCGATCCACCGAATTGCCGGCGGCGGCCGTCACCATCGCCGCGCTCGGCATGCTGTTCCTGACCGGCGGCCCGCTGGTCGCGAAGCTGGCCGAGGCGTTCGCGTCGGGCTTTCATTTCGACCGCAAGCTGGTCCGCTCTCCCAACCTGCTGCCGGCGATGTTCGGGCACGAGCTGTTCGAGGCCTTCCTGCTGATCGCGCCGCTGCTGGCGCTGACCGTGGTGGTGGCCATCGCTGCCTCCGGCGCAACCGGAGGCTTCCTGTTTTCCACCAAGGCGGTCCAGCCCAAGCCGGACAAGCTGAACCCGCTGAACGGCATCAAGCGCATGTTCGGCACGCGCGCCTGGGTCGAGCTCGGCAAGGCGCTGCTGAAATTCACGCTGGTCGCCGGCGTGGTTGCCTTTGTCTTGTATGACAACGTCACCACGCTCAACGGCATCGGCCGCATGGCCTTCGAGCCGGCGATGGCGGTCGCCGGCCGCCTGCTGGCCAAGTCCGCGCTGATCATGGCCTGCTCGCTGATCGTGATCGCGATGATCGACGTCCCCTTCCAGCGCTGGCAGTTCATGAAGCAGATGCGCATGAGCAAGCAGGAAATCAAGGACGAGATGAAGGACATGGAAGGCCGTCCCGAAGTGAAGGCGCAGATCCGCCGCCGCCAGCGCGAGATGGCCAACGGCCGCATGATCGACCGCGTGAAGGAAGCCGACGTCGTCATCACCAACCCGGAGCACTTCGCGGTCGCGCTGTCGTACGACCCGAACGGCGACAGCGCGCCCATCCTGCTGGCCAAGGGCGCCGACGCGATCGCCGCGCGCATTCGCGACGAAGCGACCAAGCACGGCATCGAAATCTTCAGCGCGCCCCCGCTGGCCCGTGCGCTGTACTTCACCACCGAACTGGAGCACCCTGTGCCGGAAGACCTGTACTATGCGGTCGCACAGGTGATCGCCTACGTGTTCAACCTGGCAAGCGTGCGCCCCGGCGCGCCGCCGCTGCAGCGGCCGCAGCCGAAGGTGCCGAAGAACATGCAGTTCGATGCGAACGGAAGACTTGACGAGGCCGCGACGTGAGCGACACAGATTACGAGAACAGCAACGAAAGCAACGATACCGTCGGCAACGACGGTATTTTCCTTCGTGCGTCAGACCGGCGCCGCTTCGACTACGTGATGCGCTCGCTGCGCGAGAACAGCCTGTCGCTGGCGCTCTCTTCGGACAACGACGGCGTGCTCGATCATTACGGCCGCATGGCGCTGGCGCGGCTGCGCAAGACCGCCGGCCTGCAGGTCGAGGTCTTCCTGCCGCAGAACACCGAGCAGCTGCTCGAGCGCTTCAATCAGATCCTGGTCGGCATTTCCCTCGACGATTCGCGCAAGACCGAAGGCTCGCCGGCGCCGCGCCGCGTGCTGATCGCGCATGATGCGAAGGCCATCGGCAAGCGCGAGATGCAGCTGCTGGCCCGGCTGGTGCAGGACTTCCCCGGCGCGAACGTGTCGCTGGTGCTGCTGGTCGATCGCGCCGGCATGCAGCTCCATGAGCGCACGCTGGACGGTTTCGGCCAGCGGCTCTTGCGCTGGCCGGTCGACGCACCGACCCGCGCCGAGGGTGAGGCGCTGCTGAAGGCGGCGCGCGCGGCCGGCTTCGAGGTCGAGGTGAAGAAAGTGCTGGCCGCGACCGGCTTTGCCGAACTGAAGGTCACGCCGCGCCCGAAAAAGGACGAGCAGGCCGAGCCGGATTCCGCGCAGTCGCGCTTCGAGGCGCAGCTGGCGCTGGCGCGGCGCGAACGGCGCGAGCAGGAAGCGTCCGGCGGCTCGACGGACGAACACGCGTTGGACAGTCGCGTCAACCTCGACGGCCGCACCGAGCCGACGCTGGACGGCCCGTTCGCCGCTATCGGCGGGCAACCGCCGGTACCGCCGCCACAGCCGGATGAACCGACGCCGGCGGCGCGCAGCCGGCTGTCGTCGCTGCTGCGCTGGACGCTGGCCAGCGTGCTGATGCTGCTGGTGTCGGCTGCAGTCGTGATCGTGCTGTTCGCGCCGCGCCTGCCGCCGCACATGGTGCGCTCGCCGCTGGTGCAGCAACTGCTGCCGCCGTGGGCGATCGAGATGCTGGCGTCGTTCACGGAAACGCCGCCGGCACCGCCGGCGCCGATCGCTGCGCCCGCGCCGGCTTCAGTTCCTGCCGCTGCTGCCGATTCAGAGAATGAGAAAGCGCAGAACGCGGA
>CAYZXP010000221.1:0-3606 GCA_964482415.1 uncultured Bifidobacterium sp. | reverse complement strand
TTTTTGCGCCGCGTGATACCATCGCCGCGCCCCACGCCGGCGGCCCGCAGCGGTCGCGGCGCATACCTATCCAAAGGAGTACCCAACATGGCATTCACCACCGAATCCTATCCCGGCGTTGCCGCCGAACTGCCGAAGGCCGCGAACGGCTTCGTGCTCAACCATTCGATGCTGCGCGTGAAAGATCCGGCCGTCTCGCTCGATTTCTATTCGCGCATCATGGGCATGCGCGTGCTGCGCAAGCTGGATTTCCCTGAGATGAAGTTCTCGCTGTATTTCCTCGCGAAGATCGAGGATCCGTCGCAGGTGCCGGAAGAGATCGGCGAGCGCACCGCATGGACGTTCAGCCAGCACGGCATCCTCGAGCTGACCCACAACTGGGGCACGGAGAGCGATCCGGAATTCAAGTACCACGACGGCAATGCGCAGCCGCAGGGCTTCGGCCACATTTGCTTCTCGGTGCCGGACCTGGCAGCGGCGGTGAAGTGGTTCGACGAGAACGGCGTGACTTACGTGAAGCGCCCGGAGCAGGGCAAGATGCGCGATGTCGCGTTCATCAAGGATCCGGACGGCTACTGGATCGAGATCGTCCAGCCCGACCTGCTGAAACAGCTGGGTCGCTGACGCGTCAGGGCGGCGACGGCGGCGCGGTCGCCGCGTCGCCGGTCAGCTGGTCAGCTCGCCGTGACGATGCCGCGCTCGGCCAGCAGCGCGACGATCCGGTCCGCGCAGGCATCGATCGACAGCGCGGTCGTGTCCAGCTGCAGGTCCGGCTGCGACGGCGGCTCGTACTGCGAGTCGATGCCGGTGAAGTTGCGCACCAGTCCCTGCCGTGCATTCTTGTACAGCTGTTTCGGGTCGCGTTCCTCGCACACCTGCTTCGGCGTATCGATGAAAATCTCAATGAAGCGTGCCGGGCCGATCGTCTGGCGCGCCTTTTCACGCATTTCCTCGCGCGGCGAAATCGTCGCGACGATTGCCACCATGCCGGCGTCCACGAACAGCCTTGCCACTTCGGCCACACGGCGCTGGTTTTCCACGCGGTCTTCCTCGGCAAAGCCGAGGTCGCTGTTCAGGCCGGCGCGCAGGTTGTCGCCGTCGAGGATGTAGCCGGTGCGCCCGAGCGTGCGCAGGCGCCGCAGTACCGCCTGGGCGATGGTGGATTTGCCCGCGCCGGACAGGCCGGTGAACCACAGGGCACAGGCCGTCTCGCCGTCAAGCGCGGGTTCGAGGGCGGTCGGGAAAATGTTTCTCGGGATATTGGCGAAGGTCATCAGCGGGCGACTCCTGCCTGCCGCTTTGGCAGTCAGGCAACTCGAATAGCAATTCACACACAGGCGCCGGCCGGCACCCCCTCACAGCGTGGCCGTCTCCTCGGCCACTGCAGGACGGAAGACGGCTCGATGGTTCTATTATCAACCACGAGGTGCGGATTATATCCCCTATGTAAACCACTCCGGCAAACTTGCAGGCAGGCTGGCCTCAGCGCCGCCAGCTCACGGTTTCCGACAGCTCTTGCAACGACAGCTTCGGCGCCAGCTGGCGGATGAAGTCGACCGCATATTCGCGCAGGAAGGCGCCGCGCCGCACCGCGACGCGCGTGATGTTCGGCGCGAACAGGTGATTTGCGCGAATCGCGTGCAGGCCCGGCGCAAGCTGTTCGGCCGCCATCGATGCGACGATGCCCACGCCCAGTCCCATCGCCACATACTGCTGGATCACGTCCGAGTCCATCGCGGTCAGCACCACGTCGGGCACGAGCTGGCGCGCGTCGAAGGCCTCGTCGATGTGGCTGCGGCCGGTGAAGCCCTGGTCATAGGTGATCAGCGGGTGGTCGGCAAGGCCGTCCAGCGACACATTTTTTGATGCGAGCAGCGGATGGCCGTCCGGCACCACGATCACGTGATGCCATTCATAGCAGGGGAAGGACACCAGCCCGTCGAAGCGCGACAGGCCCTCGGTGGCGATGCCGATGTCGGCCTTGCCCGACAGTACCCATTCGGCGATGTGCTCGGGCGCGCTCTGCTGCAGCGCGATCCGCACGTCGGGATACGCGGCGCGGAAATGCTGGACGGCCTTCGGCAGCACGTAGCGCGTCTGCGTGTGGGTCGCGGCCACCGACAGCGTGCCGGTGGTCTTGCCCGAATAGGTCTCGCCGGCGCGCTGCAGGTTTTCCGCCTCGAGCAGCAGCCGCTCGACGATCTGCAGCACTTCCTTGCCCGGTTCGGTCAGCCCGGTCAGCCGCTTGCCGTTGCGCTCGAAGATGTCGATGCCCAGTTCTTCCTCGAGCTCGCGGATCTGCCGGCTCACGCCGGGCTGCGACGTGAACAGCGCATGCGCGACCTCGGTCAGGTTGTAGCCGCGGCGCGCGGCCTCGCGCACCGATTTCAGTTGCTGGAAGTTCATCGTCCCTCCGGTATCAGGCGGCGCCGTCGAGGAACACGCGCACGCGCTTCGGTTTCACCAGCACCGTCGCGCCCGCATGCAGCTGCAGCTGCGCATAGCGCTCGGCCGGCAGCACCGCCTCGATCAGGCTGCCGTCGTCGCTGCGCTCGAGCTCGAGCTGCGCGAGCGGGCCGATCGCATGCGCGCGCCGCAGCAGTGCGACGATGCCTTCGCCGTCGGCAGTGAACGGCTCGACGTCGAGCTCGTGCGGCCGCACATAGCCGACGCCGGCAGCGTCGCGCGCATGGCTGTGGTCCGGCGCGGACAGCGTCGCGCCGCCGGCAGCCAGCACGCCTTCGTGCACGCGGCCATGGAACAGGTTGACGTTGCCGAGGAAGCCGTAGACGAAGGGCGTGGCCGGGTGGTTGTACACATCGTCCGGGGCGCCGGCCTGCTCGACCTTGCCGCGGTTCATCAGCACCACGCGGTCGGCGACTTCGAGCGCCTCTTCCTGGTCGTGCGTGACGAAGATGCTGGTCACATGCAGCTCGTCATGCAGCCGGCGCAGCCAGCGGCGCAGCTCCTTGCGCACCTTCGCGTCGAGCGCGCCGAAGGGCTCGTCAAGCAGCAGCACGCGCGGTTCGACCGCCAGCGCGCGCGCCAGCGCGATCCGCTGCCGCTGGCCGCCGGACAGCTGCGCGGGATAGCGGTCGGCCAGCCACTCGAGCTGCACCAGCGACAGCAGCTGCATCACCTTGTCGCGGATCTGCTTCTCGTCCGGACGCTGTGCGCGCGGCTTCACGCGCAGGCCGAACGCGATGTTGTCGTACACGCTCATGTGGCGGAACAGCGCATAGTGCTGGAACACGAAGCCGACCTGCCGCTCGCGCACATGGCGCTGCGACGCGTCCTCGCCGTCGAGGATCACCTGTCCCTGGTCCGGCTGTTCGAGGCCGGCGATCACGCGCAGCAGCGTGGTCTTGCCGCAGCCCGAAGGCCCCAGCAGCGCGGTCAGTTCGCCGGTCGGGAAATCCAGCGACACATTGTCCAGTGCGACGAAGTCGCCGAAGCGCTTGCCGATGTTCCTGACTTCGATGCTCATCATTCGTCTCCGGTTGCGTGGATGGCGTGCCGGTGGACACGCCATTCGATCAAGGACTTCAGCGCCAGCGTCACCAGCGCGAGCAGCGCCAGCAGCGAGGCCACCGCAAAGGCGGCTGC
>CAYZXP010000220.1:0-3702 GCA_964482415.1 uncultured Bifidobacterium sp. | reverse complement strand
TTGATGATGGTGAGGATGACGAAGACGACGATGCCGACCGCGTAATTGCCGCCGATGAGGAAATGGCCGAAGGCCTCGATCACCTGTCCGGCCGCGCCGGCGCCGGTATGTCCCTCGGTCAGCACCACGCGGGTCGACGCGACGTTGAGCGACAGCCGCAGCATCGTCGACACCAGCAGCACCGCGGGAAAGGCCATGAAGTCGAGCGGCTTCACGGTGTACAGGCTGGTCATCAGGATGATGACGGACAGCGCGATGTTGAAGGAGAACAGCAGGTCGAGGACGAGCGCCGGCAGCGGCAGGATCATCATCGCCAGCATCAGGATGATCAGCGCCGGCGCGGCCAGCGCCTGCGAGCCGCCGCCCTTGATCCATGCGGGCAAGGTCAGGCCGTTCATGCCGCCGCTCCGGGAATGTCCATGTCAGCCGGGACCGGGAGATCGTCCGGGCGCTCGGGCGCGCCGCCGGCGCGCAGCTGGAATACGTAAGCGAGCACCTGAGCGACCGCGGTGTACAGGCGCTCGGGAATGGCGTCGCCGGGCTCGACATGGCGATACAGCGCGCGCGCCAGCGGCGGCGCCTCCAGCATCGGAATGCCGTGCTCGCCGGCGATCTCGCGGATTTTCGCGGCGACGTCGTCAGCGCCCTTGGCCAGCACGACCGGCGCGGCGTCGCGACCCTCGCTGTACTTCAGCGCGACCGCATAGTGGGTCGGGTTGGTGACCACCACGTCGGCCTTCGGCACGTCGGCCATCATCCGGCGGCGCGCCATCTCGCGCTGCTGCGCGCGGATGCGGCCCTTGATCTCGGGGTTGCCTTCCTGTTCCTTGTGCTCCTGCCGCACCTCTTCGCGCGTCATCATCAGCTGCTTCGCATGGCGCCAGCGCTGCCACGGCACATCGGCGGCGGCCACCAGCGCAAGCACGCCGACCATGGACGCGAACGCGACGAACAGCAGGTGGCCGAGCGACAGGTCGCCGGCGCCGACCGGCACCATCGCGAGCGCAAAGACATCGTCGGCATGGCTGCGCACGACGTACCAGGCGGCCGCGCCGACCAGCACGGTCTTCGCGAGCGCCTTGCCAAGTTCACCAAGGGATTGCAGGGAAAACATGCGCGCGATGCCGGCGACCGGATCGAGCCGGTCGAATTTCGGCGCCAGCGCTTTGGCGGAGAACAGCCAGCCGCCGACCAGCAGCGGCGACACGATGACGGCGGCCAGCACGACCGCGGCAAACGGCAGCAGCGCCCACAGCACGCGGCCGAGCACATGGCTGCCGTGCTCGAGCAGCAGCGCCGGCTCGAATGCGAATTCGCGCGGGAAGGACAGCGTGTCTTTCAGCAGCAGCGCGAGCGCCGATTGCAGCGACGCACCTGTCGTCCACAGCAGCAGTCCGCCGGCCAGCAGCGACGCGCAGGCCGCCAGTTCGCGCGAACGCGGCACCTGGCCGTCTTCGCGCGCCTGTTGCAGGCGCCGTTCACTGGCTGGTTCGGTCTTTTCGAGCTCGCTGTCCGCGGCCATCTGTCACTCCATTGCCGCCCACTCGGGCGTAATGGAATTATTCGGCGAACAAGGCCGCCGGCATCGGCGGAACAACGGGGGAAAGGCAGGGCAGATCGATCCGGCGCGGGATGATGATCCTGGCAACTACGGTGCCGCTGCGCCGGAGGCGGCCGCGACGAGGGTCTGGCAGCGGCCGGTGCGGCTCAGAAGCCGAGGCTCTCCAGCAGGTCGTCAACCTGTCCCTGGTCGGCCACCACGTCGGTCTTGCCTTCCGGGTTCACCTGCGGCCCGTTCAGCAGGCCGCCGCCGGTGTCGCGCAGGCCGTCGACCGGTGCATGGTCGATCAGCAGTTGCACCAGCTGCGATTCCAGGCTGTGGCCGAGCTTGGTGACCTTCGTGATCACCTGTCCGGTCAGGTCCTGGAAGTCCTGTGCGAGCATGATGTCCATCAGGTGCTTCTTCGTGTCCGACGCCGAATCGCGGACGGCCTGCAGGAAGTCCAGTGTGCGCGGTGCGAGGCCGGCCTCCGTACCCGCCGGCGCGGCCTGCCACGCGGCGATCAGCTCGCCGGCGCCGCGTTCCAGCGCCTCTTGCAGCGGCGATGCCGCATCGGTGGCGTTCAGCACGCGCTGCGCGGCCTGCTCGGTCATCTTCGCGACGTACATCAGCCGGTCGCGCGTGTTGGTGATGTCGTCCTTCGCCAGCCGCTCGATCTCCTTGTCGAGCCCGAGCTCGCGCAGGCTTTCGTGCAGGCTGCGCGTCAGATGGCCCACCTGCGACAGCAGCTCGTCGTAGCGGGTTGGTTCGATGTCCATGATGGCTATTGTCGATGCGTCCATGGTCAGGCCGCCTTTTCCAGCTTCTCGAAAATCTTTGCCAGCTTCTCGTCCAGCGTCGCCGCCGTGAAGGGCTTGACCACATAGCCGTTGGCGCCGGCCTGCGCGGCGGCGATGATGTTTTCCTTCTTCGCCTCGGCCGTCACCATCAGCACCGGCAGCTTCGCAATCTCGGCGTCGGCTCGGATCTGCTTGAGCATCTCGAGGCCGTCCATGTTCGGCATGTTCCAGTCGGAAATCACGAAATCGAAGTTTTCGCTCTTGAGTTTGGACAGCGCCATCGCGCCGTCCTCGGCCTCGTCGACGTTCGCATAGCCGAGCTCTTTCAGCAGGTTGCGCACGATGCGGCGCATGGTCGAAAAATCGTCGACGACGAGGAATTTGGTTTTCGGGTCTGCCATGTCGGCTCCTGGTTCAAAACAGACTGCTGATGCATCCGTTACGGTTGAAAGTCCGGGAAATTGAGGCCCGCCGGAGGGAACCATCCAGCGGGCGCCTCAACTCACCCTTGATTTTTTTGAAAGGGAGATTCCCCCATGCTTCGCATTTCCTCATCCTCGTCTTCATCTGACCTGCCCTCGGTCAATCCACGAGATTTGCTGGACCTTCCGGACGAAGTCATTGCGAACATCGTTGCGCGGATTCCTTCGTCAGACAATGCCACGCTGTCGCACCTCGTCACCAGCTGCACACACTTGTGGCGGATTGCCGGCACCGATGCGCTGCTCTCGTTCTTTCACGCAGCCAGCCAGGCCTATGCCAGCGGCGACACGAACAAAAAGGTGGCGGTATTCAGGGCGCTCTCCGAATGGCTGCCGAAGGTGGTCGACCAGTTGCCCGACGAGCAGCGCGTGCAGCTGCTCGAACGGCTCATGAACATCGACCCGCTTCGATCCGCCAGCGTTGCGGACAACCTCACGATGGTGAACACCATCAACCGCCTGATCGTGATGGCAAGGCAGGAGATCGATCGCCTGCTCGAGGCCTGCGGGGAAGATCCGGTCGCACTGTCGCAGATTCAAGCCGACCTGCTCCGCATTGACAAGATATCGTCCAGAGGCATCACCACGCTGTCGCACTATTACGAACAATTGATCCTGACAGGCAGCCAGCGCCCGAATGAGCACATGATGCGATTGATGCAAATGCCCACCTGAACAGCCCGCCTCAAACCCGCAGCGCCCTCCCGCCATCCTTTGTCAGCTGCCCGAGCACCCGTGCCGGCAGCTGGTCCAGCGGCGCAATGTCATGCACCGCGCCGACGGCAACCGCTTCGCGCGGCATGCCGTACACCACGCAACTGGCTTCATCCTGCGCAAAATTCATCGCACCGGCCTCGCGCATCTTCAGCATCCCGGCCGC
>CAYZXP010000219.1:0-3717 GCA_964482415.1 uncultured Bifidobacterium sp. | reverse complement strand
GCCTTCCAGGACACGCGGACCGTGCGGTCCTGCAGCAGGTCGAACACGGTCGCGCCCGGCTGCGCCGCAAGGCGCGCATCGATGTCGGCCGACAGCTTGTCGAGGCCGATGGCATCCAGTTCGGCGCGCACGTCGGCGATCGGGCGGTCGAAGTTCGCCAGCAACCACGACCAGCGCGCACGCACACCGTCAAGCAGTGCAGTGGCCTGCGCCACGCGGTCTTCCAGCAGCTCGGCCGGCGGAATGTCGAAGCCTTCGCTGTCGTCGCTCTTGCCAAGCGGCAGGTTGCCCTTCGCGAAGAAGGCGGACAGCTCGTCCAGCAGTTTCAGCTTGTTGCCGATCGAGAGTTCGATGTTGATCCGCTCGATGCCATCGGTGTACTCGCCCATGCGGTCGAGCGGAATCACCACGTCTTCGTTGATCTTGAACGCGTTGGTGTGGCGCGCGATCGCGGCGGTACGCGCGCGGTCGAGCCAGAATTTCTTGCGTGCCTCGGGGCTGACGGCGACGAAGCCTTCGCCGACGCGGGTGTTGGCCAGCCGGATCACTTCGGAGGTCGCGCGCGCAACCGCGTCTTCGTCGTCGCCGACGATGTCGCCGAACAGCGCCATCTTCGGCAGCACGCCGCGCTTGGACTTGGTCGCATAGCCGACCGCGCGCAGGTAGCGCTCATCCAGGTGCTCGAGGCCGGCGAGGATGGCGCCGCCCTTTCTGGTTTCGCTGTCGAGGTAATCCTTGATCTCGACGATGGTCGGGATGGCATCGCGTGCCTGACCGAAGAATTCGAGGCAGACGGTACGCGTGTGCTTCGGCATCTTGTGCAGGATCCAGCGCGCGGACGTGATCAGTCCGTCGGTGCCTTCCTTCTGCACGCCGGGCAGGCCGGCGAGGAACTTGTCGGTGACGTCCTTGCCGAGGCCTTCCTTGCGGAACGTGCGGCCCTCGATGTCGAGGATCTCGGTGCGGAACGGCTTGTTGCGACGGCCGCGCTCGGCCGGGTGCGTCCACTCCAGCCTGAAGCGTGCAACCGGTGCGTCATGAATCTTGCCGAGGTTGTGATCGAGGCGCGTGACTTCGAGCCAGTCGCCGTTCGGATCGACCATGCGCCAGCTTGCGAGGTTGTCGAGCGCAGTGCCCCACAGCACGGCCTTCTTGCCGCCGGCATTCATCGCAATATTGCCGCCGATGCAGGAGGCTTCGGCCGACGTCGGGTCGACCGCAAATACGAAGCCGGCTTTTTCCGCCGCGTCGGACACCCGCTTGGTGACGACGCCGGCGCCGGAATAAATGGTCGCATACTCGCGGTCGACGCCCGGCAGCTTCAGCATCTCGACCGCGCCGAGGTCTTCCAGCTTTTCGGTATTGATGACGGCCGACATCGGCGTGAGCGGAATCGCGCCGCCGGTGTAGCCGGTGCCGCCGCCACGCGGGATGATGGTCAGGCCGAGCTCAATGCAGCCCTTGACCAGCCCGGCCATCTCGTCTTCCGAGTCGGGCGTGAGCACGACGAACGGATATTCGACGCGCCAGTCGGTCGCATCGGTGACGTGCGACACGCGCGACAGGCCGTCGTACTTGATGTTGTCGGCGGCAGTGTAGCGGCCGAGCACGCGACGGGTGCGCCGTCGCAGGTCCTGCATCAACCGGAACTCGGCGGCGAAATCCTCGACCGCCTTGTGCGCCAGCTCGACCAGTGTGGCCACGTGCTGCTTGCGCTGCCGGATTTCGGGCTCGAGCGTTTCGTCGCCCTCGGCGGACACGCGGCGACGCTCGACCTCATTGAGGCGATGGACCATCGCATCGATCAGCGCTTCGCGGCGCGACGGATTGTCGAGCAGGTCATCCTGCAGGTAAGGGTTGCGGCGCACGACCCAGATGTCGCCGAGCACCTCGTACAGCATCCGCGCGGAGCGACCGGTCTGGCGCAGGCTGCGCAGCTGCGAGATCAGCTCCCACGCGGCGTCGCCGAGCAGGCGGATCACGATTTCACGGTCAGAAAACGAAGTGTAGTTATACGGAATTTCGCGCAGGCGCGTAGGCTGGCTGCCTTCGGGCGCGTCGGTAAGCAAGGCTTGAATTTGCGCAGGGGCGTTCATCAGAAATGCGAGGCCTGAGAAGCTAAAGATGCATTTTAGCGTATTGCGATGCACAAGGATTGGGCAGAGCCCCTTGGCTCTCTGGGGCTATGGGCGGCGCCGGCCGCGGTTCAGCCCCAGGCCAGCAGCCGGTGCCAGACGCCATCCGGCACGGCCAGCAAGAGCCCGGTGACGCTCAGGTAGCGCGCCAGCTTGCCCAGCCCCATGTAGAGCAGGCAGGGCCAGAACGGCATTTTCAGCCAGCCAGCCAGCGCGCACAGCGGGTCGCCGATCACGGGCAGCCAGGACAGCAGCAGGGTCTTCGGGCCGAACCGCTGCAGCCAGCCAAACCAGCGGGTCTGGCGCTCCTCGGCGAAGGCCTTCTTCGCGCCAAAGCCCATCGCCCAGCTGATCGCGCCGCCGGCCGTGTTCCCGGCGGTGGCGACCAGCACGGCCGGCCAGAACATCTCCGGATGCAGCTTGACCAGCGCGAACAGCGCCGGCTCGGAGCCCATCGGCAGCAGCGTTGCCGACACCAGCGCAACCAGGAACAGCGCGGGCAGGCTGAACGCGGGCAGCGCCAGCGCATTCAGCAGGGCAGTCATGGCCGAGACGAGCATCGAAAATGAAAGTGGGTGTTAATGAAGGCGAAAGGCGGTCAATTATAATGATCCGCCATGACCACCGATTACCTGAAAAAGATCCTGACATCGCGCGTCTATGACGTGGCGATCGAGACTCCGCTTGAGCTCGCGCACACGCTGTCCGGGCGGATCGGCACACCGATCTACCTGAAGCGCGAAGACATGCAAAGCGTGTTCAGCTTCAAGCTGCGCGGAGCTTACAACAAGATGGCGCAACTGACGCCGGCGCAACTGAAGCGCGGGGTGATCTGCGCGTCGGCAGGCAACCATGCGCAGGGCGTGGCGCTGTCGGCGAAAACACTCGGCTGCCGCGCCGTGATCGTGATGCCGACCACCACGCCGGCGGTGAAGATCGAGGCGGTGCGCGCGCGCGGCGGCGAAGTGGTGCTGGCCGGCGACTCTTACTCGGACGCCTACCAGCATGCGCTGACGCTCGAGAAGAAGCACAAGCTGACCTTCGTGCATCCGTTCGACGACCCCGACGTGATCGCTGGCCAGGGCACCATCGCGATGGAGATCCTGCGCCAGCATGCGGGCCCGATCCATGCGGTGTTCGTCGCGATCGGCGGCGGCGGCCTGATCGGCGGCGTCGGCGCCTACATCAAGGCGGTGCGCCCGGACATTAAGATCATCGGCGTGCAGACGACCGACTCCGACGCGATGGCACGCTCGCTGGCGGCCGGTCGCCGCGTGATGCTGCAGGACGTCGGGCTGTTCTCCGACGGCACGGCAGTCAAGCAGGTCGGCGAGGAGACCTTCCGGCTGGCAAAGCAGGTGGTCGACGAGATCATCCTGGTCAACACCGATGCGGTCTGCGCGGCGATCAAGGATGTGTTCACCGACACCCGCAGCATCCTTGAACCGGCCGGCGCGCTGGCGGTGGCCGGCGCCAAGGCCTATGTCGAACGCGCGGCGAAGACCCGCAAGCCGGTGCGCGGCGAGACGCTGGTGGCGATCGCCTGCGGCGCGAACATGAACTTCGACCGCCTGCGCTTCGT
>CAYZXP010000218.1:0-3787 GCA_964482415.1 uncultured Bifidobacterium sp. | reverse complement strand
TCGTCGTGTCCGGCAACCTGCCGTCGGCCGATGGCAAGTACAGCCTGTACTGCGCAGTCATCGTCAAGCGTGTGGATGAGAAAACGCGCGCGAAGACCTCGATCAACGAGCTGCTCCGGGACTAATGATTACGCTGTACGGCATCCCGAACTGCGATACCGTGAAAAAGGCCCGTACCTGGCTCGACCAGGCGGGCCTTTCTTACCATTTCCACGACTTCAAAAAAGCCGGGCTCGACAAAGCCACTGTCGCGGCATGGCTGAAGCAGGTCCCGTGGGAAACCCTGGTGAACAAGAAAGGCACGACCTGGCGCGGCCTGACCGACGAGAAGAAAGCGTCCGTCACCGACGCCGCCGGAGCGACCGCGCTGATGCTGGAAAATACCAGCGTCATCAAGCGGCCTGTCCTGTGCACCAACAACCAGGTGCTGGTCGGTTTCGACCCGGCACGCTACGAAGAGACCCTGCAAGCATGAGCAAGACCCTCGCGCTGACCGAAGAACTGATTTCCCTGCACTCCGTCACGCCAGCCGACGGCGGTTGCCAGCTGAAGATGGCCGAACGGCTGTCGCCGCTGGGCTTTGCCTGCGAAACGATCGCTTCCGGCGACGTCACCAACCTGTGGGCGCGCCGCGGTAGCGCGCAGCCGCTGCTGGTATTCGCCGGCCACACCGACGTGGTGCCCACCGGCCCGCTGGTGCAATGGACCTCCGATCCGTTCACGCCGACCCACCGCGACGGCAAGCTGTACGGCCGCGGAGCGGCTGACATGAAGACCTCGCTGGCCGCGATGGTCGTCGCGGTCGAGGAGTTCGTCGCCGCACACCCGGACCACAAAGGCTCGATCGGCTTCCTGATCACCAGCGATGAGGAAGGCCCGGCGATCGACGGCACCGTGATCGTCTGCAACCAGCTGAAGGCACGCGGCGAACAGCTCGACTACTGCATCGTCGGCGAACCCACCTCGGTGAAGCAGATCGGCGACATGATCAAGAACGGCCGCCGCGGCACCATGTCCGGCAAGCTGGTGATCAAGGGCGTGCAGGGCCACATCGCCTATCCGCACATGGCGAAGAACCCGATCCACCTGGCCATGCCGGCGCTGGCCGAACTGGCCGCGATCGAATGGGACCAGGGCAACGACTACTACTCGCCGACCTCGTGGCAGATGTCAAACATCCACGCGGGCACCGGCGCGTCAAACGTGATCCCCGGCGAATGCGTGGTCGATTTCAATTTCCGCTTCTCGACCGCGAGCACGGTCGAAGGCCTGCAGCAGCGCGTGCATGCGGTGCTGGACAAGCACCAGCTCACCTATGACCTGAAATGGACGGTTGGCGGCCTGCCCTTCCTTACGCCGCGCGGCGAGCTGAGCAATGCGCTGTCGTCGGCGATCCTGAGCGAAACCGGCGTCGATACCGAGCTGTCGACCTCCGGCGGCACGTCCGATGGCCGTTTCATCGCGCAGATCTGCCCGCAGGTCGTCGAATTCGGCCCGACCAATGCGAGCATTCACAAGATCGATGAGCATGTCGCATTGGTGGAGATCGAACCGCTGAAGAACATCTACCGGCGTACGTTGGAAAACCTGCTGCTGTAACGGAGGGCTCCTCGCGTCGCCGTCGGACGGCGCGAGGAACCGCCACGAACGGCGGGTTCACGAAGCTTGCTTTCAAGCGTATTGAGAGGAGCTTTCGTGACCATCCGCGAACCGAACGTCATTCCGAACATCACCCCGCCGGTCAGCACCGATGCCTCCGCGTCGAACCTGCCCACGTCAACCACCTCCAGCACGTCCACCGCCTCCGGCACTTCACCCCAACCGGCCATGCAGTCGCGCCCCACGGGCTGGCATGCAGCGAAGCTGGAACTCGACTGGAGCGAGCGCGGCGATCAGAACAGGTATCTGTTGCAAACCGGGCTGCCGGCTGTGCATGCAGCCGTCGTCAATGAAGACTGGGAGGCGGCGACCGACCTGCTCTGCATGGAAGCGCTCAGCCCCTGCTGGCTGCCGCCGGCCACGCAAAGACCGCCCGAGTTCAAGACCCAGGGCGCGCATTCATCGAGCTGGGCGGCTTCGCTGGCCAGCACCCATCCGGACCTGCAGCGCAAGGCCATCGTCGACATGGCCATCGATCGGGCTGGCAGCACACAGATTGAAGGCAGCGGCTGCCTGCTCGGCACCAACCTGCTGACGCTGTGCCTGCTGAAACCGGCCCCTACCGAATTCCTCAGACAGGTCATCGGTCTGGCCAAAGAGTTCGCGCCACAGGTGCTCGACAACCCGGACGCCAATGGCCGTACGCCGCTTTACATCGCCGTAGAGCGCGGCGACCTGCAGCAACTGCGGATGCTGCTGGATGCCAAAGCCAATCCCCAGGTGCGCTGCCGTTTTGCACATACCGAGGGTACACAGGCCCCATCGGCTTACCAGCTGGCACTGACCCGTGAACCGCACGAACTGCTCTGCCTGATGCTGGAGCACGCGCTGTCCACCATGCCAACGCCGCAAAAATATCCGATCGCGGAAGATCCGCTGAAACTGGCCGTCTGGGTGAAGCGCCACGGCGAGGCCGAGGTGCTGGCACTGGCCAAGCAATTCCCCAGGCTGCGTCTTGCCCTCGCCAGTTACGAAGACAACACGCAGACCAGTCTGTTGTGCCGCGCCCTGCGCAATGGCGAGAGCGTCGATCTCGACATTGATCCCTTCCATGCGACGCTGTCGGAAAAGAGCCCGCTGGAAGTGGCCGCAGAACACGGCTCGGTGATCACTTTCATCGCCTTGATCAAGCACATGCAGAAGCGATGGATCGGTTCCGGCGTCGAACCGACGCTGAGGAAGACGCTGCTCACGTTCCTGCTTTGCCGCAGCGAAGCGGACATCCGGCTGCTGCTGGAACAGTGCCCGGAATATGCTCTGCGCCTGCATGACATCGCCTATCACCAGATTCTCTTGCGGCCGAAAGACATGAGCGCCGACACCTACGTGGCACTGGCGCGGCTGACCTGGCCACGGCTGCTGGACAGCGGGAAATCGCGGGTCTTCGCCAGCACGGCGGCTTACGCCGATCAAAGAATGGGCGCTGTGCTGGCCATGCTGGACTGTCCGCTGGAAGATTCCTTCCTGAAGGAGATGCTGCACTTCGCCGGCGAGAGTGGCAATGCGGCTGCGTGGGAATTTGCAGCCGATCGCAGTCTGGACTTCAACGGCAGGGTGCAACAGCTCATCAAGGGCGATCAGTCCGTGATCTACACCGACATGGTCACGCAGGTACTGCGCGCGGGCAGCCTGCGCGGCTTCGACAAGCTGATGCAGGCAGGGCTGGACTTGCAGCGCCACATCGACTTCAGGGGCGGGAGCATCTTGCCTTTGCTGGCCGACCTCGACCCGGCGGGCCTCGCGGCGCGCCTGGCCGGCTTGAAGTTCCAGATCAACGAGAATCTGGCCAGCACGGCGAAGACCGATGCCGGCCGGCAGGCGCTGCGCATCCTGATACCCAATTCGCGGACGGACTGATCCCGGCACGCCAGCATCCCGCTCATGGCCGATCGCGACCGTTCGCAGTCATCCGACTGACTTCTCCGTTGCCGGCAATGGCCACCCGCCATGCCGGCGACACGCTCGCCGGCGTCATGCCCGCACACCAGCGATTGTCTGACATCAGCCTGTGCAAATAAGAAAAGCCCGAGGAACCACCGCGAACGGCGAATTCACGAAACGTGCTTTCAACGCTCTTGAAAGGAGCGCACGTGGCCATCCGCGAACCGAACGTCATCCCGAACATCAC
>CAYZXP010000217.1:0-3844 GCA_964482415.1 uncultured Bifidobacterium sp. | reverse complement strand
GGGGGGGGGGGGGGGGGGGGGTGGGGGGGGTGTGGGGGGGGGTGGGGGGGGGGGTGGGGTGGTCGCGCATCGCTTCATTGAGCGCGTCCTTCAGCGTCTTCGAGCCCGACTCCACCGGCACGACCGTCGCGCCCAGCAACTGCATCCGGTACACGTTCTGCACCTGCCGCTTGACGTCCTCGGCGCCCATGTAGACCACGCACTCCAGGCCGAAGCGCGCGCAGATGGTCGCGGTGGCCACGCCATGCTGGCCGGCACCGGTCTCGGCGATCACGCGCGGCTTGCCCATGCGCTTGGCCAGCAGCGCCTGGCCGATCACGTTGTTGATCTTGTGCGCGCCGGTGTGATTCAGGTCTTCGCGCTTCAGGAAGATCTGCGCGCCGCCGTTCTCCGACGACCAGCGGCGGGCGTGATAGATCGGGCTCGGGCGGCCGACGAAGTGCTTCAGCTCATAGTGGAATTCGCGCAGGAACTCCGGATCGTCCTTGTAGTGCGCATAGGCCTCGCGCAGCTGCTCGAGCGCGAAGGTCAGCGTTTCGGAAACGAAGCTGCCGCCATACGGGCCGAAATGGCCGCTGGGGTCGGGAAAATTGTAGGCGCCCGCGGGCGCGGAATGCTTGTCCATCTGTGTCTCTCCTCGGTACGACTGGGGGAATTATTCGTTGCTGTCCGCCGCGCGAACCGCGGCGACGAAGGCGCGCATCAGCGCCGCGTCCTTCACGCCCTTCGACGCTTCGATGCCGCTGCTGACATCGACCGCGTGCGGGCGCACCCGACGCACGGCGTCAGTCACATTTTGCACGCTCAAGCCACCACTCAAAACGGCCCGACGCGCGATGTCTGCGGGGATGAGAGACCAATCGAAAACCTTTCCGGTGCCGCCGTACGCATCGCTCCAGGTGTCGAGCAGCAGCCCGGAAAACAGCGGGCCGGACGCACGGTACAGACGTTCGAATTCTAGCAAATCCTGCGCGCCGGTTTCCGGCCTGACCCTGAACGCGCGCATGAACGGGCGGCGCACCGCCTGCGCGATCTGCGCGCACTGCTCCGGAGTCTCGTCGCCGTGGAACTGCAGCATCGTGATCGGCGCGGCCGCCACCACGTCGCGCACCAGCGCCACGTCCGGATTGACGAACAGTCCGACCGACGTCACATAGGCCGGCAGGCCCGCGAGCAGCGCGCCGGCCTGCGCCGGCGTGACATTGCGCGGCGACGGCGGATAGAACACCAGGCCGATCGCATCGGCGCCGGCCTCGACAGCCACGGCCACATCTTCCGGGCGCGACAGCCCGCACAGCTTGATCCGCGTACGTTGGCGGTTGGGTTGGTCTGGGGTCATGTCATGTAAAGGGCAGCATGTCCTGCGCGTCCGGCAGGTTCCAGCGCGGATCGTAGCGGACATGCGCAAGATAAAGTCCGTCCGGGCTGAAGGTGGGCGCGGCCAGCTCGCGGTTGCGCGCGGCCAGCAACTCGGCCATCCACGCCACCGGGCGGTTGCCGCTGCCGACCTGGATCAGCGAGCCGACGATGTTGCGCACCATGTGGTGCAGGAAGGCGTTGGCCTGCAGCGTGACGACCACGAGGTCGCGGTTGCGCCGCACCGAGATCGCATGCATCGCGCGCACCGGCGACAGCGCCTGGCACTCGGCCGCGCGGAATGCGGAGAAGTCATGTTCGCCGACCAGCGCCTGCGCGGCCTCCATCATCAGGCCGGCGTCGAGCGGGCGGAACACCCAGCCCGCGCGTCCTGCCCACAGCGGCGAACGCACCGGATGGTTGTAGATCACGTAGTGATAGGTGCGTGCGGTGGCCGAGAAGCGCGAATGGAAGCCCTGGTCACCGCCTTCCACTTCCGCCGCCCAGCGCACTGCGACCGACGGCGGCAGGAAGGCATTGACGCCGCGTACCCACGAAAACAGCTCACGGCGGGCTTCGGTATCGAAATGCACGACCTGCCCGGTCGCATGCACGCCGGCATCGGTGCGGCCGGCACAGGTGGTCGGCACCGGGCACTGGCAGAACTGCGCCAGCGCGGCCTCGAGCGTGTCCTGCACGGTCTGCCGGTGCGGCTGGGTCTGCCAGCCCTGCCAGGGAGTGCCTTCGTACTGCAGGCCGAGCGCGATGCGTTTCAAGCGATGTCGGAGTCAGGTGGGTCGGAGTGGCGCAGTCCGGCTCATGCCGGTCGCCGTCGCGGATTTTACGCGAGTTGCTCCAGCAGCGACTGCGCGCGGCGTGCGAATTCCGGATGGCCGGAACGGACAACCTCGCCGAGCAGCTCGCGCGCGCCCTCGCGGTCGCCAATGTCACGGCAGGCCTGCGCCAGCTCCAGCTTGGTGCCGAGCGCCGCCTCGTCTGCCGAAGGCCCGGAGGGCGGCGTCGTGGCGTCGAATCCCTCGAGACGGAAATCGATCTCGCGTGCGGGCAGCGTTTCCTGCGGCGGCGAGGCCGGTCGCCCCTCGTCATGGCGACGCTCTTCCAGCATGCCTTCCAGCCGCAGGCTGAAATCCTCGACCGGTGACGATGCCGGTGCGTCGGGCGGCGCGGCATATGGCCGCTCGTCGGCAGGCTTGCTCGCCGCTGTGCCGGACGGCGCGGACGGCTCGTACAGCCGGTTGCCCGGATCGAGTTGCCGGCCGAGCTGCGCGGCCCGCTCCCATTCGCTGCCGGCGCCATGGGTGCGCACCCGCAATTCGGCCGCCAGGGCGCCGAACTTCGGCCGGTCCTTGCGCGCCGCATGGATCTCCAGCAGCTTCACGCGCAATGCATCGCGCTGCGGGTGCGTGCGCAGCGCGTCCAGCAGGATTTCCTCGGCCTGCTCGTCGCGGCCATAGGCGATGTACACATCAGCTTCCGCCACGGCGTCGACTTCGTTCGCGTCGATCTGACTGACCGATGGCACGAAGTTCGAATGGAATTCGCTGTGCCGGGTATCGACATGACGACCGCCGGCGCCACCGATCACGGTTGCAGCCAGCACCGGCTCGACCGGCGCACCGACCTCCTCGTTCCGGCGACGGCGGCGCCAGCGCAGTCCGGCCCACGCGGCCAGTGGCAGCAGCACGAGCGCGGCGGCGCCGGCGCGCACCAGCGGATCGTCCAGCGCCGCGGCCAGCTCCTGCAGGCCGGTCGGGCGCGGCGGCGGCGCCGCGCCGGCCGTCGGTGCAGCGGGTGCTTCGGCGCGCTGCTGCGCTTGGGCCAAATCGCGGCTGCGGATCTCCAGCGTCTGCTGCAACTGGCTGATGTTGCTCTCCAGCGCGGCGATGCGCGAGTTGGCGTCGGCCAGCGCCTTGTCGTTCGCGATCTGTTCCGCTGCATCCGCCCGCCCGGGCTGGCTGTCGGCCTGTTCGTCGCGGCCCGGCGCGGACAGGGTCAGCTTGTCCTGCGCCGGCACGGTTGGCGCCGGCGCCTCGGCCAGCTCGCCGACCTGCGCTCGGCTGCTGCGGTTGCCCTCGCCCGGCAGAGTGCGGTCGTCGGTCGCGGACGGTGCAGGCGCCGTACTGCGACGCGCCAACGCCTCGCGGTAACGCGTGAAGTCGGCGGCCTGCGAGCGTATCGAACGCAATGCCTTTGCCGGATCGACCGCGCGCATGGTGTCGGCGTCCGGCACGCGCAGCACGCTGCCGCGCCGGAGGCGATTGATGTTGCGCCCGATGAAGGCGTCCGGATTCGCGTCCTGCAGTGCGACCAGCACCTGTTCCGGACGCACACCCTCAGGCTGCAGCGATGCGCCGATCGAGCGCAGGGTATCGCCGCTGCGCACGATGCGCTGCGCGGGCGGCGTCGCGACATTCGGCTGGCTCGCCGGCGCTGCGGGGGCAGCACGCTCAGGCGACGCAGGCGCCGT
>CAYZXP010000216.1:0-3858 GCA_964482415.1 uncultured Bifidobacterium sp. | reverse complement strand
TCCGCTCGTTCGATGGGCATCACGGTGGAGGGTCTGTAATGGCTAAGCTGTCCAAGCGCGCACAAGCAATCAAGGCAAAAGTCGACCGTACCAAGCCGTACGCATTCGACAACGCGATCGCGCTCGTCAAAGAGCTGGCGACCGCCAAGTTCAACGAGTCGATCGACGTCGCGATCCAGCTCGGTATCGATGCGAAGAAGTCGGACCAGGTCGTTCGTGGTTCCGTCGTTCTGCCCGCCGGCACCGGCAAGACCGTTCGCGTCGCCGTGTTCGCCTCCGGCGACAAGGCTGAGCAGGCCAAAGCCGCTGGCGCCGACATCGTCGGCATGGAAGACCTGGCAGAGCGCATCAAGGGCGGCGACATGCCGTTCGATATCGTGATCGCTTCGCCGGACACCATGCGTATCGTCGGTACGCTGGGTCAGGTGCTCGGCCCGCGCGGCCTGATGCCGAACCCGAAAGTCGGTACCGTGACGCCGGACGTCGCAACTGCCGTGAAGAACGCCAAAGCAGGTCAGGTGCAGTACCGTACCGACAAGTCGGGTATCGTACATGCAACGATCGGCCGCAAGTCGTTCGCCGATGCCGACCTGAAGACCAACCTGCTCGCACTGCTGGAAGCGCTGAACAAGGCGAAGCCGGCGACGAGCAAGGGCGTGTACCTGCGCAAGGTCGCGCTGTCGTCGACCATGGGCGCCGGTGTGCGCGTCGACCAGGCAACGCTGGTCGCTTAAGCAAGAATCAAGTCCCTGCGCTGCGGCGCAGGGCAGTTCTTTGGGCTGGTCATGTCGCAGCAATGCGGGGTGGCCAGGCAATCAAAGACCGTTGGGCCCGAAGCCGTGAAGCAAGCGGTGGAAGGTTAAAGGCAGAAGGAGCGATCCGGAAGCGCCCAACGCAGATGGCGAGCCCGATCAAGTTATGCAGTCTCCATGCTGCATGCCGTCAAGGTATGTGACATGAACTCCTGACTTCGGACGCCGTGTTCGAAACGATGTAAGGCAGGTGGCCATCCGGCCGCGCAGCAGCCAAGCATCACTTTTGGAGGTTGAACGTGAGTCTCAATCTGAATGACAAAAAGGCCGTAGTCGCCGAAGTCTCCGCCCAGGTTGCAACGGCGCAGACCATCGTGCTGGCCGAATATCGTGGCATTGAGGTTGGAGCCCTGACGAAACTGCGTGCCGAAGCCCGCAAGCAGAAGGTTTACCTTCGCGTGTTGAAAAACACGCTCGCTCGCCGGGCAGTGGAAGGCACTGCGTTTGCGCCTCTCGCGACCGACATGACCGGTCCGCTGATCTATGCGATCTCGGAAGATGCGGTGGCTGCGGCCAAAGTCGTGAACGACTTTGCCAAGACCAACGACAAGCTGGTCGTCAAGGCAGGCAACTTCGCAGGCAAATCGCTGGACAAGGCAGCCGTGACCGCGCTGGCAAGCATCCCGACCAAGGAAGTCCTCATCGCTCAGTTGCTGGGTGTTATGCAGGCTCCGGTCTCCGGATTTGCGCGCGCACTCGCTGCCCTGGCAGAGAAGAAGCAGGCCGAGGCAGCGTAATTCGCGCAAGCGAATTTGCCCGGCAACGTCAAGCCCAATACCCGATACATCCCAATATTTAGGAGTTTTTAAATGGCAATCACCAAAGACGACATTCTGGAAGCCGTCGGTCAAATGACCGTGATGGATCTGAACGACCTGGTCAAGGCATTCGAAGAGAAGTTCGGCGTGTCCGCTGCAGCAATGGCAGTGGCAGGCCCGGCAGGCGCCGGCGCCGGCGCGGCAGCAGTTGAAGAGCAGACCGAGTTCACCGTTGTGCTGGCTGACGTCGGCGCGAACAAGGTCGGCGTCATCAAGGCCGTCCGTGAAATCACCGGCCTGGGCCTGAAGGAAGCCAAAGACCTGGTCGACGGCGCTCCGAAGCCTGTGAAAGAAGGCGTGGCGAAAGCTGACGCTGAAGCAGCGAAGAAGAAGCTGGAAGAAGCTGGCGCAAAGGCCGAGCTCAAGTAAGCCCGGTTTCTGGCGCAAGCCTCCGAGTCAAAGTGCAGGGCCCAGCCGAAAGGCGGGGTCCTGCTTTTGGCTCTTTTGGCGTTTCATGAGGCGGGCGGAATCGCTGGCCCGGCGCAGTATCCGGAAGTACGGACCGAGGTGAGGTCCGATGCAACATTTGCAGTTCGCGACGGTCGTAACGTCGTATCAGAAGGGCAAAGACTTGAGGATTCTCAGACGAAGACCTTGATCTTCAACGAGTCCTGAATTCTCTATCCTTCCTGTCACTCACGGAGTGTTCATGCACTACTCATTCACTGAGAAGAAGCGCATTCGCAAATCGTTCGCGAAGCGCGCCAACGTTCACGATGTTCCTTACCTGCTTGCCACCCAGCTGGATTCCTACACCGCTTTCCTGCAGGCCGAAGCCGGTCAGTTGAACCGCAAGAGCGAAGGTCTGCAGTCGGCGTTCAACTCCATCTTCCCGATCGTATCGCACAACGGTTTCGCTCGTCTTGAATTCCTGTCCTACACGCTCGGCGACCCGCCGTTCGACGTCAAGGAATGTCAGCAGCGTGGCCTGACCTACGCGTCGCCGCTGCGCGCGAAGGTGCGCCTGGTGATCCTCGACAAGGAATCGCCGACCAAGCCCGTCGTGAAGGAAATGAAGGAGCAGGAAGTCTACATGGGCGAACTGCCCCTGATGACGGTCAACGGTTCGTTCGTCATCAACGGCACCGAGCGCGTGATCGTCTCGCAGCTGCACCGCTCGCCGGGCGTGTTCTTCGAGCACGACCGCGGCAAGACGCATTCGTCGGGCAAGCTGCTGTTCTCGGCACGCATCATTCCTTACCGCGGTTCGTGGCTCGATTTCGAATTCGACCCGAAAGACATCCTGTACTTCCGCGTCGACCGCCGCCGCAAGATGCCGGTGACGATCCTGCTGAAGGCCATCGGCATGACGTCCGAGCAGATCCTCGCCAACTTCTTCGTGTTCGACAATTTCACCCTGCGGTCGGATGGTGCAGAGATGGAATTTGTCGCCGAGCGCCTGCGCGGCGAAGTTGCCCGCTTTGACATCGCCGACAAGTCGGGCAAGGTGATGGTCGCGAAGGACAAGCGGATCAATGCGAAGCATGTGCGCGACATCGAAGGCGCTGGCATCAAGCATATCTCGGTGCCGGAAGACTATCTGCTCGGCCGCGTGCTGGCGACCAACATCGTTGATCCGGATACCGGTGAAGTCGTTGCTCTCGCGAACGACGAGCTGACCGACGAGTTGCTCGCGCGCCTGCGCGATGCCAACGTCTCCGACATTCAGACGCTGTACACCAACGACCTCGACCAGGGCGCGTACATTTCGCAGACCCTGCGCACCGACGACACCGCCGACCAGATGGCCGCGCGCGTTGCGATCTATCGCATGATGCGCCCGGGCGAGCCGCCGACCGAAGACTCGGTCGAGGCGCTGTTCAATGGCCTGTTCTACAGCGAAGAGCGTTACGACCTGTCGGCGGTTGGCCGCATGAAATTCAACCGTCGCGTCGGCCGTGACGAGCTGACCGGCACGATGACGCTGTCGAACGACGACATCCTCGCCGTCATCAAGATTCTCGTCGAGCTGCGCAACGGCCGCGGCGAAGTCGATGATATCGACCACCTCGGCAACCGCCGCGTGCGTTGCGTCGGCGAACTGGCAGAGAACCAGTTCCGTGCCGGCCTCGTGCGCGTGGAGCGCGCCGTCAAGGAGCGCCTCGGCCAGGCCGAAGCGGACAACCTGATGCCGCACGACCTGATCAACTCGAAGCCGATCTCGGCAGCCATCCGCGAGTTCTTCGGTTCGTCGCAGCTGTCGCAGTTCATGGACCAGACCAACCCGC
>CAYZXP010000215.1:0-3860 GCA_964482415.1 uncultured Bifidobacterium sp. | reverse complement strand
ACCAGTGGCTCAACAACATCCAGGACTGGTGCATCTCGCGCCAGCTGTGGTGGGGCCACCAGATCCCGGCCTGGTACGACGAGGCGGGCAACGTCTATGTCGCGCGCAACGAGGAAGAAGCGAAGGCCAAGGCCGCCGCTGCCGGCCAGTCCGGCACGCTGACCCGCGACGCCGACGTGCTCGATACCTGGTTCTCGTCGGCGCTGGTGCCGTTCTCGACGCTGGGCTGGCCGGAAGAGACGCCGGACTACAAGATGTTCCTGCCGTCGTCGGTGCTGGTGACCGGCTTCGACATCATCTTCTTCTGGGTCGCGCGCATGGTCATGATGACCTGCCACTTCACTGGCAAGGTGCCGTTCGAGACCGTCTATGTGCATGGCCTGGTGCGCGATGCGCAGGGCCAGAAAATGTCCAAGTCGAAGGGCAACACGCTGGACCCGATCGACCTGATCGACGGCATCGCCGTGGACCAGCTGGTGGCCAAGCGCACTGCCGGCCTGATGAACCCGAAGCAGGCGGCCAGCATCGAGAAGGCCACGCGCAAGGAATTTGCCGACGGCATCGCCGCCTACGGCACCGATGCGCTGCGCTTCACGATGGCGAGCTACGCCTCGCTCGGCCGCAACATCAACTTCGACCTGAACCGCTGCGAAGGCTATCGCAACTTCTGCAACAAGCTGTGGAACGCGACCCGCTTCGTGCTGATGAACACCGAAGGCAAGGACTGCGGCCTCGAAGAGCATGGCGCCGAAGCCTGCGCTACCGGCAGCTATCTGGACTTCTCGCAGGCGGACCGCTGGATCGTGTCGCTGCTGCAGCGTACCGAGGCCGAAGTCGAGAAAGGCTTCGCCGAGTACCGCTTCGACAACATCGCTTCGGCCATCTACAAGTTCATCTGGGATGAATACTGCGACTGGTACCTCGAAGTCGCGAAGGTGCAGGTGCAGACCGGCACCGAGGCGCAACAGCGCGCGACGCGCCGCACGCTGCTGCGCGTGCTGGAAACCGTGCTGCGACTGGCGCACCCGATCATCCCGTTCATCACCGAAGAACTGTGGCAGACGGTCGCGCCGCTGTCGGGCCGCAAGCTGAACCCGGCCGGCGACTCGATCATGGTGCAGGCGTATCCGGAGCCGAACCTGAAGAAGCTCGACGAGAAGGCCGAGGGCTGGATGGACGAGCTGAAATCGCTGACCGATGCCTGCCGCAACCTGCGCGGCGAGATGCAACTGTCGCCGGCACAGAAGGTGCCGCTGATCCTCGAAGGCGCCGACCATGCGCGCCTGACCGGCTTTGCGCCCTACCTGCAGGCACTGGCCAAGCTGTCCGACGTGCAGGTGGTCGCACAGCTGCCGGAATCACCGGCGCCGGTGTCGGTGGTCGGCACGACGCGCCTGATGCTGAAGGTCGAGATCGACGTCGCCGCCGAACGCGAGCGCCTGACCAAGGAAGCGACCCGCCTCGAAGGCGAGATCGCGAAGGCGAACGCGAAGCTGTCGAACGAGAGCTTCGTCGCGCGCGCGCCGGAAGCCGTGGTCGCGCAGGAGAAAGAGCGCCTGTCGACCTTCTCGGCGACGCTGGAGAAGCTGCGCGAGCAGCTGGCCAAGCTGAAGTAATCATCATGCAGTGACAAGCGGCCGCCGGCTCACGGCGGTCGCTCTCTTGACCCTGACAGGGCACAAGGCAGGAGGAGACCGATGTTCACGAAATTCGTGGTCGCAGCGCTGCTCTGCTGCGCGTCCTTCGCCGCCGTCGCGGCGGATTCCCCGGTCGGCGTCTGGCGCACGATCGACGACAAGAGCGGCAAGGAAAAATCGCTGGTGCGTATCACCGAGGTTCAGGGTGAACTGCGCGGCACGATAGAAAAGCTGTTCCGCGCGCCGGGCGAAGACCCGAACCCGAATTGCGACAAGTGTCCGGGCGAGAAAAAGGGCAAGCCCGTGATCGGCATGACGATACTCACCGGGCTGAAGCGCACGGGTGACGAATACGCCGGCGGTGAAATCCTGGATCCTGCGAACGGCAAGGTTTATCGCTGCAAGATGTGGACGTCCGATGGCGGCAAGAAGCTGAACGTGCGCGGCTTCATCGGCGTGTCGGTGCTGGGCCGGACGCAGGTGTGGGTGCGGGAAGAGTGATCGGCGCCTGCCCCTGCATGCCGGCAGGGATTCCGGCCACCGATTTTGATTGTTCCGTGATTACAGCCGGTCTGCGGCAGACTGCCTGTCGTACATGCGGATTTGGGCCTGCGTGATGACATCGGTGGAAGGCAGATAAATCTGAAAAACTTGCGGTGCAGCGTTCGGATATTCGCGAACTACGCCCTCCGTCACATCCCGGTAAAACACCGTTTGATGCAAATTGTCCAGGTCATCCACGAATTGCGATGCTGCGGCGTTGATCGCCGTTTCGTCCTGATACGGATTGCCGCCAAGGCGAACGATGCGCAGCGAAGCCAGTCTCTCCAGCTGCTTCAGATCTTTCACGTCAGGCAAAACGGCCCTGATCATTGCAAGCACCCCTTCTTCGTCCAGCAAGTTGTTGCGCAGGTCGAGATGCACGAGATGCTTTGCATGGGTGAGGCTATCCTTCAGCGCGAAAGCCACCGCATCATCAAAACCTGTCTCGGCAAGGTACAGGTGAGTCAACGGCCCTGCATTCCTGAAAAGCTGCACGAAACCGAGCTGATAGTTTCCTCCATCCGACAAGGGATTGCGGCTCAGGTCCAGCCGGTAGAGGCAGGGCTTCATCGTCATCACGCCAGCCAGGCGCTGAAGATCCGGAGCCGTCAGTCCGTTATCGCAAGCATCAAGGACGACCTTGCAGCTCACCGGCAGCTTGCTCAGCAGAGGAAGCACCTCGACCAGGAAGCGCTCCCTGCCGATGGCGTTGGCGTCGATCTTTACCGTTTTGCCCTTGAGTCCTGAAGTCAGTTGCTCGATGGCGGGCGTCCATGCGATTTCACGAAAACACAACTCGACACCTTCAAACGCCGGCGGCAAGGCCGGAGGGAGTCCGGAGGCAGCGGTCGACTCCAGCGCCTCGCGCATCACGGAAAAATCTTCGAGCAGCCGCTCGCGCTGCCTGGCCATGCCTGCGGCATTGCCTTTCCATACTTCGCGATTGGCAGCGAGAACGTCGTTCCTGATTGCCTCGAGATCGAGCTGATTGTTTTCCAGAAAAGCCTGCAGCAGGTTCTGCTCCTGATGCGCCACCGCGCCCATTTGCACAAGCGCCTGCAGCGCTTCGAACCTGGAAGCCGGCGCGATCAGGACGGACATCGCCTGAGTGACCAGGTCTTTGATCAGCAAACCAAACACATCCTTCGGAAGATCCCGCCAGCCTGTCGGTGGCTCCGGGTTGCGGAATTGCAGGGTCGGCGCGATGCTCGGGCTGGATCGCGTCGGAGCCGCGTCGCTCGTCGCGCCCAAATCCGGAGGCTGCGGAGCCGTGGGGGACGCTGGTTTGTTGACAGACATGCGGAATCCCCTGACAGGTTCGGGATAGCGCGGCCAGACAGCCGCCTTCCGCTAAGGGACATCAAGCTATCGATTGTTCAGGGGGCGATGCATTCACCGTGCGCCATGCGGCCACGTGCCGGGCGGGGAAAGGATGAAGCTTCGCTCAGCCCTGCTGCCACAAGTCGCCGGTGGGACTGGTCCGGGGGGCGGTGACACCAAAATGCTGGTAAGCGGCCGGCGTCGCAATCCGCCCGCGCGGCGTGCGCTGCAGGTAGCCCTGCTGGATCAGGTAGGGTTCGAGCACGTCCTCGATGGTGTCACGCTCTTCGCCGATCGCTGCTGCAAGGTTGTCGAGCCCGACCGGCCCGCCGCTGAACTTGAACAGCACCGCTTCCAGCA
>CAYZXP010000214.1:0-3862 GCA_964482415.1 uncultured Bifidobacterium sp. | reverse complement strand
CAGCGACACGTCGATGACGACGCTGGTCTACGAATGGAAGATCGATGCGGACACGCAGCTGCGCACGCAATTCCGCATGGCCGACTATGACCGCAGCTACTGGGCAAAGACACCGAGCCTGACCGAACCGCCGAACGCAGCCGGCGGACGCGTGAATGCCGGCGGCGCTGCCGCGGGCAATGCCACGCGGATGGCGTACTACGACACCACCACGCTGCAATCGGATTTCAGCAAGCGCTTCAAGGCATTCGGCATGCAGCACCAGTTCGTGTCCGGCGTCGAGTACCTGAAGGAAGAGAGCTGGCGCTCGGCACTGAACAATTTCGGCACTGCGCTGCTGCCGGACTACCGTCCGTACAAGGCGGCGACCACCGGCACGCCGGTCGCCTTCAATGGCGAGTCCTATGCGTTCTACGCACAGGACACCGTTGAATTCCTGCCGAAGTGGAAGGCCACTTTCGGCGCGCGCCGCGACCAGCTCGACGCCACTTATTCCAGCGCGACCTCGCCCAAGCTCAGCTATGGCGAGTGGAGCTACCGCGGCGCGCTGTCCTATCACGCCACCGAGGAATCGCACTACTACCTCGCGTGGAGCGACTCGTTCAGCCCGACCGCCGACCTGTACCAGCTGACCGTGCAGGCGCAACCGCCGGAGCGCAGCGACACGATCGAGCTGGGCGCGAAATACATTCTGTTCGACGGTGACCTGACGCTGCGCGGTGCGCTGTATCGCGCGACCAAGTACTGGGAGCGCAATACCGACCTCGAGGCGACCGCCTCGATCCTGACCAAGAAGCGCCGCACCGACGGCATCGAGCTTGAGGCGGCCGGCCGCATCACGCGCGACTGGGAAGTGTTCGCCGGCCTGGCGCTGATGGATGCGAAGATCCTCGAAGTGGCGGAGAACATCTCGGCCACCGGCCCTACCGCCGGCCAGGTCGTGAAAGCCGATCCGGCGTACGAAGGCCAGCGCGCACGCAACACGCCGCGCTACACGTTTAACCTGTGGAGCACCTACCGGCTGGACGGCAACTGGAAGCTGGGCGGTGGCGTCGAGGCCAAGGGCGACCGGCTGGCGTTCAACCCGAGCAACAGCAACCCGGCCAACGTACCGACACTCAACGGCGAGTATCACCCGAACACGGTGCCGTCCTACTATCGCGTCGATGCCATGATCAGCTACGAGCAGCCGCGCTGGGCGCTCAAGCTGAACGTCAAGAACCTGACGGACAAGCTGTACTACGATGCGGTCTACGACAACGGCGGCTTCACGCTGCCGGGCGTGCGCCGCACCGTGATCCTGACTGCCGAACTGAAGTACTGACCCTCATGATCGTCACCATCGACCCGCTGCTCGACGCCGGCGAACTCGCTGCCGCGAGATCGCTGCTGGCATCGGCCAGCTGGTCGGACGGTCGCATCACCGCCGGCACGCAGGCGGCGCAGGCGAAGAACAACCGCCAGCTGGCAGAGGACGAACCTGGTGTCGTGCCGCTGCGCCGGCTGGTGCTGCAGGCGCTGTCGCGCAGCCCGACCTTCTTCGCAGCGGCGCTGCCGCTGAAAATCCTGCCGCCCTTTTTCAACCGCTATGCGGATGATGCCAATGCCTACGGCGCGCATGTCGACGGCGCGATGCGGCAGGCGCCGGACGGCAGCTATGTGCGCACCGACCTGTCGGCGACGCTGTTCCTGTCCGACCCCGGCAGCTATGACGGCGGCGAACTGCTGATCGAGGACACCTTCGGTACCCACCGCATCAAGCTGCCGGCCGGCAGCCTCGTACTGTATCCGTCGTCATCGGTGCATCAGGTAACGCCGGTGACGCGCGGCGAGCGGCTGGCGAGCTTCCTGTTCATGCAAAGCATGGTGCGCGACGAAGGCCGGCGCCGGCTGCTGTACGAGATGGACATGGCGCTGCTGCGCCTGCGCGAGACCGTCGGCGAGACCGAACCGGTGGTGCAACTGACCGGCACCTATCACAACCTGCTTCGGCAGTGGGCCGACAGCTGATGCCGGGATTGTGCGAATCGGTCGCCGCGTACGCCGACAGCGCACGGTCGGCGCTGCCGGCCGAGATCTGGAACTACCTTGAGGCTGGAAGCGGCGCCGGACGCACACGGCGCGACAACGAGACCATACTCGACGAAATGACGCTGAAGCCGCGTCCGCTGGCGGACGTGCGTGGCGGCCATACGCACATCGAACTGTTCGGCCGCACGCTCGCGCATCCGCTGTTGCTTTCGCCCATCGCCTACCAGCGGCTGTTCCATCCGCAGGGCGAGACCGGAGTGGCCATGGCTGCCGCTGCACAGGAAACGCCGCTGATCGTCAGCAGCCTCGCGAGCCAGCCGCTGGAAGAGATTGCGGCCGCCGGCGCCGACCTGTGGTTCCAGCTGTACTGGCAGGGAGATCGCGAGCGCACGCTGCGGCTGCTGCAACGCGCCGAAGATGCCGGCGCACAGGCAATCGTGTTTACCGTTGATGCGCCGATCAAGCAGGCGACGCTCGCATTGCCGCCTGGGATCACCGCAGTCAACCTCGAACCGGTGCCGCTGCCGCCGCTGGCTGCGGGCGCCAGCGCCGTGTTCGGGCAATGGATGGCCGTCGCACCGCGCTGGGATGATCTCGACTGGCTGCGCGGCCAGACCCGCCTGCCACTGCTGGTCAAAGGGCTGCTGCACACGGACGATGCGTTGCGCGCGCTGGCGTTCGGGTGCGACGGGCTGGTCGTCTCCAATCATGGCGGACGCATCATCGACGGCACGCCGACTGCACTCGACGTCCTGCTGGAATTCCGGCAAACGCTGGCCCCCTCGGTGCCCTTGTTGTTTGACAGCGGCATTCGCAGCGGCCAGCATGCATTCAAGGCCATCGCTGCCGGCGCGCAGGCCGTGCTGGTCGGCCGCCCCTATGCGTGGGGACTGGCGGCCGCCGGACCGATGGGCGTCGCCCATGTGATCCGCCTGCTGCGCGACGAGCTGGAAATGACCATGGCGCTGATGGGGTGTCCGACCATCGCGTCGATCGCAAATGAGTCGCAATAACAAAATGAATCGCGCCGCCGCCGTGGCGCGACGGCTGCGGTAACATCGCAGCATCCTTCCCACACACCGAACAAGAGGCCCCTATGAAAGGCGATCCCAATATCATCAAGCTGCTCAATGATCAGCTGACCAACGAGCTGACGGCGATCAACCAGTACTTCCTGCATGCACGCATGTACAAGCACTGGGGCCTGGAGAAGCTCGGCAAGAAGGAGTACGACGAGTCGATCGGCGAAATGAAGCATGCAGACAAGCTGATCGACCGGATCCTGATGCTCGACGGCCTGCCGAACCTGCAAGCGCTGCACAAGCTGATGATCGGCGAGAACGTTCCCGAGATGCTGGATTGCGACCTGCAGCTCGAGCGCGGTGCGCAGCAGACCGTCAAGGACGGCATCGCCGCCTGCGAGGCTGCACGCGACTATGTGTCGCGTGAGCTGTTCCAGCACATTCTTGACGACACCGAGGAACACATCGACTGGCTCGAGACGCAGAAGGATCTGATCGACAAGGTCGGCATCCAGAATTACCTGCAATCGCAGATGGGCGACGCCGCCTGAGCGAGCCGGCATCCCTGGCCGCGCCAGCGCATGCCGGGGAGATGAAATGAAAAACGGAGCCTGCAGGCTCCGTTTTTCATTGGCGATACGTTCGCGTCAGGCCGAAGGCATCGTGTCGCGGAACGACGGCCGATCCGACAGGCGTTCGAACAGGCGAGCCAGGTTCGGATGGTCATCGCGCCAGGCAACCTCGGGGAAGCGGAAACTGATCCATCCGAGTGCGCAGCCGACGGCGATATCGGCCAGCGTGAACTGGCG
>CAYZXP010000213.1:0-3900 GCA_964482415.1 uncultured Bifidobacterium sp. | reverse complement strand
GCGAGCAGAAGGGCAGCTGTGCTACACTTTTTCATCGATTTTCCACTCTCGTCGGTTCCGGTCAATGCAGGTTTTTCTTCCTGCAAGCGCGCAGCGATTGTGCATGAGCATGCTGGCGGCCCGAACTCTCCATCCCTGATTTTTTCGCCCCTGTTGCGCAAAAGCTGTATGGCACTGCTACCTATCCTGCGTTACCCCGACCCGCGGCTGCACAAGATTGCCAAGCCGGTCACTTCATTCGATGAGCGACTGAAGAAGCTCGTCGCCGACATGGCCGAGACCATGTACGAAGCGCCGGGCGTGGGCCTGGCTGCGACGCAGGTCGACGTGCACGAGCGCGTGATCGTGATCGACGTGTCGGACACGCGCGACCAGCTGCGCGTGCTGGTCAACCCGGAGATCGTCTGGGCCAGCGACGAGAAGCAGGTGTATGACGAGGGCTGCCTGTCGGTGCCGGGCATTTACGATGGCGTCGAGCGTCCGGCGCGTGTGCGCGTGAAGGCGCTCGATGCCGATGGCAAAGGTCAGGAATTCGAGGCCGACGGCCTGCTCGCCGTTTGCGTGCAGCACGAGATGGATCACCTGATGGGCAAGGTTTTCGTCGAGTACCTGTCGCCGCTCAAGCGCAATCGCATCAAGACCAGGCTGCTGAAGGAAGAGCGCGAGCACAAGAAGGATCGCGTCCCGGCGGCGGTGCGCTGACGATGCGGGTCATTTTCGCCGGCACGCCGGAATTCGCCGCGGTCGCCCTCGCCGCTTTGCATGACGCGGGTTTTGCAATACCGCTGGTGCTGACCCAGCCGGACCGGCCTGCCGGCCGCGGCATGCAGCTGCAGCCGTCGCCGGTCAAGCAATTCGCTCTGAAACACGGGATGCCGGTTGCGCAGCCGGTGTCGCTCAGGCTCGACGGCAAGTATCCGGATGACGCCGCGCAGGCGCACCAGCTGCTGCGCGAGACGCCGCACGACGTGATGGTGGTGGCCGCCTACGGGTTGATCCTGCCGAAGTCGGTGCTCGGGATTCCGCCGCTTGGCTGCATCAACATCCACGCATCGCTGCTGCCGCGCTGGCGTGGCGCGGCGCCCATCCATCGTGCGATCGAGACCGGCGACGCCGAGACCGGCATTACCATCATGCAGATGGATGAAGGGCTCGATACCGGTGACATGCTGCTGGTCGGCCGCGAACCGATCGCCGCCGGCGATACCACCGGCCTGCTGCACGATCGCCTTGCGGCGCTCGGCGGCCGCATGATCGTCGATGCGCTACAGCAGCTGGCCGGCGGCCAGTTGCAACGTGTGCCGCAGCCCGTCGAGGGCGTCACCTATGCAGCGAAGATCGCCAAGGACGAGGCGGCACTGGATTTCCGCCTGCCGGCCGACACGCTGCTGCGCCGGATACGCGCGTTCAATCCGTTTCCCGGCGCCTCCGCGCAACTGGGCGACGTGACGCTGAAGCTCTGGAATGCAGAACTCGCCTCGCAGTCGGGCGCGCCCGGCACGGTGCTGGACGCCGGTGCCAGCGGCGTGACGGTCGCTTGCGGCGAAGGCGCGCTGCGATTTACCGAGCTGCAGAAGCCCGGCGGCAAGCGGCTGCCGGCGGCCGCATTCCTGCAGGGCTTCCCACTGCAGGAAGGACAACAGTTTCGGCTAAACCCTTGAATTGACGATATAATTCACATCGCGCCGATTTGACTCAGTCAATGCCAGCTTGCGGGCGCGGGGGATAATCCCCAAGAAATGCTGCTAAAGCGGAACGCACACCCGGCTTCGCTTTGCAGGCCGGGTTTTTTATTTGTGCGCCTGCCTTCCACGTCCTACACGCTTGACCGACCACACCATGAAACGCGACGTCCTCTCCGCTACCGAATTGCAGCTGCGCGAGCTGCTGGCCAAACGCATCCTGATCCTCGACGGCGCGATGGGCACGATGATCCAGCGCTACAAGCTGGGCGAGGCGGAGTATCGCAGCGAGCGCTTTGCCGATTTCGCGGTGCCGGGCAAGGAAGTTTTCGTCAAGGGCAACAACGAGCTGCTGACACTGACGCAGCCGCAGATCATCCGCGAGATCCATGAGCAGTACCTTGCCGCCGGCGCGGACCTGATCGAGACGAACACGTTCGGCGCGACCTCGATCGCGCAGGACGACTATCACATGGCGCACCTGGTGCGCGAGATGAACCTCGAGGCGGCCAGGCTCGCGCGCGCGGCCTGCGACAAGTATTCGACGCCGGACAAGCCGCGCTTTGTCGCCGGCGCGCTCGGCCCGACGCCGAAGACCGCGTCCATTTCGCCGGACGTCAACGATCCGAGCGCGCGCAACGTCACCTTTGACCAGCTGGTTGCCGCTTATCGCGAGCAGACCACGGCGCTCGTTGAAGGCGGCGCCGACGTGCTGCTGGTCGAAACCATTTTCGACACGCTGAACTGCAAGGCCGCACTGTTTGCGATCGACCAGTTCTTCGAAGAGACCGGGCAGCGTCTGCCGATCATGATTTCCGGCACCGTGACCGATGCATCCGGCCGCATCCTGTCCGGCCAGACCGTGACCGCGTTCTGGAATTCGGTGCGTCATGCAAAGCCGCTGACCATCGGCCTGAACTGCGCGCTCGGCGCGACGCTGATGCGCCCCTATGCGGAAGAGCTGTCGAAGATCGCCGAGACCTTCGTCTGCATCTATCCGAACGCAGGCCTGCCAAACCCGATGTCCGAGACCGGCTTCGACGAGACGCCGGACGTCACGTCGTCCTTGCTGAAAGATTTTGCCGACAGCGGTTTCGTGAACATTGCCGGCGGCTGCTGCGGCACCACGCCGGACCACATCAAGGCGATTGCCGATACCGTGGCCGGCATTGCGCCGCGCAAGGTGCCGACCCACCTGCACCAGATGCAGCTGGCCGGACTTGAGCCGTTCACGATCGACGAAGACTCGCTGTTCGTGAACGTCGGCGAGCGCACCAACGTGACCGGCTCGAAAGCCTTCGCACGGATGATCCTCAACGAGCAGTATGAGGAGGCGCTTGCGGTCGCACGCCAGCAGGTCGAGAACGGCGCGCAGGTGATCGACGTGAACATGGACGAGGCGATGCTCGATTCGGTTGCCGCGATGACGCGCTTCCTGAACCTGATCGCTTCCGAGCCTGACATTGCGCGCGTGCCGATCATGATCGACTCGTCGAAATGGAGCGTGATCGAGGCCGGCCTGAAGTGCGTGCAGGGCAAGGCCATCGTCAACTCGATTTCGATGAAGGAAGGCGAACAGGAATTCCTGCGCCAGGCCAACCTCTGCCGCCGCTATGGCGCTGCCGTGATCGTGATGGCCTTCGACGAAACCGGCCAGGCCGACACCTTCGCGCGCAAGACCGAGATCTGCGAACGCGCTTACCGGCTGCTGGTTGAACAGGTGGGCTTCCCGCCGGAAGACATCATCTTCGATCCGAACATTTTCGCGATCGCCACCGGCATCGACGAGCACAACAATTACGCAGTCGACTTCATCGAAGCCACCCGCTGGATCCGGCAGAACCTGCCGCACGCGAAAGTGTCGGGCGGCGTGTCGAACGTGTCGTTCTCGTTCCGCGGCAACGACCCGGCGCGCGAGGCGATCCACACGGTCTTCCTGTATCACGCGATCCAGGCGGGCATGAGCATGGGCATTGTCAACGCCGGCATGATCGGCGTCTATGACGACCTGTCGGCCGAGCTGCGCGAGCGTGTCGAGGATGTCGTGCTGAACCGCCGTCCCGACGCGACCGAGCGCATGATCGAGATCGCCGCCACGCTGAAGGCCGGCGACAAGAAGGAAGAGCAGAACCTTGCGTGGCGCGATGCGCCGGTCGAAAAGCGCCTCGCGCATGCGCTGGTGCACGGCATCACGCAATGGATCGTCGAAGACACCGAA
>CAYZXP010000212.1:0-3908 GCA_964482415.1 uncultured Bifidobacterium sp. | reverse complement strand
CACTGCCATTGCTGCCCAGTTGCACGCTGCCGCCATGGATCGGCGACGAGAGGTCCAGCACCGCTTGGTCCAGCGCATGAACCGGATCCACGACCCAGGTCGGGCCCGTCACGTCCGACACGGCCTGCACCTGCAGCCGGGCGAATGCACCGCCGAAGCCCGACTCTTGCGCGGAGCCGGCCGTCACCGTTACCTGTCCGCTGAAGTCGGTCAGGTTGGCGATGTCGAGCAATGCTTGCGCACCCAGGCCGACCGATTGCACCTGGATGTCGCCACCGATGGACAGGGTCGACGCATCGGCAAGGCTGCCCACCGCCATGCTGGCGACGCCGATTGCCTGCACATCGACCGCGCCGTCGACACGGCTGCCGACTGCGCCCTCGGTCGGGCGCGCCTCGACATGCGCCGTTGCCGAAGCGAGGTCGCCATCGGCCAATAGGCCGAACCCGCCACCAATGACGAAAGACGCACCCGGCCCGTCCACCAGGACGTTGGCCACCGCACCGTGAGTGTCGCTGCCGGCACCATACCCGGCGGTCGACAGCAGGTTCAGGTCGCCGGCGACGGCGAATTGCGACACCGCGCCGACAGCAGCTTCCCGGGCGAGCTGCACATTCAATTGCGCGCCGCTGTTGAATGCCAGTGATTCAATCGACGTGCTGCCCAGGCTGACATGCCCGGACGCCGAGTTCAGCTCCGCCCGCACCTGCCCGTTGACGGCGCCGTCGTCGGCCACCAGCGTCAGCGGCCCGCTGATATCGACATCCCTCGCCTGCGTCGAGATCGTCAGTTGCGTGAAGTCCCGCGCTCCCGACAAGGTACCCGACGCCGCGTCACGATAAAGGCTGACCCTTCCATCGATCCCGACGTTCGCACCATCGACATTCAGCACGGCCTCCGTACCGCTGCCGTAGCCCGAGGTCTCCATGCGCAAAGCATTCTCGCCATCCAGCTGGGGGCCGGCGATGCTCAATGCCGTGCCGGCATCCAGGGTCGCGCCCGCATAAGTGAACGCGTCGGAAGCCGTGATGAGGACGCCCTTGCCAAAACCCAGGGTCTCGCCGGCGATGAAATGCGCATCGATTGCACTGCCCGCCATGCCGGCGTGCTGCTGCACGCCGAGAATGCTCGTCGCACCGGCATGCGAGCCCAGCTCGGCGTCGATCTTCGCATTCACACCGAGGGCCTGGAATTCCACGCCGGCCGAGCTGGTGAACTGTCCGGCCGTAGTCACCAGCGACAGATCGATCTGCGAGTCGCCGGTCATCTGGCTGCCGCCGGCATTCAGGTTGATGGCGCGCACGCTGACGGCGCCGCCGGCCGCCGGTGAATCGGCCAGCAGCTGCAGGCTGGCGCCGGCGTTTGCGCCGGACACATTGAGGTTGAGCGACTGCCCGAAGTTCAGCGCAGCCGACATCTCGCCCTGACGAGAAATTTCCGCGGTCGACTGCGCGCCCTGGCCGGAGGCAGTCTGTGTCCAGTCACCCGCGATCGACACGCCGGCATGACGCGCCACCAGTTGTATCGCCGATACCGACTGATCCCCGCTGGCCAGCGATCCGACCGGGCCGGACAGCGTGATCGTGCCGCCGTCAGCGACGACATGCGACGTCGCATGCGAGGCCAGCCCGGTAGCGGATTGCGACAGGCTGGCCAGTTGCGCAGCCGATGCCGTCGATGTGCCCGCCACCTTCCCGGCCACGCTGAGCGATGCAGATGACTCCAGACCGCTGGCCTGGACCACGGCCGCGCCATTCACGGCCACGGTGCCCGTGGCGGCGCCGAGCACGATGCTCGCGCTGCTGCCGAGCCCGGACGCCTGTGCGAGCGTAGCGCCGACGGACAGATTCCCGGCGGCCGGCGCGAGTTCGACGCGCGCCAGGTTCGCATGGGTCTGGTCGCCGGTCGTCAGCACCGATCCGGAAGCGACGGCAGACACATCTCCGTGCACGAAGGTGGCGCCGGTGGTCGTGCCCAGCTTCAGGCCGCCGCCGGTCGCGCTCAGATCGATCGTCGCGGTACTGCCGGCGCCGGCGGCGACCGCATTCGCCGTAGTCGCAGTCGCTCCCCCCGATCCGCCTTCCAGCCGCAGATGTGCCTCGCTGCGGGCCGCATGACTGACCGACGACAGCGCTCCCGCCGCCAGCGATTTGGTAGCCGACGACTGCAGCGACGCACTGGCGCTTGCACCGGCGCCGGTCGTGACGGCCGCAATGTCGGCGGCGACCAGCCCGTTGTTCGAGAATGCGGTAAAGCTTGCCTTCGACCCTGCGCCTGCCGCCTGCACGCGCACCGGTCCGGCGATGCTGCCGGCTGCGCTGCCGCCCAGCCCGGCGGCGAAGCTGGCCTCACTGGCGGTCAGCCCGTTCAGGTTGCCCGCTGCAAGGACCGTGATCGCGCCGAACGGCGCAGTGACGCCCTGCGAGGCATCCACCCCGGGCAGTTTGCCGATGCTGAGTTTTGCGATCGCGCCGGGGCCGCGCGCCGTCAACGACAGATCGGCCTTCAGGCCTTTGTCCGCGGCCGCCTTCAGCAGGCTGCTGGCATCGGCCGCCGTCCATTTCAGGTCGAGCGCATTGCCATAGCTGGCGCTGTCGAGATCAATCGCCACACGGTCATTCACATCCAGTCCCGACAGCGCGGCGACCTGCGCGGCGAGCGGTACGCCCTGCCAGGTGATCACGATCCGGTTCGCCGCCAGGTCGGCGTTGCCGCCCGCAGCGAAATTCGCGGCGACCAGGCTGCCCCCGACCTTGTCGGAATCATCCAGGCGACCGTCAAGATTCTGGTCGACGAATGCGCCTCCGGCATTGACGATCACGCGCGCATAGGCGGATGACGTGCCGTCTGCAAGCGCGCTCTGCAGCGAAGACCGCAGACGGTCGAGCCCCGCAGTCAGTTGCGTCTGCGTCGCCGCCGCGTCCAGCGTGCCGTTCACCATCGGCCCGTGCATCGACGCCATCAGGCTGGCGAGCTGCGGCACGACAGCCTGCGCCGCCAGCGCCATCCCGTAGTCGCCGTCGGTTGCCATCGTGAATGCGGCCATCAGCGGCGCAAGCGCTGCCGCCAGCGCGCCGTCGATCGGCTGCGACTGCGGCAGCACGCTGGCTATCAGCAGCCTGAGCTGCGCCGGGTCGGCAGGATCAAGGCTGCCGTGGTTCACGAGGTAACTGCCGAGTTGCTGCGCCATCCCGGCAGTCGCCTGTGCGGAGGTTGCGGGATCGGACGCATCGCTCCTGCCGCTTGCCAGCGCCACCAGCACATTCAGCAGCGCATTCATCTGCCGCTCGGCGACGATGCGCTGCGGCGCGCCCTGCTCCGGCGCCATCGACTCGAGCTGCGCTGCCGACATCGGCACACCCAGCGTATCGGCGACGAAGCTGAGGTCTTCCGCATAGCGGGCGGGCGCATCGAATCGGGCCGGCGTTCCCTGCGACAGCGAATTCCTGAACAGGTGCGACGCCAGTGTCGACAATGGACTCAGCACGGCCTGGAAATGCACGTCGTTGTCGACGATCGGGTGCGTCATGTAGGCCATGTACTGTACAGGCCCGGAGACGGCGACCTCCTGGCCGAGCACTGTCGCCGAGCCGCCGGTCGAGGTGAGCTGCAGCACGCCCTGCGGTGACGCGAAGGCCTGCACGATGGCGTCCGGCATGTCGAACTGCCCGCGCAAGCTGGTCCCGCTGCTGCTCGACAAACTCGCCTGGGTCTCGCCCGCATCAACCCGCGCATTGGCGTTCGCATCGTGCCAGATGCCGACGCTGGCGCTGGCGAGCGCATCGTCGGCGACCAGGCCGGCACGCGTCGAGATCAACACCGACGTTCCCGTCGGCGGTGGTGGCGGTGGCGGCGGCGGCGGCGGTGGCGGCGGCGGCGGCGGTGGCGGCGGCGGCGGCGGCGGTGGC
>CAYZXP010000211.1:0-3939 GCA_964482415.1 uncultured Bifidobacterium sp. | reverse complement strand
GCGCGAACTTCAGCCGCGACCTGACCCACTTGCTGGCGGTCGATACCCTTGATCAGGATTTCGGTCTGCGACGGGGTCTCGCACTTCACGCCAGCCGGCATCTGATGCAGGACCGGGTGCGAGAAGCCCAGCGACAGGTTCAGCTTGTCGCCTTGCGCTTGCGCCTTGAAGCCCACGCCAACCAGCGTCAGCTTCTTCTCGAAGCCTTTGGTGACGCCGGTGACCATGTTGTTGACCAGTGCGCGGACGGTACCGAACATCGCGCGCGATTCGCGCGATTCGTCGGCCGGCGCAAAGGTCAGCGCGTTGTTTTCGTTCTTGACGATGACCTGGCCAGTCAGCGGCAGCGACAGGGAACCCTGTGCACCCTTGACGGAGATCTTGTCTGCCGCGATCGCCACTTCGACGCCTGCGGGCAGAGGGATCGGCATCTTACCTACTCGAGACATAGTGCTTACCCCCTCTTACGCCACGTAGCACAGGATCTCGCCACCGATACCGGTAGCGCGAGCCTTGCGATCGGTCATCACACCCTGCGGCGTCGACACGATGGTCACACCCAGGCCGTTCATCACGGTCGGGATCTCTGCCTTGCCTTTGTAGATACGCAGGCCAGGACGCGAGACGCGCTCAATGCGCTCGATGACCGGGCGACCAGCGTAGTACTTCAGCTCGATCGACAGGACCGGCTTGCCACCATCGGCAGCCACCGCGAAATTCTCGATATAGCCTTCGTCCTTCAGAACGCGGGCAATCGCCACTTTCAGCTTCGACGACGGCATCACTACCGAAGTCTTGTTGACACCCTGCGCGTTACGGATACGCGTCAGCATATCGGCGATAGGATCGCTCATACTCATCGCTTGTTCTCCTATTACCAGCTGGCTTTGGTCATACCCGGGATTTCGCCGCGCATGGCGATTTCACGGAGCTTGGTGCGGCCGAGGCCGAACTTGCGGAAGGTGCCACGCGGGCGACCGGTCAGCGTGCAACGATTGCGCTGACGGTTCGGAGCCGAATTACGCGGCAGCGCCTGCAACTTCAGGCGGGCTTCGTAACGCTCCTCTTCCGATTTCGACTGATCGTCGATGATCGCTTTCAACTCAGCGCGCTTGGCGGCGTACTTCTTCACCAGTGCGGCGCGCTTCTGTTCACGGTTAATCAGTGCCAGTTTTGCCATGGCAACCTCAGTTTCTGAACGGGAATTTAAATGCGGCGAGGAGCGCTTTCGCTTCTTCGTCGGACTTGGCGGTCGTGGTGATGCTGATGTTCATGCCACGCAGCGCATCGATCTTGTCGTACTCGATTTCCGGGAAGATGATCTGCTCTTTCACGCCGATGTTGTAGTTGCCGCGACCATCGAACGATTTGCCGGACACACCACGGAAGTCACGCACGCGCGGGAACGCGATCGTGATCAGGCGATCCAGAAATTCGTACATGCGCGCGCCACGCAGCGTGACCATGCAGCCGATCGGATAGCCTTCACGAATCTTGAAGCCCGCGATTGCCTTGCGTGCCTTCGTGACCACCGGCTTCTGACCGGCGATCTTCGTCATGTCGCCCACAGCGTGCTCGACGATCTTCTTGTCGGCAACCGCTTCGCCCAGACCCATGTTCAGCGTGATTTTCGTCAGACGCGGCACTTGCATGCGCGACGTGTAGCCGAACTTCGCGGTCAGCGCCGCGACGATGTCTTTTTCGTAGATACCTTGGAGACGCGCCATGCTTACACCTTCACCACTTCGCCGCTGGACTTGTACACGCGGACACGCTTTCCGTCCACGAGCTTGACGCCCACGCGATCTGCCTTGCCCGTCGCCGCATTGAACAGCGCGACATTGGACACATGAATCGGCATCAGCTTGTCGATGATGCCGCCGGTTGCGCCCGTCATCGGGTTCGGCTTGACAGCCTTCTTCACGACGTTGACGCCTTCAACCACGACGTGCTCAGCATCCACACGCTGCTGGACCAGGCCACGCTTGCCCTTGTCCTTGCCGGTCAGGACGATGACTTCGTCACCTTTACGAATCTTATCCATGGCGACTCCTTACAGAACTTCAGGCGCGAGGGACACGATCTTCATGAAGCGCTCGGTGCGCAGCTCACGGGTGACCGGTCCGAAAATGCGCGTGCCGATAGGCTCGAGCTTGGCGTTCAGCAGAACGGCAGCGTTGCCGTCGAAGCGAACCAGCGAACCATCCGGGCGACGCACGCCTTTCGCGGTACGAACAACAACCGCGTTGTAGATCTCGCCCTTCTTGACGCGACCGCGCGGGGCAGCGCGCTTGACCGTGACCTTGATCACGTCGCCGATGCTGGCGTAACGGCGCTTGGATCCGCCCAGCACCTTGATGCACAGGACTTCCTGAGCACCCGTGTTGTCGGCTACATCGAGCCGGCTCTCAGTTTGAATCATGATTTCTCTTTCCCAACTTAATCCGCGCCGGACGCACGATGCGGCCGTTAACGGTCAGTCTTGGTCCCGCCAGAACCTCCGAAGACCGGAAGCGCCGATTGGGTTGATAAAAAGCTACGAAAGTTTACTTCTACCGCATCCCGGACAAGATGGTCTCATCCGAGAATTCCCGCAAAAGCGGGGAAGCCCGACATTATGCCTCACATAATGCCGGGTGCGCAAGCATTAAACAGCTTGTGCGGTCTGGACCACGCGGGTCACAGTCCAGGCCTTCGTCTTCGAGATCGGGCGACCTTCCTGAATCTCGACGGTGTCACCTGCCTTGGCAACGTTGCCCTCATTGTGCGCGTGGTACTTGTTCGAGCGCACAATGATCTTGCCATACAGCGGGTGACGAACGCGGCGCTCGATCAGAACGGTAACCGTCTTGTCCATCTTGTCGGAAACGACGGTGCCGACCAGGGTGCGCTTCAGCGATTTGTTTTCTGCAGTCGCGTTCATGTTATGCGTCCTTCTGGTTGATCACGGTCTTCACGCGGGCGATGTCGCGACGAACCTTCTTCAGCTGCGAAGTATTGCTCAGCTGCTGGGTTGCGACTTGCATGCGCAGGCCGAATTGAGCTTTCAGCAGATCGTTCAGCTCTTTCTGCAGCGCTGCTTTGTCCTTGCCCTGGAGTTCAGATGCTTTCATTACTTTGCTCCCTTATTGGCCAACCTGGCGCACGACGAAGGTCGTCGCCAACGGCAGCTTGGCAGCTGCCAGGCGGAACGCCTCGCGCGCCAGTGCTTCGTCGACACCGTCCATCTCGTACAGCACTTTGCCCGGCTGGATTTCTGCGACGTAGTACTCGGGGCTGCCTTTACCGTTACCCATACGGACTTCAGCCGGCTTTTGCGAGATCGGCTTGTCCGGGAAAATACGGATCCAGATACGGCCGCCACGCTTGATGTGACGGGTCATCGCACGACGCGCCGATTCGATCTGGCGAGCGGTGATACGACCACGACCAACCGCCTTCAGGCCGAATTCGCCGAACGACACCGCGGTGCCGCGCTCATGCGAAATGCCCTTGTTGCGGCCTTTTTGCTCTTTGCGATATTTTCTGCGTGCTGGTTGCAGCATGTTTATTCTCCTGCCTTGTCAGCCGGCGCAGCAGGTGCGTCAGCCTTCTTCGCGCGGACACGCTTGGCGCCCGGAGCGCCTGCGCCTGCAGCATCCGCTCCCGGACGACCACGGCTCGGACGACCCGACGGCTTGCCATCGTCGCGACGCGGACCGCGGCGCTTGCGCTCTTCGTCTGCGGCGACTTCGACCACCGGCGTTTCGCCATTGGCCAGACGATCGCCCTTGTAGACCCACACCTTGATGCCGATGATGCCGTAGGTGGTCTCGGCCTCGCCGAAGCCGTAGTCGATATCAGCGCGCAGCGTGTGCAGCGGCACACGGCCTTCGCGATACCACTCGGTACGAGCGATTTCGATGCCGTTCAGACGGCCCGACGACATGATCTTGATGC
>CAYZXP010000210.1:0-3962 GCA_964482415.1 uncultured Bifidobacterium sp. | reverse complement strand
ACCGGTGGCGCGACCAGCACCGACACGCCGTCCTCCACGATGCCGCCAGGCTCCTCGTCAGGCAGCAGTTCCGGCAGCTCGTCGGGCATGTCCGGTGGCGCGGGCTATCCCGAAACGACGACGCCGTCCGCGCCCTCGTCACCACCGGGCATGTCGGGCGGTGCGTCATCTCAGGGCAGCAGCGCCGGCGGCATGGGTACCGACACGCCCAGCACCACCAGTCCGACACCCAGCTCAACGCCGGGCCCGGGCACCAGCCCGAGCACGGGCCAGTAGCCGCCTTCCCGTTCAGGCCACCGCCGGGCGAATCCCGGTGGTCGTGCCTGTCGGCGGTGTTCACGCTGAACGCCGCCGACAGGCTTGCTTTACACTGTCAGGCTGACCATCAATGCCGCCTGACATGTTCCGCACCACACACACGCCCCGTCTTGCTCCCGTACTGATCGCCAGCGGCATCATCCTGTCGCTGGCCATGGGCGTGCGCCACGGCTTCGGCTTCTGGCTGCAGCCAATCTCGCAGCAGCACGACTGGACGCGCGAAACCTTCTCCCTTGCGATGGCCGTACAGAACCTCACATGGGGTGCGGTCGGCCCGTTCTCCGGCATGGCCGCGGACCGCTTCGGCGCGGCGCGCGTGGTGTTCTTCGGCGCGCTGATCTACATGGCCGGACTGCTGTGCATGGCGCTGGTCGATGACCCGACCGCGTTCGCGCTGAGCTCCGGCCTGCTGATCGGCACCGGGCTGGCCTGTACGGCGTTTGGCGCGCTGTCGGGCATTGTCGGGCGCACGGCGCCGCTGGCGCAGCGTTCGTGGGCGTTCGGCGTGCTCGGTGCAGCCGGATCCTTCGGTCAGTTCACGATGGTGCCGGTCGAGCAGCAGCTGATCTCCGCCGCCGGCTGGCAGGGCGCCCTGTATTTGTTGTCCGTGCTGGTCGTCGTGATGATGATGCCGCTGGCCTTCATGCTGCGCGAACCGGCGCCGGAAGCCCATGCTGCGGGCACGCACCAGAGCGTCGGCGATGCGATTCGTGAAGCTTTCTCGTATCGCCCTTTCCAGTTGCTGGTGGCCGGCTATTTTGTCTGCGGCTTTCATGTGGTGTTCATTGGCGTACACCTGCCTTCCTACCTGAAAGACCAGGGCATCGTGGATCCGAAGGTCGCCGTGATTGCGCTCGCGCTGATTGGGCTGTTCAACATCTTCGGCTCCCTCTTGGCCGGCAAACTCGGCGGGCGCCTGCGCAAGCCCCGCCTGCTGTCAGCGATTTACTTCACGCGCGCGGTAATCATTGCGGCCTTCGTGTTCGCTCCGCTGTCGCCGCAGTCGGTCTACCTGTTTGCCGCGGCGATGGGACTACTGTGGTTATCGACCGTGCCGCTGACGAATGGCGTCATTGCCGGCATGTTCGGCGTGCGCCACCTGTCGATGCTGGCCGGCTTCGTGTTCTTCTCGCACCAGCTTGGCAGCGTGCTCGGCGTCTGGCTCGGCGGCTACCTGTTTACGCTCGAAGGCAGCTACCACACGGTCTGGATGATCACGATCGGACTCGGCGTGATCGCCGGCTTGCTGAACCTGCCAATCAGCGAAGCACCGGTGACGCGCGTGCAGGCCGCCGCATGAGTACGCGCCGGCAGCTGCTGTACCTGCTGCTGGGCGCATTGCTGCTGGCATGCGGGTTCATTGCCTACCTTCGCCCGGGCTTCATCGTCGACCTCTCCAACCAGCTGTGGCTGTGCACCTGACATGACCTCGTTTCCGCATTTCTCCGTCGAGCCGCGCGCCGCGGTACAGTCCCTCGTCGCATCGCGCATCCGCGAAGTCGCCAACGCCGGCATGGGCCGCCAGGACGTGCTGCCGTTCTGGTTCGGCGAGCCGGACGAGGTGACGCCGGGGTTCATACGCGATGCCGCCAAGGCAGCGCTCGACGAAGGCGACACTTTTTATACGCACAACCTCGGCATGCCTGAGCTGCGCGACGCGCTGGCCGCGTATTCGACCCGGCTGCACCGGCCGACGGCAGCGGACAACATCGCGGTCACCTCGTCGGGCGTGTCCGCGCTGATGCTGGTCGCGCAGCTGCTGCTGAACCCGGGTGACCGCGTGGTTGCCGTCACGCCGCTGTGGCCGAACCTGATCGAGATACCGAAGATCCTCGGCGCCGACGTGGTGTCGGTGCCGCTGCAATTCGATACTGCCGCTGCGCCGCCGCGCTGGGAACTCGACCTCGACCGCCTGCTGGATGCGCTGACGCCGGGCACCCGCGCGCTGCTGCTGAACTCGCCGAACAATCCGACCGGCTGGACCATCACGCGCGAGCAACAGCAAGTGCTGCTCGCGCATTGCCGCAAGCACGGCATCTGGCTGCTGGCCGATGACGTCTACGAGCGGCTCGCTTATGACACGCCGGAGGGCGCGCCGGCCTGCGCGCCGTCCTTCCTCGACCTGTGCGAGGCCGACGAACGCGTGGTGTCGACCAACAGCTTCTCGAAGGCCTGGCTGATGACGGGCTGGCGCCTGGGCTGGATGCAATTGCCGCAGTCGCTGATGAGCGGGCTGGGAAAGCTCATCGAGTACAACACTTCCTGCGCGCCGGGCTTCGTGCAGCGCGCAGGCGTGGTGGCGGTGAACCGCAGCGAGGAAATCGTGCAGCACACCGTGGCGCGCTACCGCAGCGCGCGCGACTACCTGTACGAACGCCTGTCGGCGCCGGACATGCGCGCGGCCGGCGTCACCGCGCCGAAGCCACGCGGCGCCATGTACCTGTTCTTCACCATCGACGGCGAACGCGACTCGCTCGCGCTGTGCAAGCGGCTGGTAGCCGATGCCGGGCTGGGACTGGCCCCGGGCAGCGCCTTCGGGCCGGAAGGCGAGGGCGCGCTGCGCTGGTGCTTCGCCAGTTCAACCGAGCGCCTCGCGCTGGGCGCCGACAAGCTCGCGCAATTCCTGCGCACGCGTTAGCGCGCCGGCAGTGCGGCGCAGTCACCGAGCAGCTGCGCCAGCGCGGCGGGCGCCGTCACCATCGCATCATGCCCGGCCGCCAGTTCGCGCCACGCCCAGTCGGGCTGGCTGCGCACCCACGCGCGAATTTCCGCCAGCGGCGCATACCAGGGATCGGTCACCGCGACATAAGTCTTGTGCAGCCCGTTGCCGAGAGGATGGCGGAGCTGCAACGGGTCGGTATAGGCCTTCAGCGGATGCGGCGTCAGCCGGCGGCGCAGCCAGTCGGACTGCGCCGGCTCGGTGACGCCAACTTTGCCGGATCCGGAATCGCCATTCGCAGCCCTTCCGCATCGATCGTGCGGCGGCGTTCGCGCTGCACGTCGTCGCTGAACGCCGACAGTGCCGACTGCCCATGCTGCAGCACGATCGCATCAAGATAGACGAGTTGCCGCAGGCGTTCCGGCAGGCGGTCCGCGACGCCGCTAATCACCGGACCGGCGAAGCTGTGGCCGACGAGGACGACGTCATCGATCTCCTCGGCCGCTATGACCGCGCAGATATCGTCGATGCAGGTCGCCAGCCCCGTGTCGGCCCGCAGCAGGTGCGCGCGCTCACCCAGCCCCGTCATCGTCGGCGTGAACACCTCGTGGCCGTCAGACCGCAGGTACGCAGCCACCTGCCGCCAGCACCAGCCGCCATGCCATGCACCATGAACAAGCACAAAACGCATCGGATCTCCCGGTTAACCTGATCCGCCGATGCTAGCAGCGATCGGCAGGCTCGTTACAATGCCCGCATGGACCTGACCGTGAACGAGCTTGAACAAGCGATCAACTACTGGCGCCGCCAACGGCCATCAACCGGCGAAGAACGCGCGCTGTCGGCCGAAGTAAATGTGCTTGCCAATGTCTATGCACTGATGATTTTCGAGCGGGCGCGGGCGCGCCCGCTGGCAACCCTCGATCCCGCCGCCAGGGAGCTGATCGACGCATGGCGGCAGGCCGGCGAGGGCAGCGCCGCCTGA
>CAYZXP010000209.1:0-3970 GCA_964482415.1 uncultured Bifidobacterium sp. | reverse complement strand
CGTTCGCGAGACTTTGCCTTGCCCGGGGAAAGTGAAGCGGATACATTCGCAGCCTGCATTCCCTGCCCAGGAGTTTCCATCTTGTTTGCGATGATCCAGGCGGCGGGCTGGCCGGTCTGGTTCCTGCTCGCCGCGTCCTTCGTCGGTCTTGCGCTGATCGTCGAGCGCGTATTGTACTTGCGCGCCGCGCGCATTTTGCCGCCGACGCTGCTCGCTGAAGCGATCGCGGTGAGCCGCTCCGGCCGTATTGATGACGAACTGATTGTCCAGCTGGAGCAGAACTCGCCGCTCGGTTGCGTGCTGGCCGCGGGCATGCGGCAACGGGCCGCGCCCCGCGATACGATGCGGCAGGCGATCGAGGAAGCCGGCCGCGCAGCCGCGCACCGCTTGCAGCGTTACCTGACCACGCTCGGCACGGTGGCGACGCTGGCGCCGTTGATGGGACTGTTCGGCACCGTGGTCGGCATGATCGAGCTGTTCGGCGCGCAGGATGCCGGCGGCGCGGATCCGCTGCAGGTCGCGCACGGCATCTCGGTCGCGCTGTACAACACGGCGTTCGGCCTTGCGATTGCGATTCCCGCGCTGCTGTTCCATCGTCATTTCCATGCGCTTGTCGATGGCTTCGTCATTGCGATGGAACAGCAGGCGCAGCGCTTCATCGACAGCGTCATCGCCGCGCGTGCCGACGGGCGGGCCGCATGAACTTTCGTCCGTTGCCGGGCCGCGACCGGCCCGAGGTCAACCTGATTGCGTTCATCGACGTGTTGCTGGTGATCGTGATCTTCCTGATGGTCAGCACGAATTTCCATCGCTTCGGCGCGCTGCGGCTGTCGCTGCCGGACGCAGCCGCTGATCCGGCGCAGGCAAAGCCATGCTCGGTCGCGGTGGCAGTGGCTGCTGACGGCCGCGTCATGGTCGGCGGCGCTGCGGTTGCGGCCGGGACAGCCGCGCTGGCGCAGGCACTGGCCGACGCAGCGCATGGCGACCCGGCCTGCCAGGTCGAGTTGCAGGCCGATGCGCTGGCAACACACCAGTCGGTGGTGCGCGTGATGGAGGGCGCGCGGCTGGCCGGCCTGCCGACGCTGGCATTCACCACTCGTTCCGGTCCTGCTGAATGAACCATTCCACACAAAACGCGTCCTTGCCCCGCGCCGGCTCGGCAGCCGGCACGCTGATGCGCGCATGGCGCGGCCGCGGATGGCTCGCATCGCTGCTGTTGCCGCTGTCGCTGCTGTACCGCGCACTGACAGCGCTGCGCCGCGGGCTGTTTGCGATCGGCCTGCTGAAACAGGCGCGCTTGCCGGTGCCGGTGATCGTCGTCGGCAACATCTTCGTCGGCGGCACGGGCAAGACGCCGCTGGTGATCTGGCTGGTCGAGCAATTGCGCGCGCGTGGCTTCCGGCCGGGCGTGATCTCGCGCGGCTATGGCGCCAGCGTCGACGGCGTGACTGAGGTGGACGAGCGCAGCCTGCCTTCCGCAGTCGGCGACGAACCGCTGCTGATTGCGCTGAAGGCGCGGGTGCCGGTGGTGGTCGGTCGCCGCCGCGTGCTGGCCGCTCAGCACCTGCTGCAACGCCATCCCGATACTGACGTGATCGTTTCCGACGATGGCCTGCAGCATTACGCGCTGGGCCGCACCGTCGAAATCCAGCTGTCGGATGCGCGCGGGCATGGCAATGGCTGGCTGCTGCCGGCCGGGCCGCTGCGTGAGCCCGCGTCGCGCCGCAGCGATTTTTATGTCGGCAATGGCGTGCTGCCGCCGGCCGGCGGCCACCTGATGAAACTTGCCGGTGACCACGCCGAGCAGCTGGCGGATCGCGCACGGCGCATGCCGCTGGCGGCGCTTCCGGCAGGCGCGCGCGTGGTGGCCGCTGCCGGCATTGGCAATCCGCAGCGTTTCTTCGACATGCTGGCCGCGCAGGGCGTGCTGCTGGCCGAGGCAATCGCCTTGCCGGATCACTTCGATTTCTCGCACAATCCTTTTCAGGACGTCGCCGCCGACTTCATTCTGGTCACCGACAAGGATGCAGTAAAATGCGCGCGCACCGACACGCTCGCCGCCGATCCGAGGCTGTGGGCCGTACCGGTGGAGGCGTCGATAGCCGGTCCTCTGGCCGACCAAATTGTGGAGAAATTGCGTGGACACCCGACTGCTTGATGTCCTGGTCTGCCCGCTGTGCAAGGGGCCGCTGAAGTATGACAAGGATGCGCAGGAACTGATTTGCCAGGGCGACCGCCTTGCCTATCCGATCCGTGACGGCATACCGATCATGTGGGCTGAAGAAGCCCGCGACCTGAATGCGGCGCCGTCCGGCGCCGCCGATCCTGCCTGAGTTTTTTCGCCGATGTCGTTTACCGTGATCATTCCGGCGCGCATGGCGTCGACGCGCCTGCCGGACAAGCCGCTGGCTGACCTGGGCGGCAAGCCGATGGTCGTGCGCGTGGCCGAGCGGGCTGCGCTGTCGCAGGCGTCGCGGATCATCGTCGCGACCGACCATGCGGACGTGATGGCCGCCTGTGAACGGCACGGTATCGACGTGCGCATGACGCGCGCCGACCATCCGTCGGGCACGGACCGGATCGCCGAAGTCGCACAGGCCGCGGGCCTGCCGGATGATGCGGTGATCGTGAATGTGCAGGGCGACGAGCCGCTGATCGATCCGGCACTGATCGACGCCTGCGCGGCCCGCGTTGACGCGCATGCGCCGATGGCGACGGCCGCGCATCCCATTCACGACATCGCCGACCTGTTCAATCCGAACGTGGTGAAGGTGGTGCTCGATGCGCGCGGCGATGCGCTGATGTTCTCGCGCGCGCCGCTGCCCTGGCATCGCGACGCGTTTGCGGCCGACCGTTCGACCATGCCGGCCGGCTACCAGCCGCTGCGGCATGTCGGGCTCTATGCCTACCGCCAGGATTTCCTGCAGCGCTATCCGACGCTGCCGGTGTCGCCGCTGGAAACGATCGAGGCGCTCGAGCAGCTGCGCGTGCTCTGGAACGCTTACCGTATCGCTGTCCATGTGGTCGATGAAGCGCCGCCGGCGGGCGTCGATACGCCGGCCGATCTCGAGCGCGTGCGCCGCCATTTTGCCGATTGAGCAATTTCAACGCAGGGTGATATCGGGTAGCATCCCGGCATTCTGTGGTAAGTTTCGGGCAAGCTAAATATCAGACAATACCGCCGCGTTGCCGGAGACGGCAGGTAACAGGTATAAAAACAGTTAAGGATTTATTGACGATGCGGCTCATTTTGTTGGGAGCACCGGGGGCAGGCAAGGGCACCCAGGCTGCCTATATCAAGGAACGATTTAATATTCCGCAAATCTCGACCGGCGACATGCTCCGCGCAGCGGTGAAAGAAGGCACGCCGCTCGGCATCGCAGCGAAGAAGGTAATGGACGCAGGCGGGCTGGTGTCGGACGACATCATCATCGGGCTGGTCAAGGACCGCCTGAAGCAGCCGGACTGCGCGAACGGCTATCTGTTCGACGGTTTCCCGCGCACGATTCCGCAAGCGGATGCGATGAAGGATGCCGGCGTCGCCATCGACTACGTGCTCGAGATCGACGTGCCGGACGAGGCCATCGTCGAGCGCATGAGCGGCCGCCGCGTGCACGCGGCTTCCGGCCGTAGCTATCACGTGAAATTCAACCCGCCGAAGGTCGCCGGCAAGGATGACCTGACCGGTGAGGACCTGATCCAGCGCGACGACGATCGCGAGGATACGGTGAAGAAGCGCCTGGCGGTCTATCACGACCAGACCAAGGTGCTGGTCGGCTACTACAACGACTGGGCCAAGTCCGGTCAGGCCGGCGCGCCGAAATACAGGAAGATAGCCGGCGTCGGCGCGGTCGAAGAAATCCGCGACCGTGCCTTTGCAGCGCTGGCCGAATGATTTGACCAAAGAAAAAGCGGACCCGACGGTCCGCTTTTTTCATGGTGCGTACATATTGCGAGACCTAGAGTAAGA
>CAYZXP010000208.1:0-4056 GCA_964482415.1 uncultured Bifidobacterium sp. | reverse complement strand
ATGCCGCACACCGGCAGCCTGCTGATCAACCTGAACGAGCGCCGCAGCGGCAACCAGCAGCAGACGATGGACCGGCTGCGCGAGCTGGCCGCGCGCGTGCCCGGCGCGACGCTCTACCTGCAGCCGGTGCAGGACCTGACCATCGATGCCGAGACCGGCCCGACGCAGTACCGGCTGTCGGTCGAAGGCGCCGACCCGGCCACCGTGCGCCGCTGGGCGACGCTGCTGCTGGAACGGCTGGGCGACGAACCGGCGGTGCGCAACGCCAGTTCGGACGTGAATGCGACCGGACCGTCGGTGATGGTCGGCGTCGACCGTGACAGCGCCGCGCGCGTGGCCGTCACCGCCGCCGCGATCGACGATGCGCTGTACAGCGCGTTCGGGCAAAGGATCGTGTCGACCATCTTCACCGAGACCAACCAGATCCGCGTCGTGCTCGAGGCGCTGCCGGGCAGCGCCGACAGCCCGCAGTCGCTCGGCCGCATGCCGCTGAAGACCGGCTCCGGCCGGCCGACCACGCTGGACGCGATCGCCAGCGTGCAGGAGCAGCCGGCGCCGCTGCAGGTCACGCGCGTCGGCCAGTTTCCCGCCACCACCATCGGCTTCGACACGCCGCCCGGCGGCGCGCTGGAAGATGCGGTCGGCGCGATCCGCGCGGCCGCGCGCGAGATCGGCGTGCCGGCGTCGGTGTCGCTGAACTTCCTCGGCGCCGCCGGCGCCTTCGATGCGGCGCTGTCCAACCAGCTGTGGCTGATCCTAGCGGCAGTGATCTGCGTCTACATCGTGCTGGGCGTGCTGTACGAGAGCTACATCCATCCGCTGACCATCCTGTCGACGCTGCCGTCGGCCGGCGTCGGCGCGCTGCTGGCGCTGATGCTGGCCGGCGAGGACCTCGGCGTGATTGGCGTGATCGGCATCATCCTGCTGATCGGCATCGTGAAAAAGAACGCGATCATGATGATCGACTTCGCGATCGCCGCCGAGCGCGACGACCACAAGACCCCGCGTGAGGCGATCCATCAGGCCGCGCTGCTGCGCTTCCGCCCGATCCTGATGACCACGCTGGCCGCGCTGTTCGCGGCGCTGCCGCTGATGCTTGGCTGGGGCCAGGGCGCGGAGCTGCGCCATCCGCTCGGGCTGGCCATCTTCGGCGGGCTGGTGGTCAGCCAGCTGCTGACGCTGTTCACCACGCCGGTGATCTACCTCGGGTTCGACCGCCTCGGCCGCCGCTGGCTGGGCGCGCGCACCCGGCACGGGGACGCCGCTTGAACCTGTCGCGCCCCTTCATCGAGCGGCCAGTCGCCACCTGGCTGCTGACGCTCGCCATTGCGCTGGCCGGCGTCGCCGCCTTCTTTGCGCTGCCGGTCGCGCCGCTGCCGCAGGTCGAGTCGCCGGCGATCTCGGTGCGCGCGCAGCTGCCAGGCGCAAGCCCGGCCACGCTCGCGGCCAGCGTCGCGGCGCCGCTCGAGCGCCGGCTCGGCGCGCTGCCGGGACTGGTGGAGATGAGCTCGACCAGCGGCAACGGCTCGACGCGCATCTCGCTGCAATTCGACCTGTCGCGCCAGATTGATTCGGCCGCGCGCGAAGTGCAGGCCGCGATCAATGCCGCGCGCGCCGACCTGCCGCTGGCGTTGCGCTCGAACCCGACCTACACCAAATCGAATCCCGGCGATTCGCCGGTGATCGTGCTCACCCTCACCTCGACCACCCGCTCGACCGGCCAGATCTATGAAGCGGCGTCGAACCTGATCCAGCAGCGGCTGTCGCAGGTAAATGGCGTCGGCGAGGTCGACATCGGCGGCGGATCGCTGCCGGCGGTGCGGGTGGAACTGCTGCCGTTCGCGCTGAACCGGCACGGCATCAGCATGGAAGACGTGCGCGCGGCCATCCAGTCCAGTACCGCAAACCGCCCGAAAGGCGTGATCGAGGGCGACGGCCGTGCGTTCCAGATCCTGACCAATACCGGCGCGACCGCCGCGCGGCTGGACGCCGCCGAGTACCGCGAACTTGTCGTTGCGTGGCGCAACGGCGCGCCGGTGCGGCTGAAGGATGTCGCCAGCGTCGACAACGGCCCCGAGGACCGCAACAACCTCGGCCTGTTCAACGGCCAGCCGTCGGTGGTGGCCATGGTCTACCGGCAGCCGGACGCGAACGTGATCGAGACGGTCGACGCGGTGCGCGCGCTGCTGCCCTCGCTGCGCGCCGACCTGCCGTCCGACGTCGCGCTGCATGTCGCGTCCGACAGCACGCATTCGATCCGCGCGTCGCTGTTCGAGATCGAGGTCACGCTCCTGATCTCGGTCGTGCTGGTGGTGCTGGTGGTCAGCGCCTTCCTGCGCAGCGCGCGCGCCACCGTGATACCGGCAGTCGCGACAGTGGTGTCGCTGCTTGGCACCTTCGGCGTGATGTACCTGCTGGGTTTTTCGCTGAACAACCTGTCATTGATGGCGCTGACGGTGGCGACCGGCTTCGTGGTCGACGATGCGATCGTGGTGCTGGAGAACATTTCGCGGCACCTCGAAGCCGGCATGGACCGTTTCGAGGCGGCGCTGCGCGGCGCGCGCGAAGTCGGCTTCACCGTGCTGTCGATCTCGCTGTCGCTGGTGGCGGTGTTCATCCCGCTGCTGTTCATGGGCGGGCAGGTCGGCCGGCTGTTCCGCGAATTCGCGCTGACGCTGTCGGCCGCGGTGATGATCTCGCTGCTGATCTCGCTGACCACCACGCCGATGATGTGCGCATGGATGCTGCGGCCGGGACAGGCGGCGAAGCCACCGGGAAGGATTTCACGCGGGCTCGAGCGTGGCTATGCATGGGTGCAGCAGGTCTATGCGCACACGCTGGACGTCGCGCTCGACCATCGCTGGCTGGTGCTGCTGATGCTGGCGGCCGTGATCGGACTCAACGGCTGGCTGTTCAGCGTGGTGCCGAAGGGCTTCTTCCCGACGCAGGACTCCGGCCAGATCAGTGCCAGCCTGCGCGCCGACCAGAGCATTTCCTTCGATGCGATGAAGGGCAAGGTGCAGCAGCTGGTCGACATCATCCGCCGCGATCCGGCAGTGGCGACCGTGACCGGCTATGCCGGCGGCTCGCGCAGCGGCGGCGGCTTCATGTACATCACGCTCAAGCCGCTGGCCGAGCGCGGCGAAGGCTACGAGAGCGGCCAGCAGGTGATTGCGCGGCTGCGGCCGAAGATGGCGCGCGTGACCGGCGTGACCGCGGTGCTGATCCCGGTGCAGGACCTGCGCGTCGGCGGCCGGCGCGACATGAGCGTGGTGCAGTACACGCTGAAGAGCGACAACCAGCAGGACCTGAAGCGCTGGACCGCGAAGCTGGTGGAAGCGCTCAAGCAGCAGCCGGGACTGGTCGACGTCGACTCCGACCTGCAGGAAAACGGCGTCGAAACCTTCGTGAAGATCGACAAGGACGCCGCTGCGCGCCTTGGCGTGACCGCGCGCGACATCAACAATGCGCTGTACAACGCATTCGGCCAGCGACAGGTGGCGACGCTCTACGGCGAACTGAACCAGTACCGCGTGATCATGGAGGCCAGCCCCGACCATGCGCGCAGCCCGCAGGCGCTGGACGACATCTACGTGCCGGTGCGCGCCAGCGCCGCGGCGCTGCCGTCCAACCCGGCATTGCGTGACATCGCCAGCGGCCAGCCGCTGTCAACGCAGAGTTCGACGATGGTGCCGCTGTCGGCCATCGCCGGCTTCGCCGAGCGGCCGACCGCCGCCTCCGTCAGCCACCAGGACGCGGAGCTGGCCAGCACGGTGTCGTTCAACGTCAGCCCGGGCATGTCGCTGGCCGACGGCCAGCAGGCAGTGCGGCGCGCCGAGGCGGCCATCATGATGCCCTCCAGCGTGCGCGGCAGCTTCCAGGGCAATGCACGCGTGTTCCAGGAGACCCAGGGACGGCAGCCGCTGCTGATCGTCGCCGCGCTGGTGGTGATCTACATCGTGCTCGGCATCCTGTACGAAAGCCTCGTGCATCCGCTGACGGTGCTGTCGACGATACCGTCGGCCGGCGTCGGCGCCGTCATCGCGCTGATGCTGT
>CAYZXP010000207.1:0-4079 GCA_964482415.1 uncultured Bifidobacterium sp. | reverse complement strand
GGCCTTGCGATTGCTTTCGGCTGGCAGAACGTGTTCGGGCTGTGCCTGATCCCGCTGACCGTCGCGCTCACGGTCTATCTGATCTTCGCAAAGGATGCGCCGACCGCGCCGCCGCCGAAATCGCTGGCCGAATACCTGAAAGTGCTGAAGGACAAGGACGCATGGTGGTTCATGTTCTTCTATGCGGTGACCTTCGGCGGCTTCTCCGGGCTGGCCTCGTCGCTGACGATCTACTTCAACACACAGTACGGTCTGGCACCGACGACCGCCGGTTACTTCACCGCCGCCTGCGTGTTTGCCGGTTCGCTGGTGCGCCCGGTCGGCGGCACGCTGGCCGATCGCTTCGGCGGCATCAAGACGCTGTCGATCATGTACCTGCTGGCTTCGGTGTTCCTGTTCATTGCCAGCATCGGCCTGCCGTCGGCGACGGCAGCGGTGGTCGTGTTCGTTTGCGCAATGCTGGCACTGGGCACCGGCAACGGCGCGGTGTTCCAGCTGGTGCCGCAGCGCTTCCGCAAGGAGATCGGCACGATGACGGGCCTGGTCGGCATGGCCGGCGGCGTCGGCGGCTTCTATCTTGCGTCCAGCATGGGCTACTCGAAGCAGCTGACCGGCAGCTACCAGCTCGGCCTGACGATCTTCGCGGCGCTGGCGGTGCTCGCACTGATCGGCCTTTCGTCGGTGAAGACGCGCTGGCGCACCACGTGGGGCAGCGCGTCGATGACGACGGCGAAGATTTGATGCTTCCCCGCTGAGACGAAAGTCACTGCTCCGCGGCCCTGCGTCATCCTGCGCCGGGGTGACGGTGCAAAAGTGGATCGTCTTCACAACCGTCGTCCCGGCGCGGGCTGGGACCTGTGGCCGCGTCACCGGGAATTGCGCCTCCGGTTGATCGGCGATGGATTCCGGCTTTCGCCGGAATGACGGTTCTTGGGCTATCTGCGTTCAAAGCCGTCGTCCCGGCGCAGGCCGTTATCCAGCGCCTTTCGCCTTGGCCCGTCCTCCGCTACCATCGACTGAATCACGCAGCCCAAATCCATGCCCCTCCTTCTCACCGCCGCGCACCACACCACTGCCGGCATTCGCGAACGCAATGAAGATTTCGTCGGAATGGTCACGCCGCCCGAACCCGAGATATCGACCAAGGGCATGATCGCCGCCGTGGCCGATGGCGTGTCCGGCAGTGACGGCGGTCGGGAGGCGGCCGAGTACAGCGTGCGCGGCCTGCTCACCGATTACTACGCGACGCCCGATACCTGGCCGGTCACGCAGGCACTCGACCGCGTGATCAAGGCGATCAACAGCTGGGTGCAGAAGCAAGGCAGCACCCGCGCCGAGCGCGGCGGCATGGCGACCACGCTGACCACGCTGGTCGTGCGCGGCAATTACTACTATTTCGCCCATGTCGGCGACAGCCGGCTCTACCTGCTGCGCAACGGCACGCTGAAGCGGCTGACCGCCGACCATGTCTGGGACCGTCCCGAGATGCAGCACGTGCTGACGCGCGCCATCGGCATCGATTCGCAGCTGGCGATCGATCATGGCATGGGCGAGCTGCAGCAGGACGACATCTTCCTGCTCGCCACCGACGGCGTCTGGAGCGCGCTGCCGCAGGATGACATCGCGTGGCACCTGTCGGCGCTCGCCGGCGAGCCGACGCCGCCGGATGACGTCACAAAAAAACTGGTTGAGGCCGCGCTCGCCGCAGGCTCGAAAGACAACGCGACCGCGCTGGTGGTGCGCGTGCTGCAGCTGCCCGAAGAAAACCTGCGCGATGCGCTGTCCGGTGCGGCGCAGTTGCCGGTGCCGCCACGGCTCAAGCCGGGTCAGTCGCTCGACGGTTATGTGGTCGAAGCGCTGATCCACAGCTCGGCGGCGACATTGCTGTATCGCGTGCTCGACCCGCGCACGCAGCGCAAGCTGGTGCTGAAGACGCTGACGCCGGAGCGCGCCGATGACCCGCAGGAGACCAGCGCCTTCGTACACGAAGAATGGCTGGCGCGGCGCGTAGTCGCGCGCTTCTTCCCCCAGGTGGTCGCGCCCGACGTCAAGAATTACCTGTACTACCTGAGCACCTGGCATGAAGGCCATACGCTGCAGGCGCTGCTCGACGCCGGTGGCCACCTGACCGTCCCGGACCTCGTGGCACACGCCACCCGGCTGGTGCGCGCGATCGGTGCGCTGCACCGGCGCTCGATCATCCACCGCGACATCAAGCCGGCCAACGTGCACCTCGGCGATGACGGCGAACTGCGCGTGCTCGACCTCGGCGTGGCGAAAAGCGGGATGGAATCGGAGCAGCAGGACCTGTCGCCGCAGGCCGGCACGCCGTCCTTCCTTGCGCCGGAACAGTTCGACGGCCAGCCCGCGTCGGCGCGCACCGACCTGTATGCCACCGGCGTCACGCTGTACCACGCGCTGACCCGGCATTATCCGTACGGTGAAGTCGAGCCTTTCCAAAGGCCGCGCTTCGGCGAGCCGGTGCCGCCGACCCGCTACCGGCCGGACCTGCCGCTGTGGCTGGAAAACCTGCTGCTGAAGGCGGTCGCGAAAAACCCGGACGAGCGCTTCGAGACCGCCGAGGAAATGCTGCTGGCGCTCGAACGCGGCGCGTCGCGACCGGTGCTGGCACCGGCCCCCGCCCCGCTGGCGCAGCGCGACCCGCTCGCAACCTGGAAGATCATCGGCGCGACCTCGCTGGTGCTGAACCTGCTGCTGCTCTACCTGCTGGTAGCGGGCTGACCGGAAAGGCGCAGCAGGCAGCGCCAATCCGGTGCGCGCGCACCAGGGCGATGCGGTGCGCTCAGCCGAGCAGCTCGGCCACGTCCAGCATGCGCTGCGCGACCTCGACCAGCTTCAGGTTCTTGTCCATCGCCAGCCGGCGCAGCTTCGAATAGGCCTCGTCCTCCGTGCACTGCTGGCGCTCCATCAACAGTCCCTTCGCGCGCTCGATCACCTTGCGCTCGGCGAGCTTGTTGCGGGTTTCTTCGAGTGCTTCGCGCAGTTCCTGCTCGACCCGAAAGCGCGTGACGGCCACGTCCAGGACTGCCTTCACCCGCTCGGCCGACAGTCCCTGCACGACATAGGCCGACACGCCGGCGCGAATGGCCGCGTGCATCTTCTGGCGATCGTCATCGTCGGTGAAACAGACAATGGGGCGGCGCGCGTTCGCGGTCGCCGCCACGACACGCTGCAACGCGACGTCGGACTGCTCGTCGACGATGATCAGATCCGGCTGCAGCCTGGCGATCTGGCCCTCGAGGTCGTCGCCCGGCGGCAGCGCGGCAAGGATGTTGTAGCCGTTTTCCAGCAGCCCGATGCGCAGCGCGCGGGCCCGGTCGGCCTGCTCGATCGCGGCGTCGTCTGCGCCGTCGGGCGCGACCAGCGAGTTGACCACGACAATCTTCAACCGTCTTGAATCATTCATGGTTTGCCAATCTCCTTCTCCGGCGCGATGGGCCCGGGGTCTCTTAAATTACAATACGGCTTTGCAAGAACCTTGCCACATCCTGCCCTCCCCAGATGATCATCCTCGGCGTCGAATCCTCCTGCGACGAAACCGGCCTCGCGCTCTATGACACCGAGCGCGGCCTGCGCGCGCACGCACTGTACTCGCAGGTCGCAATGCATGAAGAGTACGGCGGCGTCGTGCCGGAACTGGCGTCACGCGACCATGTACGGCGCGCGATCCCGCTGCTCGAACAGGTGCTGAAGGAAAGCGATCTGCCGCTGTCGGCGATTGATGCGGTCGCGTTCACGCAGGGACCGGGACTGGCCGGCGCGCTGCTGGTCGGCGCATCGGTCGCGAACGGTCTTGCGCTGGCGCTGAACAAGCCGGTGCTGGGCGTGCATCACCTGGAAGGTCACCTGCTGTCGCCGCTGCTGTCGGCAAAGCCGCCGGAATTTCCCTTTGTGGCCTTGCTGGTATCGGGCGGGCACACGCAGCTGATGCGCGTGGATGGCGTCGGCTGCTATGAACTCCTGGGCGAAACCCTGGACGACGCGGCCGGCGAAGCGTTTGACAAGTCGGCCAAGCTGCTTGGGCTGGGCTATCCGGGCGGGCCGGCGATCTCGCGGCT
>CAYZXP010000206.1:2085-4102 GCA_964482415.1 uncultured Bifidobacterium sp. | reverse complement strand
AAAACGGCCAGATCGTGATCCGCCCGATGAACTACCTCGCGATGTCGTATGACCATCGCATCATCGACGGCCGCGAAGCGGTGCTCGGCCTGGTCGCGATGAAGGAAGCGCTGGAAGATCCGGCGCGCCTGCTGCTCGATCTGTAAGGAGCGGACATGGCGAAGAATTTTGATGTCGTCGTGATCGGCGGCGGCCCCGGCGGCTACGTGGCAGCGATCCGCGCCGCGCAGCTGGGCATGTCGGTCGCCTGCATCGACGACTGGAAAAACGAGCAGGGCGGTCCGGCGCTGGGCGGCACCTGCACCAACGTCGGCTGCATCCCGTCGAAGGCGATGCTGCAGTCGGCCGAACATTTCGAACATGTGCAGCACGGCCTGGCCGAGCACGGCGTCGAAGTCAAGGGCGTGAAGCTGAACCTCGCGCAGATGCTGGGCCGCAAGAACGGCGTCGTGAAGCAGAACAATGACGGCATCCAGTACCTGTTCAAGAAGAACAAGGTGACCTTCCTGCATGGCCGCGGTTCGTTCGTGAAGGCCGACGCCGACGGCTACGAGATCGCTGTGTCCGAGCCGGCCAGTGAGTCGGTGAAGGGCAAGCACATCATCATCGCCACCGGCTCCAACCCGCGCGCGCTGCCGAATGCGCCGTTCGACGAGAAGCTGGTGCTGTCGAATTCCGGCGCGCTGGCGATTGACGCTGTGCCGAAAAAGCTCGGCGTGATCGGCGCCGGCGTGATCGGCCTCGAAATGGGCAGCGTCTGGCGCCGCCTGGGTGCCGACGTGACCATCCTCGAAGCCCTGCCGGCCTTCCTCGCGGCAGCCGACGAGCAGGTGGCGAAAGAAGCGCACAAGCTGTTCGTCAAGCAAGGCCTGGCGATCGAGATGGGCGTGAAAATCGGCGACATCAGGAAGGGCAGCAAGGACGTCACCGTCGAATACACCGACGCCAAAGGCGATGCGCACAAGCTGGTGGTGGACAAGCTGATCGTGTCGATCGGCCGCATTCCCAACACCAACGGCCTGAACCCGGACGCGATCGGCCTCAAGCTCGACGAGCGCGGCTTCATCTCGGTCGACGATCACTGCCGCTCGAACCTGCCGAACGTGTGGGCCGTCGGCGATGTCGTGCGTGGCCCGATGCTGGCGCACAAGTCGGAAGAAGAGGGCGTTGCGGTGGCCGAGCGCATCGCCGGCCAGCACGGCCACGTGAACTTCAACACGATTCCGTGGGTGATCTACACGTCGCCTGAAATTGCGTGGGTCGGCCGCACCGAGCAGCAGCTGAAGGCCGACGGTGTTGCGTACAAGGCGGGCAGCTTCCCGTTCCTCGCGAACGGCCGCGCGCGCGCACTGGGCGATACCTCGGGCTTCGTGAAATTCCTCGCGGATGCGAAGACCGACGAAATCCTCGGCGTGCACATCATCGGCCCGATGGCTTCCGAACTGATCGCGGAAGCAGTCGTGGCAATGGAGTTCCGCGCATCCGCCGAGGACATCGCGCGCATCTGCCATGCGCATCCGACGCTGTCGGAGGCGACCAAAGAGGCCGCCCTGGCCGTCGACAAGCGCGCGCTGAATTTCTGACGCGCGCGCATGCAGCGCAAGGGCGGTCATCACAGGAGGACTGACGTGCTTCGACTGACCGCCCTCGCACTTTCCAGCCTGCTGGTCGCCGCCTGCGCGAGCGGCCCGCAGCGGCCGGAAGGCCTCATCGATATCCTCACCACGACTCGCGGCCAGGCGCTGGCCGGCGCCGAGTGCACCGTGCAGACCGACCGCGGCAGCTGGACGCTGCAGACGCCCGGCGCCGTCAATGTCGGCGAACCGAGCGGCGACCTGTGGGTCGTCTGCAATCGCGATGGCTATCGCACCTCCGAAGTGATCGTCCGCGCGCCCGGCAGCGGCAGTACGGCCGGCGGCACCCGCGTCGGCGTTGGCATGGGTGGCGGCTTTGGCGGGACCAGCGGCGTCGGCGTGTCGCTCGGCCTCGGTTTCCCGCTCGGCTCGTCGCGTGCCCG
>CAYZXP010000206.1:0-1985 GCA_964482415.1 uncultured Bifidobacterium sp. | reverse complement strand
GCGGCGTCGGCGTGTCGCTCGGCCTCGGTTTCCCGCTCGGCTCGTCGCGTGCCCGCTATCCCGCACAGGTCGTGGTCGACCTCACCCCGCTGAATCCTCCGCAATGAACGTCACCGAGTATTACCACCATGCGCTGAAGGAGCGCGGCTATCAATCCGACGCGGCGCAGCTGGCCGCGGTCGAGCGGCTCCAGCAGTCGTATGACGAATGGGTCGCGTATCGCGCGAAGCGCTCGACCCGCATCACGCGGATGATCCGCCGGCCCGACATCCCGCGCGGCGTCTACCTGTGGGGTGGCGTCGGACGCGGCAAGTCCTTCCTGATGGACAGCTACTACGCGGTCGTGCCGGTGGTGCGCAAGACGCGCTTGCATTTCCATGAATTCATGCGCGGCGTGCACCGCGCGCTCGACGAGCAGAAGGATGTCGAGGACCCGCTGCTGATTGTCGCGAAGAAGATTGCCCGCCGCTACCGTCTGATCTGCTTTGACGAATTCCATGTGTCTGACATCGCCGACGCGATGATCTTGTACAACCTGCTGACGGCCCTGTTTGAACATGGCGTGTCGTTCGTGATGACCTCGAACTATGCGCCGGACCAGCTGTATCCGGACGGATTGCACCGCGACCGCATGCTGCCGGCGATCGCTCTGCTGAAAGAGCGGCTTGACGTGCTGAACGTCGACGCCGGCACCGACTACCGCAAGCGCATCATGGAGCAGGTGGAGGCTTATCATTCGCCGCTCGGGCCCGAATCCGACCGCGCGCTGCTGCGTGCCTTCATCGACATCTCCGAAACCACCGAGGAAGACCCGCGGATCAGGATAGAATCGCGGGATGTCCGCTGTGTGCGGCGCGCCGGCGGCGTGGCGTGGTTTGATTTCGCGACGCTGTGCGGCAGCCCGAGGTCGCAGAACGACTACCTCGAGATCGCCAGCCGTTTCCATACGGTGATCGTCTCGAACGTGCCGAAGATGTCCGCCGAAATGGCCTCGGAAGCGCGCCGCTTCACCTGGCTGATCGACGTGCTGTACGACCACCGCGTCAAGCTGTTGATGTCGGCGGCGGTCGCGCCGGAGCAGTTGTATACGGAGGGCACGCTGTCAAACGAATTCCATCGCACCGTGTCGCGCATCGTCGAGATGCAGTCACGCGAATACAAGGAGAGCGCGCGTCGCCAGACCGTGGCGGCGATTGCCTGAGACTGTTCATGAAATTACATCGTTTTCTTCCGCTGGCTGTCATTTCCGCCTGCCTGCTTTCCCTGCCGCTGGCGGCGCTCGCGCTGGATCCGGAGAAGGAGCTGCTGGCCGATTTCCCGCCGGAGTCGATCGACTCGGTGGATCGGGCGGACGAGGCGATCCGGCGGTTGCCGGCTGCGCGTGAGCACCTGAACCACCGCTTTTCGGCGGAAAAGGCTGACTGTCTCAAACGATTCTTTGTCGCATCCTGCCTGTCCGACTTGCGCGGCCGCGAGCGCAGCGCGGCGCGTGCGGTCAACCGGGTCGAAGTCGAGGCCAAGGCCTTACTGCGCAAGGAGCGTGCGGCCGAGCGTGATCGGGCCGTCGAAGAGCGTGAACGGCGTGCGGCCGAGGCTGGCGGCAGGGCGATCCCGATTTCCGGCGCCGCGCGCCACCGCGATGGCGACGCAGCCGCCGAGCCGCGTGCGCCGCGCGAGCGCTCGACGCAGATTCGCGTAGAGCGCGTACCGGAGCCGGCGCAGGGCGACGCGGTCGAGCCGCAGGTGCCTGGTAATCCGCCGACGCCCGCCGCTGCGGTGCCCGCGGTTCCGCAAGAGCCTGTGCCGTTGCAAGAACCTGCGCCTTCGCAAGAACCGGTGCCTTCGCAAGAACCTGCACGTTCGCACGAACCCGCAGTTCCGCAAGAACCTGCGCCTTCGCAAGTACCCGCGCCTTCGCAAGCACCGGCCTCACCGCAAGCATCGCCGGCGTCACCTGCTGACAGCGAGCCGGCCATGCCAGCGAA
>CAYZXP010000205.1:0-4106 GCA_964482415.1 uncultured Bifidobacterium sp. | reverse complement strand
TGGTGGCCTTCATCGCCTGCCCGATCAGCGCGTTGAACGCCTTCTCCTTGCCGGCGCGGTATTCCTCGACCGATTTCGCGTTCGCTGCCAGCACCTCGTCGACGATCTTCTCCAGCGCGCCGGTGTCCGAGATCTGCTTCAGGCCCTTGGCTTCGATGATATCGTCGGCCAGCGCCGCCGATGCGGACTTCGCTTCCCACATGCCGGCGAAAACTTCTTTCGCGATTTTGTTCGAGATCGTGCCGTCGGCGATGCGCTTGAGCAGCAGCGACAGTTGCTCTGCGCTGACCGGCGACGTGGCGATATCGATGCCTTCGCGGTTCAGCGTCGACGACACATCGCCCATCAGCCAGTTGGCCGCAGGTTTTGCCTGCTCCTTGCCGGCAGCCGCCACGACCGCCTCGAAGTAAGCCGCCATCGCCTTCGACTGCGTCAGCACCATCGCATCGTATTCGGGCAGCTGGTAGTCGCGCACGAAGCGCTCGCGCATTGCGCCCGGCAATTCCGGCAGCGTCGCTTTCACGCGGTCGATCCATTCCTGCGCGATCGCCAGCGGCGGCAGGTCGGGATCGGGGAAGTAGCGATAGTCCATCGCATCTTCCTTGCTGCGCATCGAGCGGGTTTCCTTCTTGTCCGGATCGTACAGACGAGTCTCCTGCACCACGCTGCCGCCGTCCTCGATTAGCTCGATCTGGCGCCGCACTTCGTAGTTGATCGCCTCTTCGAGGAAGCGGAACGAGTTCAGGTTCTTGATCTCGCAGCGCGTGCCGAATTCCTTCTGGCCGACCGGGCGCACCGACACGTTCGCATCGCAGCGGAACGAGCCTTCCTGCATGTTGCCGTCGCAGACGCCCAGCCACACCACCAGCGCATGCAGCGCCTTGGCATACGCGACCGCCTCGGCGGCGCTGCGCATGTCAGGGTCGGTGACGATCTCGAGCAGCGGCGTGCCGGCGCGGTTCAGGTCGATGCCGGTCATGCCGTGGTAGTCCTCGTGCAGCGACTTGCCGGCGTCTTCTTCCAGATGCGCGCGCGTCAGCTGCACGGTCTTCATGTCGGCCTTGCCGTCTTTTTCGACGGCGAACGAGATCGTGCCTCCCTGCACCACCGGAATTTCGAACTGGCTGATCTGGTAGCCCTTCGGCAGGTCGGGGTAGAAGTAATTCTTGCGCGCGAAGATCGAGCGCGGCGCAATCGTTGCGCCGATCGCGAGGCCGAACTGGATCGCACGTTCGACCGCGCCCTTGTTCAGCACCGGCAGCACGCCCGGCAGCGCGAGGTCGACCGGGCAGGCCTGCGTGTTCGGCTCGGCGCCGAATGCAGTCGGCGCGCCGCTGAAGATTTTCGATTCGGTGGTGAGCTGTGCATGCGTCTCCAGACCGATAACGACTTCCCATTGCATCATCAAACCTCTTTCAAACTTGCGGACGGCGGGTGTGCCAGTCGGTCGCCAGCTGGAACTGGTGCGCGACATTCAGCAGCTTCGCTTCGTTGAAGTAGTTGCCGATCAGCTGCAGGCCGACCGGGCGCTTCGCATTCTTGTCGCCCTGGCCGAAACCGACCGGGATGGACATGCCGGGCAGGCCCGCAAGGCTGGTCGACAGCGTGTAGACGTCGGCCAGGTAATTCGCGACCGGGTCATTGGCCTTCGAGCCGAGATCCCACGCGACGGTCGGCGCGACCGGGCCCATGATCACGTCGCAGGACTGGAAGGCCTGCTGGAAATCGTTCGCGATCAGCCGGCGGATCTTCTGCGCCTGCAGGTAGTACGCGTCGTAATAGCCGTGCGACAGCACATAGGCGCCGACCAGGATGCGGCGCTTGACCTCGTCGCCGAAGCCTTCGGCGCGCGTCTTGCGGTACATGTCGCCGAGGTCGGCGTAGTCCTTCGCACGGTGGCCGTAGCGCACGCCGTCAAAGCGCGACAGGTTGCTCGACGCCTCGGCCGGCGCGATCACGTAATAGGCCGGAATCGACATCGACGTCTTCGGCAGCGACACATCGACCAGCGTCGCGCCGAGCTTTTCATACTCTTTCAGCGCCGCCTGGATCGCCGACTGCACGTCGGCTGCGAGGCCTTCGCCGAAATATTCCTTCGGCACGCCGATCTTCAGGCCGGCGAGCGAGTCGCCGAGGTGGCGGGTGAAATCTTCCGCGTCGCGCTCGATGCTGGTGGCGTCGCGCGGGTCGAACTGCGTCATGCCGTTCAGCAGCATCGCGCAGTCTTCCGCGGTCCAGGCCATCGGGCCGCCCTGGTCGAGCGACGATGCAAAAGCGATCATGCCGTAGCGCGACACGCGGCCGTAGGTCGGCTTGATGCCGGTGATGCCGCACAGCGCCGCCGGCTGGCGGATCGAACCGCCGGTATCGGTGCCGGTAGACGCCGGCGTCAGGCCGCCGGCCACGGCCGCGGCCGAGCCGCCGGACGAGCCGCCCGGAACGGCGGTCTTGTCCCACGGGTTCTTCACTGCGCCGAAGAACGAGTTCTCGTTGGACGAACCCATGGCAAATTCATCACAGTTCAGTTTTCCGAGCGTGACCATGCCTGCCGTGCGGAACTGTTCGACCACACTCGCATCAAAGGGGCTGTTGTAGCCTGAGAGCATCTTTGAACCGGCGGTCGACGGCCAGCCGCGCGTGACGAAAATGTCCTTGTGCGCGATGGGCAGTCCGGTCAGGTCGCCGGCATCGCCGGCCGCAATGCGCGCGTCGGCGGCCTTGGCCTGCGCGAGCGTCAGCGCGGGATCGACACCGGTGAACGCATTCAGGTCGCTGGCGGCGATGCGGTCGAGGTAAGTTTGGGCCAGCTCGGTGGCCGACACCTGTTTGTTCTTCAGCTGTGCTGACAGTTGCTTGAGTGTTTGCATGGGAAGGAATGCGCAGGCCCGGGCCAGGCCACGGGTTTATTCGATGACTTTCGGCACGAGGTACAGGCCGTCCTGCACCATCGGGGCCGGCTGCTGGTAGTCGTCGCGGCGGTTGGGTTCGGTGACCTGGTCTTCGCGCAGTCGCATGGACAGGTCGTTGCGCCAGGCGGCGACCGGGTGGGACAGCGGTTCGACGCCGGTCGTGTCGACGGCTTTCATCTGCTCGACCAGCGCGAAAATGTCGTTCAGCTTGGCCAGCGTGTCGGTGGCCTGCTGTTCGGACAAGTCGAGTTGCGCGAGCTTGGCCAGTCGCGCGATATCGTTCAGGGACAGTGACATCGGGATTGCGGGCAGGTTTGCCCGGATCAATGATTCAAAAATGGCAAAAGTTGCAGATGCTGCGTACTTGCCGGGAAAAGTAGGGAAACGCAGGGTTTTTCGCGTTTCTGACAGCCAATCTGCTAAGGATTATAAGGTAGAATGTCAGGTTAATGGTCGTCATGGTCGCCCTTTGCGCCGCGCCGTTTTTTGCGTCGAATTTCGAATTTTTGCCGGGCTTCGCCTCGTCCGGCAGTTGAGGATCCACTTTCATGTTTTCATTCCTTCGCAGCTATTTCTCCAATGACCTCGCGATCGATCTGGGTACCGCGAACACGCTGATCTACGTCCGCGGCCTTGGCATCGTGCTCGACGAGCCGTCCGTGGTCGCGATCCGCCAGCAGGGCGGCCCGAATGCGAAGAAGAACATCCAGGCGGTCGGCAAGGAGGCCAAGCAGATGCTCGGCAAGGTGCCGGGCAACATCGAGGCGATCCGCCCGATGAAGGACGGCGTGATCGCCGACTTCACCGTGACCGAGCAGATGCTCAAGCAGTTCATCCGCATGGTGCATGACACCAAGCTGTTCAAGCCCTCGCCGCGCATCATCATCTGCGTTCCCTGCGGTTCGACCCAGGTCGAGCGCCGCGCGATCCGCGAATCGGCGCTCGGCGCCGGCGCGTCGCAGGTGTTTCTGATCGAAGAGCCGATGGCCGCGGCGATCGGCGCCGGCCTGCCGGTATCCGAGGCAACCGGCTCGATGGTGGTCGACATCGGCGGCGGCACCACCGAGGTCGGCATCATTTCGCTCGGCGGCATGGTGTACAAGGGTTCGGTCCGCGTCGGCGGCGACAAGTTTGACGAGTCGATCGTCAACTACATCCGCCGCAACTACGGCATGCTGATCGGCGAACAGACCGCCG
>CAYZXP010000204.1:0-4108 GCA_964482415.1 uncultured Bifidobacterium sp. | reverse complement strand
GTGGTGTTGAGAAAGTTCCTTTGCGGTGGCGAAATCATGGCCAGCGGATAGTCTTTCGCCAGCTCGGGCGCCGATGCGACGGACTCGTAAGGCGGCGTGTAGGACGGCAAGGGATCGAGGCCGGCTTGCAGCATTTGTTCGGAATAGAACTCGCACTTGCCGGACGGCGTGGGGAACCCGCCGTGCGCAAACGGGGCGGCCGGCATGTCGAGCTTCATCCAGCCATCCGCCTTTACCCGGCTCCAGTCATACCGGCGCGCGTGCGGATGGTTCGCGTCGAAGGCTTGCGCGGCCAGTTCGTCATCGGTATCGCGGAAACAGTCTTCGGTAAAGCCCATTCGCTGCGCGAGCAGTCGAAAAATTTCAGTATTCGGCCTGGCTTCGCCGATCGGATCGATGGCGGCGTTGTTCGCGATGATGTACTGATGGCCATAGCTCGCATGGACATCGGTGTGCTCAAGCTGCGTGGTGGCGGGCAATACGATGTCGGCGTAATCGACGGTATCGGTCTGGAAATGCTCCAGCACGACGGTGAACAGGTCTTCGCGTGCAAATCCCCGCGCCACCTTGGCCGATTCCGGTGCAACCGCCACCGGGTTCGAGTTGTAGACGATGACAGCCTCCACCTTGGGGCCGAATTCCGTAGATGCCGGCCTCAGCAGGTCGTCGCCGATCGTGCTCATGTTGATCGTGCGCGGTGGCTGCGACGGATTCGAAGGCATCAGGTCCGGGCGCTCCATCCGCGCCGTCTGCTTGGGGTAGCTTTCGCCCGAGGACAGCAATACGCCGCCTGACGGGTGGCGCCAGGAGCCCACGAGCGCCGGCAGGCAGGCAATATTCCGCGCTGCCATACCGCCGCCACGCACGCGCTGCACGCCGTAGCTCAGGCGTATCGCGGACGGCTCGCCACGCATTGCTGTCTCTCCGTACAACTTCGCCAGCATTTCAACCTGCTCAACCGGGACGCCACAGGTATCGGCAGTTCGTTGCGGCGTCCATGTCGCAACCCGCTCCCTGAGCTGGTCGAACCCCAGCGTATGGCGCGCAATGTAATCATGGTCGAGCAGGTTGTCGCGCACGAGGATATGCATCAGTCCCAGCGCAAGCGCGGCGTCGGTGCCCGGCAGCAGTGCGATGTGGTGCTGGCATTTTTCTGCCGTCAGCGAACGATAGGGATCGATCGCAACCAGGGTCGCGCCACGACGCTTGGCCTCTTGCGCTTTGATCCAGAAATGCAGGTTGGATGCAATCGGGTTGCCGCCCCAGATCAGGATGACCTTCGCATTTTCATACTGCTCGGTGTCGGTGCCCATCTTGGCGCCAATGGTGTATTTGTAGCCAGTCCCCCCCGCCGTGGCGCAGATGGTGCGATCCAGTCTTGATGCCCCGAGGCGGTTGAAAAAACGCATCGCCATCGATTCGCCCTGCACGGCTCCCATCGTGCCCGCATAGCTGTAGGGAAGGATCGCGCGCGCATCGTGCTTGGCGATTGCCTGCAGCCGCGCGGCAATCGTCGATAACGCCTCCTCCCAGCTGATCCGCTCGAACTTGCCCTCGCCTTTGCTGCCGATTCGTTTCATCGGATACAACAGGCGATCCGGATGATAGGCACGCTCCACATAGCGGGACACCTTGGTGCAGAGTACGCCGGCCGTGTTCGGATGGGCTGGATCGCCGCGGACTTCTGTTGCCTTGCCGTCGCGAACCGTGACCAGCATCGCACAGGTATCGGGGCAATCATGAGGACAGGCGGCTCTTACGATACGGGTGTTCATCCGAAACTCCGATTCGGCAAAGGGGGTTAATTTCAGGCGGCGTTACGGCCGGGACACGCTGAGGTTAATATTACACAGGCAGCAGCCCATGTTGTCAGTCATTTACACCGCATGCACCCGCAGAGGCGCGCAGGCCAGGAAGAGACCACCATGAAACTGATCGACCCTATTATTCAATTCCACGCCGAGCTCAAGGATATCCGGCGTGCAATTCATGCGAACCCCGAGCTGTCCTACGAAGAAGTGCAGACCGCTGAACTGGTCGCACAAAAGCTGACCGAATGGGGTATCCCCGTTGTCCGCGGCATGGGTGGGACTGGCGTGGTTGGCGTGATCAGGAACGGAAGCAGTTCACGTGCGGTCGGCTTGCGTGCCGACATGGATGCGCTTCCGCTGCAGGAGCACAATACCTTTGCCCACAAATCGAAGAACGACGGCAAGATGCACGCGTGCGGGCATGACGGCCATACGACCATGCTGCTGGGCGCCGCGCATCACCTCGCGAAGCACCGCAACTTTGACGGGACGGTCTATGTGATCTTCCAGCCGGCCGAAGAAGGCGCGGGCGGCGCGAAGGCCATGATGGATGACGGCCTGTTCGAGCAGTGTCCGATGGAGGCAGTTTTCGGCATGCACAACTGGCCAGGCGCCAGGGCGGGCAGCATGGGCGTGGTGTCCGGACCGATGATGGCGTCGTCGAACGAGTTCGAACTGGTCATCAAGGGCAAGGGGTCGCATGCAGCTCAACCGCACATGAGCATCGATCCGATCATGGTGGCAGTGCAAATTGCGCAGAGTTGGCAGACCATCGTCTCCCGCAATACCAGCCCGATCGATTCAGCCGTGCTGTCGATTACTCAGATCCATGCCGGCAGTGCGACCAATATCGTGCCGGATTCGGCGAGCATGATCGGTACTGTACGTACCTTCACGATCCCGGTACTGGACATGATTGAAAAGCGGATGCGCGAAATCGCGGAACACACCGCGGCCGCCTTCAACGCCGCGGTCGAATTTCGATTTATCCGCAACTATCCTCCATTGATCAATCACTCGATCGAAACCGAGTTTTCGAAAACGGTAATGAAGGAAGTTCTGGGCGAGGCAGGGGTGCTCACGGATGTGGAGCCAACAATGGGCTCCGAAGACTTCGCCTTCATGCTGCTGGAAAAGCCAGGCTGCTATGTCTTCATCGGCAATGGCGACGGCGCGCACCGGGATGTCGGCCACGGACTCGGGCCGTGCAACCTGCACAACCCGAGTTACGATTTCAATGATGATTTGCTGCCGATCGGCGCCAGTTACTGGGTCACGCTGGCGGAGCGTTTCCTCGCGAGCCCGCCCTTGCGTTGACAGTGCGAGCTGATTACTCCGGAAGGCGGTCGGCCGCGCTGCCGACCCGCTTGCCGGGATTGGTCTTCTCAACCGCCAGCAATACGGCCGACTGGTCGGCCTGCGGAACCGAATCCACGATCGACTTGTATGCCTCGGTGACAAGCTCGGTAACGGGTAGCTTGACGCCTGCCTTCGCTGCGGCGTCGAGAATATTTTCCATATCCTTCAGCTGCGTCTTGACCTGTCCGCCGGGCATGAAATTTCGTTCAAGCATGCGTTGGCCATGGACCTCCAGGATGCGGCTTTCCGCGAAACCACCGCGGATAGCCGTCCTTACCGCCACCGGATCGGCTCCACCGGCCTCGGCCAACAGCAAAGCTTCCGCCACGATGTTCAAGGTTGCGCCAACGATCAACTGATTGCAAAGCTTGGCGACTTGGCCGCAACCTTCCGGCCCAACCAGCGTCGCACGTCCCATCGCCGACAAGATCGGCAGTGCACGTTCGAACTGCGCGGGTGATCCGCCCGCCATGATTGCAAGCGTGGCCGCCTCGGCACCCACGACGCCGCCAGACACTGGCGCGTCGATGAAATGCACGCCATGCTGCTTCAGCAAGGCGGCAATTTCCTGAGCTTCGGATTGCCGTGTCGAACTCATGTCAATGACCAGCGAACCCGGCTTCAATTCGGCGGCAATCGAACGCACGACCTGAAGCACGTCAGGACCAGCAGCCAGCATGGTAATCAGCACCTCGGCCTTTGCAGCATCTGCCGGCGTCTGGGCGACCTGAGCGCCGTGGGTCGCCAGGTCGGCCGCCTTGGCGGTCGTCCGGTTCCAGGCGATCAGCGGAAAACCCGCTTTAAGCAGATTAATCGCCATGGGCTTCCCCATCAAACCGATGCCAAGAAATCCAATCATCGGTTTTCCAGCTACTGCTCCCATGCACTTCTCCAGTTCGGTTGTTAATATAGAACCGCGAATCATCGCGAATTTACCG
>CAYZXP010000203.1:0-4156 GCA_964482415.1 uncultured Bifidobacterium sp. | reverse complement strand
CGAAGACCTCAAAGGCGTCATCGTCGGCCCGCTCACACAGGAAAAGCTGGATCAGTTCAGCGAGCTCGGATCGCTCGCACTGGACTTGCCGGCTTTGCCCGATGCGGGGCCGGCGGTACCGGGTACGGCGGAAGCCGCGATGCATGAGTTGTTTGGCGTTCTCGATGTGCCGCTGGAATTCAATCAGATCGATGACTTCAGCCTCTGGTTCGACGAGACGAACCCCATCCTGATCGAACCCTACCAATGGGACGGCATCGATGCCTCGCTCGAAAATTTCTGGTATCACGGCACGGACCAGACCCTGGCAGCCTATGACCTCGGCAACGTGATCGAGGAAGTCGACTGGCGTCCGGATTTCTGGTCGGACGACTGGTCGCAGCCTGATCTCGATCCCTGGTATTCCGGTAACGAACAATCGCCGGATTATTATTTTCCTGAGCCTGTCTATTATTCCGACTCGCAGGACCCGTCGGGCTTCGGTGACGGTTTCTTCGGAGACCCTGCTTTAACTTCCGGCAGCGGTTCAGGCAGCGCCGATCCTTTTCACAGCTTTATTGATCCGCTGGTGCTGAAGCTCGGCAAAGGGGCCGTTCACACGACCAATCGTTCCGGTTCGACTGTACGCTTCGACATGGATGGTGACGGCCATAAGGAAAAGACTGGCTGGATTACGGCTGACCATGCATTCCTGGTGAGAGACAAGAACAAGAATGGCAAGGTCGATGGCATATCCGAGATGTTTTCGGAGAAGACGTCCCCCACTGCCAGCACCGGCTTCGGCGCGCTTGCAGAACTCGATACCCAACCCAATGGCCGCATCGACAAGTACGACAAGCAGTTCAGTGAGCTGCGGCTCTGGACCGACATCAATGCCAATGGCGTGACCGATAGCAGCGAACTGCACAAGCTGTCCAAGTTCGGCATCAAATCCATCGACTTGGGCAGCATCGTGCTTCGCAACCAGTACGACAACGGCAACATGGTACTCGGCACTGCCAGCTATACCTCCGATCGGAATGGGGTGGTTTATACAGGCGAAGTGGCTGAAGTGCTGTTCAACTTCGGCGAGCACGCGCCGGTTGCGAATGTCTATTTGTCCGACCAGGCCACCGCAGTACGTACTGCCGACGGCAAGGTCATCGAAGTGCTCAGCGATGCCGGCGCGCAGAAAGTCAATGCATCACTGAGCGGCGTGAATGTCCTGATCGGTGAAGCGGGCGATGTACTGAATGCCGGGAATGCAGGCCAGTCTCTGTTAATTGGCAATGGCGGTGCAATCCTGAACGGCAATGGCGGTGCGGTTCACTTCATCGTGAACGGCAGCCTGAATATCGTGAATACCGGGATGGGCACTTCCGTTATCGATGTGCATGGTGATGGCAACACAATCAATGCGGCGAAGGGCGAAGTCGTGCTGGATGTCGATGGCAGCCGCAACATGATTTCCATCGGCAGCAATGCCGAGGTCGATCTGGGCGGGACGGCCAACACGCTGACGGCCGCTGCCAAGTCAGAAGACAACGAGATTGAGGTCACGGGAAAGGGACATGTCGTCAATGCCAGCGATGCGTCGATCGCCGTCAATCCGCATACGGTTGTCACACTGAACGGCAAAGACAATGACATCACGATGGAAGGCGATGCCACGCTTGCAGGCAAGGCCACTGGCGGTACGCTGATCGTGACGGGTGACGACAACGTCGCCAGCCTCACCGGCGCATTTGTCGGCGTGAGCGATGGCGAGCTGACACTGACAGGCTTGAAGCATCAGGTGGTGCTCGCAGGTGAAGCCTCGGTGGTCATGACATCCAGTGCGAAAACTTCCATCATCAACGTGTTTGGCAAAGATAATGAGCTGACGGCCAACAAGGCGACAATCTACGTTGCCAAAGGTGCGGAGCTTGATCTGGCGGGCACGGGTGACAAAGTCACGCTGACCGGCAACGACACGCTCGACGCCGACGGCAGCGCTCATGTGATTGATGTTTATGGTTCCCGCAACAAGGTGCAGATCGATCTGTCAACGGTCTATGAACGCGGTCTGGCCGACCTGACCCTGAGTGGCGCCGGCAATACGCTGAAGGTGACGAAAGACAATTCGGCAGAGGTGCCCTGGGAGCAGATCATACTGGGCTATGCGGAACGGACGCTGCAAGAGGCGTGGAGCAAGTATGAACAGGCTGCCGGCACTGGTTTCGACGCGGCCGGCAACGTTCAGGCCGGCAGCACGGTGGTGGTTGAGCTCACCGGCGTGAATGCTGCATCGGCCGGTTTGTTGGCGCCTGTCGTGTAAGGAGGCAGTGCGTGTCGCCGCGTCGGTCGGCAGCAAGCCGGCGCGCAGGGCGGCACGCGCCTGTCATGTGGGTTGCCGATATGCGCGGTAACCCTTGGCGCGCAACTCGCACGCCGGGCAAGTGCCGCAGCCGTAGCCCCAGTCATGCAGCTCGCCGCGCTCGCCGAGATAGCAGGTGTGCGTGCCGCCGCGGATCAATTCCACTAAGGGCAGTCCGCCGAGTTCCTCGGCAAGCTTCCAGGTTGCGGCCTTGTCGAGCCACATCAGCGGCGTGGCGATCGTTACGTCGGTGGCCATGCCGAGCCTGAGCGCGGATTGCAGCGCCTGCATCGTGTCGTTGCGGCAGTCCGGGTAGCCGGAATAATCGGTTTCGCACATGCCGCCGACCAGCACGTCGATGCCGCGACGGTAAGCAAGCGCCGCTGCGAGTGTGATGAACAGCAGGTTGCGACCCGGGACAAAGGTGTTCGGCAGGCCGTTCTCCTGCATGGCGATGGCAGCGCCACTCGTCAGTGCCGTATCGGAAATGCTGCCCAGTACCGACAGGTCAAGCAAGTGGTCGTCACCCAGCCGAGCTGCCCATGCAGGCTTCAGCGCGCGCATCGCCGCAAGCAGGGCTGGCCGGATCGACAGCTCGATTGCATGGCGCTGCCCGTAATCGAAACCCAGCGTTTCCACGCGCTCGTAGCGCTCAAGTGCCCACGCCAGGCAGGTAGCCGAATCCTGGCCGCCCGAGAACAGTACCAGCGCCGCGCCGCTCATTTGCGCTTCACCGATTCCAGCGTCTGGTCGACGTAGTCGCCGTTAGGCTCCGAAAAGCGCAGGCGCACCGGGAACCACTCTTGCGACGGCGCGAACCAGATGTCCACACGGGTCTTGGTGCTAGCCTCTTCCGGCACATACGCAAGGTGAAGCGTGTCGATCTCGCCGAAAGCCGAGCGCAGTCGCTGATGTTCCTTCACCTCGAAGGTCCACGGATCGCCGCCGCGGTGGCCGGCGACATAAAACTGCCAGCGCGATCCCTGCACGAACTCGTCGGGGCGGGCGCGCATCATCGACAGCAATTGCCACAGCACGCTGACCCGGTCCTGTTCGCCACCCTGCAACGGGCGCGACGGTGCGCTGCCGGCGAAATCGATGTCACCCTTGACGCGGTCGAAGCGGGCGACCGAGCGCCCTTTCATCAGCCGGCGCGCCGAGTAATTGTCCGGCGCAAAGCCATGGCTGTCGAAGCGGCCTTCGCTGCTGTCGGACAGCAGCACGCCGGTCAGCAAGGTGCGCGTCTCCAGCGACAGCCGGTATTGTTTCTCGTTCCAGCTCCAGTCGATCTTGCTCTCGCCGTCGACCGTCAGCCCGCGCACGTCGCCGTGCGCCTTGTATTGCAGCAGCGCCGGCGGCGGCGGCTTGATCGCGACCGTTGCCTCGCGCGACTCTGCGACGGCGGCTCCCTGGGCGACGGCAGCCGTCAACGGCATGGCCGCCAGCAAGGCCAGCAGCAATCCGCCGGCGAATCTCTTGTTCAGTTCAGCCTTCATTCTTTGCCTGGATTTTCGTCAGTTGCATCTCGATGCTGTTGCCGTTCTTGTCCTCATGCCGCAGGCGCACCGGATACCAGTGGCGATCCGGTGCGAGCCAGAGATCGAACTGTCGCTCGAAACTCTCCGCGCCCGGAATCACGGACAAGCGCCATGCTGACACGCTGCCTTCGGGCAGCGCGACATTTTCACGTCCGTTTACATAGATCCGCCAGGTGTCGACGGCCTTGGTGCCGGCCACAGCCATCTCGAACACCAGCCCGGGCTCGAATTTGTCCGGGTCGCCGCGGCCGAGCGAGGCCAGCTGCCAGATCCAGCTGCCGCG
>CAYZXP010000202.1:3027-4169 GCA_964482415.1 uncultured Bifidobacterium sp. | reverse complement strand
TGGGTGCTGCGGCTGGCGTCGGCGCCGCAGTTCCTCGACGTGAATCCTGAGATGCTGGTCGCGCTGGATGCCAGCGGCACCGTGGTCGGCCACAATCGCGGCGCGCAGCTCGGGCTGTGCACCGGCGACGGCAGGCGGCTGATCGGTCGAAACATTTCAGAGCTGCTCGAGTTTTCATTTGATGACATCGGCAGGTTCATTTCCGGGCAGGGCGCGCCGTATCGCGTGGTCACCCGCACCGGCGGCACCGAGCTGCTGTTCATGGCCGCCACGCCGCCGCCGGTACCGTCGATCACGCGCATGCGGGCCGAAGCCGTACTGCCTGCGCCGCTGGCCGAGCTGAGCGCCGGCGATCCGACGCTGGATGCCTTGCTCGCCCGTGCGGCAAAGCTGGTGAATTCGCCGATCAGCCTGCTGGTGACCGGCGAGACCGGCAGCGGCAAGGAGTACTTTGCAAAGGCGATGCACGCAAGCAGCGAGCGGCGCCGGCGTCCTTTCATTGCGGTGAATTGTGCGGCGATTCCCGACACCCTGATCGAGAGCGAACTCTTCGGGCACCTGCCCGGCAGTTTTTCGGGCGCGTCGCCGAAAGGCAAGCGCGGACTGATCCTCGAAGCCGACGGCGGCACGCTGTTCCTCGACGAGATTGGCGACATGCCGTTGGCATTGCAGGCGCGCCTGCTGCGCGTGCTGTCGGAGCGCGAGGTTCATCCGGTCGGCGCGGCGCGTCCGGTGCTGGTGAATGTCCGCGTGATCGCCGCCACGCATGCGCCGCTCGAGGCGCTGGTGCGCGAAGGACGTTTCCGCGACGACCTGTACTACCGGCTCAATGGCGCACAGGTCAGGCTGCCGCCGCTGCGCGAGCGCGCCGACCTGGCCGAGATGATCCGGCGCCTGCTCGGCGGCCGCGAGATCACGCCGGCGGCGCTGCAGAAGCTGGTCGCCTGGCGCTGGCCCGGCAATCTGCGCGAGCTGAGCAATTCGCTTGATTACGCCGCCAGCATGGCCGCCGGCGGCACGATCGATGTCGCCGACCTGCCAATCCACGACGGCGTGCGCGCGCTGCCGTCCGCAACGGCGACAGCGCAGGCGGGCAGCGATCCCGAACTGCATGCGCTGCTGCGCGCGCATCGCTGGAACGT
>CAYZXP010000202.1:0-2927 GCA_964482415.1 uncultured Bifidobacterium sp. | reverse complement strand
GCGCTTGGCCATACCGAGCAGCCGTACACGCTGATCATCGGCGGCGGACAGGGCGGCATCATCCTCGCTGCGCGGCTGCGCCGGCTGGGCGTGCCGACCATCGTGATCGAGCGCAACGAGCGCCCCGGCGACAGCTGGCGCAAGCGCTACAAGAGCCTGTGCCTGCATGATCCGGTCTGGTACGACCATCTGCCTTACCTGCCTTTTCCTGACGACTGGCCGGTGTTTTCGCCGAAAGACAAAATCGCCGACTGGCTCGAGGCCTACACCAAGGTCATGGAGATCAATTACTGGGGCTCGACCCACGCGAAGTCAGCCGAGTTCGACGAGTCCCGTGGCGAATGGACGGTGAAGGTCGAGCGCAATGGCAAGGAGATCGTGCTGCGCCCGAAGCAGCTGGTGTTTGCGCTGGGCGTGTCCGGTTATCCGAACGTGCCGAAGATCCCGGGCGCCGAGAGCTTCCTCGGCGAGCAGCATCATTCGAGCAAGCACCCGGGGCCGGAGGGCTACAAGGGCAAGAAGACGGTGGTGCTGGGCTCGAACAATTCGGCGCACGACATCTGCGCCGCACTGTGGGAGAACGGCGCCGACGTGACCATGGTGCAGCGCTCGAGCACCCATATCGCGACCTCCGACTCGCTGATGGAGCTGGCGCTGAGCGGCCTGTACAGCGAACAGGCGGTGAAAAACGGCATCGACCATCACAAGGCTGACCTGATCTTCGCCAGCGTGCCGTACCGGATCATGCATACCTTCCACATCCCGGTCTACGAGCAGATGAAGAAGCGCGACGCCAGCCTCTACGGCCGGCTCGAGAAGGCCGGCTTCATGCTCGACTTCGGCGACGACGGCTCCGGACTGTTCATGAAGTACCTGCGGCGCGGTTCCGGCTATTACATCGACGTCGGCGCCAGCGAGCTGGTGGCCAACGGATCGATCCGCCTGAAGAGCGGCGTGAACATCGAGCGCATCAACCCGAAGTCGGTGACGCTTTCTGACGGCACTGAGTTGGAGGCTGACTTGCTGGTCTACGCGACCGGTTATGGCTCGATGAACCAGTTCCTTGCCGATCTGGTGTCGCCGGAAGTGGCCGACCGCGTCGGCAAGGTCTGGGGACTCGGCTCGAACACGACCAAGGATCCCGGCCCCTGGGAAGGCGAGCTGCGCAACATGTGGAAGCCGACCCGGCAGCCGCAGCTGTGGATCCATGGCGGCAACCTGCACCAGAGCCGGCATTACTCGCAATTCCTGTCCCTGCAGCTGAAGGCGCGCTACGAAGGCTTGCCGACGCCGGTCTACGGGCAGGCGGAGGTGCATCACCGGCACTGACACGACCGATCCGCCAGATCACGTCAACCAGCGAACCCTAACCACTCCCTGCCTGGTGTACTGCGGCAACTTGACTTGCCCGGTGTCGAAAGACCCGGGCAATTTTTTTCATACCAGCGACGCCGGCGGCCGTGCTAGATTCGCCCGGCTGTCTTTTCCGATCCCCCCGCGGAGACAGCGCAAGCCAAGCCTGCCGGCTGTGCGGAGACGATGAACGTGATCCTCCGAACGGACGACGGCGGGCCGACGACAACCATAATCAGAGACACGACATGACCAGTATTTACAGCAATACCCACCGGGCCTTGCAGGACGAGCTTGGCACCCGTCCGCTTGCAGACCGCCTCGAAGAAGTCATCGTCAGGAACGAATTCGACGACGAGGCCAAGGGCTTCATCGAATCGCGTGACCTGTTTTTCCTGTCCACCGTCGACCACAACGGGCGTCCGACGGTGTCGTACAAGGGCGGTGACCCGGGCTTCGTCCGCATCGTCGATTCGACCACGCTGGTCTTCCCCAGCTATGACGGCAATGGCATGCACTACTCGACGGGAAACATCGCCGCCGGCTCTCCGGTGGGCATGCTGTTCATCGCGTTCGACAAGCCGCACAGGATCCGCGTGCACGGCACGGCGACCGTGAGCCGCAATGACCCGCTGATGGCCGACTACAAGGAGGCCGAGTTCATCGTTCGCGTGAAGCTGGCCGACCTGTGGCAGAACTGCCCGCGGTACATCCACCGCTACACGAAGGAGACGTCGTCGCGCTACGTGCCGCGCGTGGAATGCGAGACGCCGCTGGCCGGATGGAAGCAGACCGACCTGGTGCAGGACGTGATTTCCGCACAGGATGCACGCAAGGCGCAGGAGCTTGGCGTGATCGGCATCGGCGACTGGCTCGAGAAGGTCAAGGCCGGCGATCCGGAAGCCTGACCGGCCAGAAAAGGCTTGGCATCCCCGGGTTGAACGTGCTAATTTTTTAATCAATTTTGGCATCGACGCGTAACGGCGCCTGCGCAATGCGCGCCGATGCCGGAGCGGCAATTCGTCATCACCCGGGGGAGCCATGGATAGCCTTTCAATCAAGCTGCAATTCAAGCTGCAATGGCTGGCGAGCGCGCTGGTCGCATCGGCGCTCGCCGCCAGCCTGAACGCCTCGGCTGCTCCGCCTGCGGGGGCGGCGCCCGTCGTGCTTGCGCAGGCGGCGACGGAATGCAAATCCTGCGGCGAAGTCACCGCGGTGCGCAGTGTTGAGGTCGCGGGCAAGGGCAGCGGCGTCGGCGCCGGCGTTGGTGCGGTGGTCGGCGGCGTGCTCGGCAATCAGGTCGGCGGCGGTACCGGCCGGACTCTGGCTACTGTCGGCGGCGCGGCAGCCGGTGGCTATGCCGGCAACGAGATCGAGAAGCGCGTGCGCAAGGAAAAGCAGTTCGAGGTGGTCGTGCGCATGCAGAGCGGCAAGTCCAAAATCTTCAGGTTCGAGCAACAGCCGCGCTGGGAAGTCGGCGACCTCGTCAAGGTGGTCAACGGCACGCTGTTCGACCGCGACGAGTGACGCAACGCCGGCAAGCTGACCCTTGCTTCGCAGCATCAATCTCTTGT
>CAYZXP010000201.1:0-4218 GCA_964482415.1 uncultured Bifidobacterium sp. | reverse complement strand
GCCGGCACAGGCGCCGACCAGCACGCATTCGACCCATTGCGCGCGCGACAGCTGCACGCGGGTCGCGCCGAGTGCGCGCAGCAGCGCCGCCTCGTGCGCGCGCTCCTGCCTCGACACCATCAATGCCGCCGCCAGCACCAGCACGCCGGCGGCCAGCGTGAACAGGAACAGGAACTCGACCGCACTGACGACCTGGTCGATCACGCTACGCACCTGCGCGACCATCGCACCGACATCGACCACGGTCAGGTTCGGATGCTCGCGCACCAGCCGGTTCACCAGTCCGGCCTGTGCCGGCGGCAGGTGGAAGGCAGTGATCCAGCTGGTCGGCAGGCCGGCGGCGACCGACGGATCGAGGATCACGAAGAAATTCACCTGCATTGATCCCCAGTCGAGCTTGCGCAGGCTGGTGATCTTTGCGTCGACCGGCACACCGGCCACATCGAAACGCAAGGTATCGCCCAGCTTCAGTTTCAGCGTCTGCGCCAGCCCCTGTTCGACCGACGCCTCACCGCCGGCCCGCTGCGCGCCGAACCAGCGCCCCTCGACCACACTGTTGTGGCCGGGCAGCTCGGCCATCGTCGACAGGTTGAATTCGCGCTCGACCAGCCGCTGCGCACGGTCTTCGGTGTAGCTCTCCGGCCCGATGCGGCGCTCGCCGACCTGCACCAGCCGGCCACGGATCATCGGATACAGCGGCGCGCGGGCGACCCCGCCCTGCGCGAGCAGCCGCGCCACCGGCTCGCGCTGCTCGGGCTGGATATTGATGATGAAATGATCAGGCGCATCGGCGGGCGCCGACTGCCGCCAGGCGGCCAACAGGTCTTCGCGGACCAGGGTCAGCAACAGCAAGGCCATCAGGCCGAGTGCCAGCGACACGATCTGCAGCGCGCTGGTGGCCGGCCGCCGCCGCAGCGAATCCTGCGCGAAACGCCATGCCGGCCAGTGCAAGGGCGCGCGCAGCCAGCGCAATGCGCGCAGTACGCCCCAGGAGACCAGCACCGACACCAGCAGCGTGCCGGCGAAGCCGGCCGATACCAGCAGGCCAAGCCGGACATCGCCAGCCTGCCAGAGCAGCAGCGCAACGAAGGCTGCCAGCGCGGTCAGGTAGCCGGCCAGCGTGAACGGCTGTGGCGGCGGCTGCTCGCGCCGGATCACCCGGTTGTGCGGCACATTGCGAAGTTGCAGCACCGGTGGCAGCGCGAAGCCGACCAGCAACAGCAATCCGGTCGCCACGCCCTGCAGCAGCGGCAGCCAGCCGGGCGCGGGCAGGTCGACGGCCAGCAGCGGTCCGAGCCATTCCAGCAGCAGGAAATGCGCACCGAAACCGGCGCAAGCGCCGGCCAGTCCGCCGGCCAGCCCGACCAGCAGGAATTCGAGCGCATACACCTGCGTGACTTCCGATTGCCGCAGGCCGAGGCAGCGCAGCATAGCGACCGCATCGATGTGCCGTTGCAGGAAGCGGCGCGCGGCCAGCGCGATCGCCAGCGCCGCCAGCATCGCCGTCAGCAGGCCGACCAGCGACAGGAACTGGCGCGCGCGCTCGAGCGTGGTGCGCATCTCCGGCCGCCCGGCCTCGAGCGATTCGAGCTGCACGCCGCGTACCTCACCCTTCTTCAGTTCTGCGGACAGCCAGTCGCCGAACCGGCGGACGGCGCCGGCATCGCCGGCCAGCTGCAGCCGGTAGCTGACGCGCGAGCCCTCGCGCACCAGTCCGGTCGAGTCGAGGTCGGCGAGCGCGATCATCACCCGCGGCGCGAAATTCATGAAGCCGGCGCCGCGGTCTTTTTCGAGCGCGATCGCGGCGTCGATGCGGAAGCGGCGGTCGCCCAGCTGCAAGGTATCGCCGGGCGCGACGTGGCGCGTGGCAAGGAAGCCCGGATCGACCCAGGCCGTGCCAGGCGCCGGCGCACCGCGCGCCGGATACGACCGGCCATCGCGTTCGAGCGTCAGTTCGCCGCGCAGCGGATAGCCCGGCGACACGGCCTTCACCGCCACCAGCCGGGTGTCATCCTGCTCGCTGCCGCCGCTGCGGTCGACGGTCAGCGCCATGCTCGGAAAGCTGACCGTGTCGGCCAACGCCAGGCCGGCCTGTTCGGCGCGTGCGCGCCAGCCGGGCGCCAGCGGATGGTCGCTGCGCACGACGAGGTCGGCGCCCAGCAGCTGCGCGGCGTCGCGCTCGAGCGCGCGGTTCATGCGGTCGGCGAAGAAGCCGACGGCCGACAGCGCCGCCACGGCGATCACCAGCGCCAGCAGCAGGAAGCGCAGTTCGCCGGCGCGCCAGTCGCGCCGGGTCATGCGCAGTGCGTGAAGGAAGACCTGACCGGCCGGCAGCAAGCTCATGCGGGACTCCGAAAAAGCACCGCCCGCGGCGGGCGCGGGCGGAACGTTGGACACAGGTCCCGATGATAACCGCAAGCCGGAAGCTACATCGTCGCGCCCCGGTGTCCCTCGTGATGCGTGCGCTCGAAGTTCTCCTGGCAAGGCGCGCAGCGCTCGGCCGCCGGCATTGCCAGCAGGCGTTCGAACGGTATCGGATAGCCGCAGGTCACGCATTCGCCGTAGGTGCCGCTGTCCATGCGCTTGCGCGCCAGCTCGATGGCGCGCAGCTCGTGCAGGTCGCGGGTGACCGCTGCATTGCCGAGGTCGACTGACAGGTTGGCGAACGACAGGTCGCCCGGGTCCGGCACCTCGCTGGCGAGCTGGATGTATTCGTCCTGCGAATCGATCTCGCGCCGTATGTCCGTCCGCAATGCCTGCTCGCGCATCACCAGCGCCTCGCTGAGCCGGGTTTTCTGTAATTCGTTCAGGTCTTCCATGGGCACCTCATTGGAGTGGATCGGGGCAAGACGGCAGACGACGCCGGCCCGTGCAATGCGGGCGCCGGCACGACTGTCCTGATGCGAACCACGCAGGATTTCGGCGACAAGTTAAGCCGGCAACGCGTGCCTCGAGTTGACGCGCCGCCCGCCCGGCATCCTGCACGGACATGATGGACAGAGTGGCAAGAACGGCAACAGTTCCCGCCAACACCCCGTTGTTCATTTGCTCACGGTCGGTCGCATGTTCGCTGAAGATTCTTCGGTGCGAACAAAAGTATGAACAAATGAAACAAGGCTTGCGAAAACTCACGGTCTTTCAAGGCGTTGATTTGTCTCAATCGGACAGCTCTGGACTTCAGAAGGATTATCGCTAGACTCCGTTTCTGACGATTAACTTGCGGACTGAACCGATGAGCGACTCAACGAAATCTTATGCCGCCCCCGGGATGCCGAGTTCGGACGACCTGATGGATGAATTCCTGTGTGCGTCGGCGCGCGCCGGCGACAGCCTGCGCGAAGCCTGGCTGGCGCGCGAGGCGCTGCAGAGCATCATTCGGCTGAGCCGGGCCGAACAGCTGCTCGAGATTCGCCGTTCGGTGAACCGGCTGGTACCGGCGTCGGTCCGCCCGCAATCGGTCAAGCGGCCGCGCACGCGCAGGAATCAGCGCAAGCAACCGGGCCAGACCCAGTTCGCCTTTGGCCGCGAAGATTGACAGGTATCGCTTCGCGCGCTGCCTTGTTTTCGATCAGCATGAAATTCCTGATGCAAATCAGGGACTTGACCCCTCTCCTCCCGACTTGTCCACAAGCTTTTCCACGTTCGGTGTGGGTAAATCCACAGCCCGGGAGCGACTGAACCCGGGCGGCCGGCGGCGATCTGACAAGCATGTCACCGCCTCCCGCCACCCAGCCAACGCCGGAACGGCACCGTACTGACGAGCCCGACATCGGCAGTGGCGAACGCTCGCCCGGCCAGCATGACACCGACAAGATGATCGAGCAGGTGCCGCGCACACCGCCGGCGTCGCCGACACCGCCCGCACCACCGCCGGCCGGCGCCGGCTGTCCCGCCCCCAGCTGACCCTCACTGACCCTCGCTGATCATCGCCGGCTGCCGCCGGCTCGCTGCGGCGCAATAGGAATACTTCCCGCCGCAAGGCCGTCGTTCGCATGCGCGAGAATCGCGGCGCAACACGGCGCACCGTCGCCTGCAGGACGGCGGATTTGTCGTTCAATATCTTTCATGGGAGCTTTTGCAACGACAAACACCTGAACGCCGGTGAACGATTCAGAATGAACAGCAACGCGCGGCCAGACTGCGCTTACGCCAGAACACAATAGTCAATACATCTGGAGGAGACATCATGAAGCAGGGTGGACATCATTCACCGCTGCG
>CAYZXP010000200.1:0-4241 GCA_964482415.1 uncultured Bifidobacterium sp. | reverse complement strand
ATGATGGCCTAGTGCGCGCGCTCGCGCTCGGCGCGCTGGCCGGCACGCTGTGGCTGCAGACGCGTGCGGCGCTGCCGCCGGCCTGGCTGGCGCAGCTGCTGGTGGCGGTGGGGCTGGCGTTGCTTCTGCCGGTGCCTGGGCAAGGTCTGCAACGGCTGCGGCGGCTCTGTCGCTGGCAGCGTTTTCTCTTCTTCCCGGCGCGCGCCGCACGTGTCGCACGCATCACGGCGATCCTCGTCGCCGGTGCTGCGCTCGGCACTGGCTGGTCTGCGTGGCGGGCACAGCAGCGACTGGCTGAGGTACTGCCGGCGGCACTCGAAGGCCGTGACCTGCAACTGACCGGCGTCATCGCCGGCCTGCCTGATGCCGTGCCGGCCGGGCTGCGCTTTCAATTCGAGGTCGAGCAGGCGCTGCAAGACGGCGCTACCGTGCAGGTGCCGCGCCACGTTGCGCTCGGCTGGTATGCGCGGGATGACGAACTGCCGCCGCTGCAACCGGGCCAGCGTTGGCAACTGACGGCGCGGCTGAAGCGGCCGCATGGCCTGATGAATCCGCAGGGCTTCGACGCCGAGGCCTGGTGGCTGACCGAGGGAATACGCGCGACCGGCAGCGTGCGGCCGGGCACGGCACGGCAGACGGCGACGTTTGTCGCCAGCCTGCGTGACGCCATCGGCCGCGTGCGCGGATGGCTGCGCGAGCGCATCACCCACGCACTGCCTGACAAGCGCTACGCCGGCGTCATCGTCGCGCTGGTGATCGGCGACCAGCGCGGCGTTGCCTCGTCCGACTGGGAGCTGTTCAACCGTACTGGCATCGGTCATCTGGTGTCGATCTCCGGGCTGCACATCACGATGATCGCCGCGCTGGCCGCGGCGCTCGCGCACTTCCTCTGGCGGCATCCGCGTATCGGCGGCGGCACGCTGCCGTTGTACGCGCCTGCACAGCAGGTCGCCGCCGGCGTCGGATTGCTGGCGGCGCTGGCCTATGTGGCACTGGCCGGCTTCGGCATACCGGCCCAACGCACGCTGCTGATGCTGGCCGTCGCTGCAGTCGCCGGATGGTGCGCGCGCATCGTGCCGGCCTCCCAGGTGCTGGCCTGCGCGCTGCTGGCGGTGCTGCTGCTTGATCCGTGGGCGGTATTGTGGCCGGGTTTCTGGCTGTCGTTCTGCGCGATCGGCTGCATCCTGTTCGCGTCGGCCGGCCGGGCGGGCGAGGAGGGCGCCGCAGAGACGGCGCTGCCACGCTGGCGAGCGACACTGGCTGCGGCGACCCGAACGCAGCTCGCCGTGACCCTGGGCCTGCTGCCGCTGACAATGCTGATGTTCGGGCAAGTGTCGCTGGTCAGCCCGCTGGCGAATGCGCTGGCGATCCCGCTGGTGAGTTTCGTGGTGACGCCACTGTCATTGGTCGGCAGCGTGCTGCCGGCGCCGCTGTGCGGATGGCTGCTGTTGTCGGCGCATGCGGCGCTCGACGGGTTGGCCGCCGTACTCGGCTCGCTGGCAGTCTGGCCGCTGGCGGTCTGGCAGGCACCGCAGCCCGGCGTGCTGGCTACGCTGCTCGCGCTCGCCGGTACCGTATGGATGCTGCTGCCGCGCGGCTGGCCGCTGCGCTGGGCCGGATTGCTGGCGTGGCTGCCGCTGCTGGTGGCGCAACCTGTGGCGCCGGCGGCGGGGGTGTGGGTGACCGCCTTTGACGTCGGGCAGGGCAATGCCGTGCTGGTTGAGACGCCGAATTTCCGCCTGCTGTATGACACCGGGCCGGCCTGGTCGGCCGAGTCGGACAGCGGCAGCCGGGTGATCCTGCCCTATCTGCGCGCACGCGGCATCGACCGGCTCGATGCGCTGGTGATTTCCCACGGCGACAGCGACCATGCGGGCGGCGCGCGATCGTTGCTGGCAGCGATCGATATCGGCTGGATCGCGTCTTCGCTGCCGGCATCGCACCCGCTGGCAGCCGGGCGCCACGTCGGCTGCGTGGCCGGCCAGCGCTGGCAGCGTGACGGCGTGGCCTTCGAGTTCCTGCATCCGCAGGCGGGCGATGATGCACAGGCGCGGCCGAATGCGCGCAGCTGCACGCTGAAAATCACGGTCGGCGCGCAGTCCGTACTGCTGGCCGGTGACATCGAGGCGCCTCAGGAGCGGGCACTGCTTGCGCGGGCGGCCGAGCGGCTGCGCGCTGACGTGCTGCTGGCGCCGCATCACGGCAGCGGTACCTCGTCGACGCCGGCTTTTCTTGACGCCGTGTCGCCGCGTGTCGCGCTGTTTCAGGTCGGCTATCGCAATCGCTACCGGCATCCGAAGGCGGAAGTGGTCGCGCGCTACGATGAACGCGGCATCCGCGTCTTGCGCAGCGACAGCGCCGGCGCGGTGGCGTTGAGGCTGGACGGGCGCACACTGGACATCGAGGCCGCCTGCGCTACCGCCCGCTACTGGTCGAGCCGGCATTGCGGCGATGCGCGAATGTCTTTTGCGAATGATCGACCGGACTGAGCGATGCGCATGGCAGCATCCGCCGGGTTTCCTTGCCGGGCCTGTCGATGCGCGCTTTTCCTGTCTTCCTGCTGCTGGCCATTGCCGCGCTGGTGCCGCCTGCCTGTGCGGCAGACGCCGGACTGAGCGAACTGTTCGCCCGCGGCCGGCCCACGTGGACGCTCGATATCGACAATGATTCGCTGCTGCTGAACCGCGCCGACGGCTTGTATACCAGCGGCCTGCGCGTGAGCGGCAATTACCGGCTGCGTGACGGCGACGGCTGGCGCTCGGCGGGCTGGCGCTTCGGCCAGCAGCTCTATACGCCGAAAAACACGCAGCTGCAGCCGGCGCAGCTCGGGCCGCTTGACCACCCGTATGCGGGCTGGCTGTATGGCGGCGCCTATTACCGGATCGAGCGCGCCGACGGCAGCGAACTGGTGTTCGGTCTCGACCTCGGCTGTCTCGGTCCGTGCGCGGGTGGACGGCAGACGCAGAAATTCCTGCACCGCGCGCTGAGCCAGCGGCAGCCGCAGGGATGGGACGCGCAACTGTCGAATGAATGGGGCGTGGTCGCGCAGCTTGGTGGCCGCGGCCCGCTGATCCCGATGGGCCGCGCCTTCGACCTGCGCGCCGGGCTGGTCGCGCGCGTTGGCAATATCTTCACCGACCTGGCCGGTGACCTGACGCTGCGCGCCGGTGCGACCCGGCCGATCGCGGACGGCAGTCGGATTTACGGCTTCCTGCGCGGCGGCCTGCGCGCGGTCGCCCATGACGCAACGCTGCAGGGCGGTCTGTTTTCCGGCGACGAGGCGCATGAAGTCGCGCCGAAGCGGGTCACCCGCGAACTCGAGGCGGGCGTGCAGTGGCAGTCGGGCGCGTGGGCGGTGCGGGCGTCGGTGGTCGTGCGCGGCAGCGAGATTCGCGGGCTGCCGGACAGCAGCGGCCGGCAGGAATTTGCAAGACTGTCAATCAGTTATTCACCCTGAGCGGGCGGGGAAGGGCGGGGGGCGCGGGATCTTTGCGGTATAATTCGAATTTCACGCTAGTGCCCTGCGGCACATCCTGCAATGACCAAGTTTGTATTCGTCACTGGCGGCGTCGTGTCGTCCCTTGGCAAGGGAATCGCGGCAGCGTCCCTGGCCGCGATCCTCGAATCGCGCGGCCTCAAAGTCACCCTTCTCAAGCTCGATCCCTATATTAACGTCGATCCCGGAACGATGAGCCCGTTCCAGCACGGCGAGGTGTTCGTCACCGATGACGGCGCCGAGACCGACCTCGACCTCGGGCATTACGAGCGCTTCATCACTGCGAAGATGAAGAAGGTGAACAACTTCACCACCGGCCAGATCTATGAATCCGTGATCCGCAAGGAACGCCGCGGTGAGTACCTCGGCAAGACCGTGCAGGTGATCCCGCACATCACCAACGAGATCCAGGACTTCATCCGCCGCGGCGCCGAAGGCTACGAAGTCGCGATCGTCGAGATCGGCGGCACCGTCGGCGACATCGAGTCGCTGCCCTTCCTGGAAGCGGCGCGTCAGCTGTCGCTGCGCGCCGGCCGCAACAGCGCGGCCTTCGTGCACCTGACGCTGGTGCCTTACCTGCAGTCGGCCGGCGAACTGAAGACCAAGCCGACCCAGCACAGCGTGCAGAAGCTGCGCGAGATCGGCATTTCGCCGGACGCGCTGCTGTGCCGCGCCGACCGCCGCATCCCTGACGACGAGCGCGCGAAGATTTCGCTGTTCTCGAACGTGCAGGAAGACGCCGTGA
>CAYZXP010000199.1:0-4331 GCA_964482415.1 uncultured Bifidobacterium sp. | reverse complement strand
CTGCAGGTTATCGCGCCGGAACACCTGCACCTGGTTGCGCCCGCGCGCCTTGGCCGACGGACTCCAGCGTCACGCGTGCACGCTCCTTTTCGTCAAACAGCGCCAGCGCACTTTCTTCGGCCTGCTTGCGCGCACGCAGCAGCTCCTGTTCGTAGCGGCGCCGCTCGGTGGCACGGAACATCGTGACCAGTACCTGCAGCCGGCCGTCAGCGGGCTGGTTTTCGCAACGCGCCGCGCTGGCGATCAGCGGCAGCGTCGAACCGTCGCGCGCATCCAGCTCGAGCGCCACTTCGCGCCATGCATGGTGAAGCTGCAGCATCGGTTAGAGCTGCGGGTCAAAGAACAGCCGCCGGCCACGGCTCTTAGGCAAAACGATCGAGGCCGCGCGAAGCGACCGAACGCAGCGAATGCGCTCCGCTGTCGTCGATCGCGCCGTTGACGAAAATCTGGCCGGGACGCGCGCCGCGGTCAATCAGGCGTTTCGCATCGCGCAACTGTCCGAGCTGCTGCGCACTGTAGAGCCGCTCGCCGGCCGCGTCACGCACGGGCATCGGGAAGCCGTAGCGGCGCTCCCAGGCGCGCAGGGTTTCCTTGGCAATGCCGGTGGACGCTTCGACAACGCTGATCGGAAGCAGCGCGTCGCCATCCGCGGGAGCGGAGGCGCTGGCCGATGGGGCAAAATTCATTGAAAAATGATGAGGATAGTCGGCGGCCTGCGGCCGCCATCGCCGAAGCTGCGGGGGGATTCGGCCGATATCCCGGCGACCGCGCTATGCATGCCAGTCAGACAAGGGCATCCGCAAGACCGCGGATGCCGGCGCTGCCGGACTGAGGCCGTCGCGTCGCGCTCAGCCGCCGCCGCGCACCGCGGCAATCAGCTCGCGCAGTTCCGCCGGCACGTCGCGGTAGCAGACCACGACAACCTCCAGCGGATGGCTGCGCACGCGCAGCAGCGCGCGCCGCAGCGCCTGGTGAATCCATCCGCTCTCGTTGCCAAATGCGCCGCCACCGACCAGGGTCAGGTAAGCGCGCGGATTGCCGGTGCGGCGCTGGTTGAGCACGGCTGCCAGCAGGGTCGCCTCATAAGTCGCCTCAAGCACCAGCGAAGCGAACGGCGCCCAGTGCTCACGCGGCGCGCGGTTGTACGCGACCGGCAGCGCCGAGCAGAAAGCCTGCGTGACGCGCTGCTGCGGCGGCGCGCCGTGCGCCGTGACTTCGGTGTCGCTGTGCAGGCCGATGCGCAGGCAGGCGCGCAGGCGGTCGCGGCCGGGCTCGTCGAGCGCGCCGATGTGCCGTCCGATCGCCTGCACCGTGCCGGCGTCGAGCATCGCATAGCCATTCTGCATGCGTATGCCCGGAATGCCGATCGCGCGGTCGAGGTCGGCGAGCGTGTTGATCTGCCGCGCCGCGGTCTGTCCGACAGCGCCGTCGACGCTGACAAGGTAATTGCGGTAGACGGTTGCCGGCGCGCAGGCCATCGCGCAGGCGGGCCCCTGCGTGCGGTCGTGCTGGTAGGCCGTGATGCCGTCCTCCGGCGTGACGCCGGGTCCCGGCATCTCCAGCAGGTTGAACTGGCTCGCTACCTGGATCAGCGCGCCATGCGCTTCCGGCCATGCATGCAGCTGATGCGCGTCGGCGCGCACCGTGTCGACAGCGAGACGGGCGGCGGCGCGCACGTCGGGCGCCCCCGCCTGCGCGCGCAGCTCGGCAAGGCTGGGCATGTCGAGCGTGCCGACGTGGAAGCTGCGCGGCGGATCGGCGTCGGCATGCAACTTGCCGCCTTCCGCGCGGAAGCGCCGTTGCGTCTGTACATAGTCTTGCTCGGCAAAGCCGAAGAGTTGCCTGAACCACGTCATCGGGTCTCCTGCGGAAGCGATGTGAAAACGCTCGTCCCGGCCCTGCGCAGGACGGCCGGAGCGGCGCGCCGCCGGGCAGCAAGCCCGTGCCACGCCGATGCGCGGGCGGCGGCACGCCGCCGCCCGGACGAAGCAATTACTTCTTGAATTCTACGATGATCGCTTCCACCTCGCCCTTCGCGGGCAGGTGTTCATGCTCGGTCGGCGGACGCAGCACCGCGTCGCCCTTCTTCAGCGGCGGCGATTCCTTCACGGAGCCGTCGGGCATTTTGTAGCTGAGCGGCTTGCCCACCTTCAGCACATAGACCGCGACATGCGGATGGCTGTGCATGGGGCAGCTTTCGCCTTTTTTCTGGATGAAGTGGAGCACGCGCGCCTTGTCGTCCTCAGTCAGCACATGGAAGTTCTTCGGGCAGGCGGTGACCGCATCAACCGCCGAAGCGGTCACGCTGGCCAGCGACAACGCAGCAAACAGCAGGAATTTTTTCAGATGCATTTTGTTCTCCTGAATGGAATTGAAATGCCGGATGAGCCTCGCAGACCGACCAGTCGTGCAGGCGGAAATCCCTCTCCGCTCCGAGCGGACTGCGCGTCGATGGTAACGAAACAATTTCCAAGGAGCAACGTCTTTGCCCACCACCGGAGTTTCATTATTCATAACCATGAGGCGGCGGCGCTTGCCCCGGCGTGCAATACCCACCGTTGATGCGAGCCGCTATCTTTGCCGCGCGACCGGGCAATCGCGGCCAAAAGGTGACCCGGCGCATCGAATAAATAGAATAAACGGAGCGTCCTCATGCAGCAGGCATCGAACTCCGTCGCAGCGAATCGCGTGCCCGCTTTCAGACAGGACGAGCCTTGCCGGCCGTTGTGCTGCGGTGCCGCGCGTGCCCGGTGCGACGGCAGCTATCGGAGAAACGGGCAGCACTTGTGAGAGCGCCCGACAAAACCGGCGCCGGGAAGGACGCGGCCGCGCAGGGAACGCTGCTTCGGCGCGCGCGCGAGGAGCGCAGGCTGTCGGTCGCCGAGGCGGCACGACGGGTGGCGCTGTCGTGCGACCAGGTCGAGCAGATCGAAAATGGCGGATCGGACGCGTTCTACAGCCCCGGCCACAAGTGGCTGGCCACGCGCAAATACGCGCTCACCTTTGGCATTGCCCTGCCGGACCTGCCGGACCTGCCGGAGCCGGCCGAGGACGACGAGCGCGATGCCGCCGATGCAGGCACCCCGCTGCTGTCGACCGGCCATGACGCGCCTGACAACGCCGATGCCGTACGGAGCCCGTGGCGACGCATGGCCATGCCCGCCGCGGTGCTGCTGTGCGCCGTGATCGCGCTGTCGGTGTCGCAGGCGATGCTGCAGCAACTGGAGGCGCTCTTGTCCGTGCCGACGACCGCGCCTGCGCCGGCTGCGCTTGCGCTGGCGCCTGAGACGCGCCGCACACCCGAAGCGGCTGAACCGCTCATCGACGCGGGGGCGACCGCCACGACGCCGGCCGACTGCCGGGAAACATCGGAAGATGATCATGCGGAACGCTGGGCGCCCGATCGCGCAAAACGGCGCGACTCGCGCCTCTTCCTGAGCAGCCCCGCCGAGGCCGACGTCTGCGTGATCGATGCAGACCACACGCCGACCCGGCTGACGCTCAGGCCCGGCGTCACTGCCATCGTGGAAGGCAAGCCACCCTACCTGCTGCGCTCGGAACACCTGCCGCGGCTGCGCATCGTTTTCCAGGGACTGCAGGTAACGGTGCCGCCGGCCGCGAACGCGGTGCGCCTGTTCAGGGCAGGCGCCTCTTGAGGCCGCTTGATGCCCCGCTGGTGCGCCGTTCAGCCGGGCCGGACCAGCGGCTCGGGCCGGTGCAGCACATGGCCCTGCACATAATCGACGCCCAGCTCGCGCAGCGCCTGCAGCGCCGCTTCGTTCTCGACGCACTCGCCGATGGTCTCCAGCCCGAACTCCGCGCAGACGCGCCGGATCGCATCGACCATCACGCGGGCGATGGGGTCGGACGCAAGGCGTGCAATCAGGCTGCCGTCGATCTTTACCCCCCTGACCGGCAGTACGCGCAGGTAGTCGAGCGAACTCAGGCCGCTGCCGAAATCGTCGAGCGCAACGCTGCTGCCGATCGCGGCCAGCCGCTCAATGAAATTCACCGCCTGCGCGACATTGGCCACCGCCACTGCCTCGGCGATCTCGAACGACACCAGCGAGCCGGGCACGCGGTGGCGCTCGAAGGCCGCCAGCAGGAATTCGAGGAAGGCAGGCTCGCTGATTGACGCGCCCGACAGGTTCACCGAAAACCGGTGCGTCACCGCCAGCCGTTCCGCGTCGGGCGCAAGCTGCGCGAACAGTTTGCTGACCACCCATTCATCGATCCGCACCATCAGCCGATAGCGCTCGGCCATCGGCATGAACACCGCCGGCTCCAGCAGGTCGCCGTTGTCGGCGCGCAGGCGCAGCAGCACCTCGCGA
>CAYZXP010000198.1:0-4371 GCA_964482415.1 uncultured Bifidobacterium sp. | reverse complement strand
CTCGTTCATCACACCCGTGATGAAGCGTGCAATCTAGGACGGCAGGAGAGGGCAGTCAAATCACCCTGACGGATTAGAGACAAACGGCGCGGGGCAATTGTAGTCGTGTGAACGTACAGGAAGGTTGTAAATCAGGTCTTCGATATACGCGCTTTGTTAGCGGGTATCGGACGACTCTGAGTTCACGCTATCTCGCCTTGCTCAGCGCATCGACAATCGGCAAATCATTCGGGCTGTTCAGCACTTCAGTCAGTTTGTTTGCCGGCACCAGCATCACCGCCTGCGATTCCCACCCCATGTCCGCCGGATTGCCGCCGACCCGTTCAGCGAGGTAATAGCGCGTGTAGCTCTGGCTGCGTTTTACATCCACCAAATGCTTTATCAAACGCACCTGCAAACCTGATTCTTCCCAGACTTCCACCAGTGCAGCCGCCTGTGCGGACAGTCCGTTCATGGTGCCTTTCGGGAAGGTGGCCTGATAGCCGGCAAATCCGTTGGTGGGCGCGACGATCCAGATGCGGCCGTCGGGTTCGCGTATCACGGCGCCGGCCGCCTTCTTGTACCCGGCGGGTACTTTGAATTCGGGTTCAGGGAGGTTTTCTTTCGCAGCCAGCGCTTCCCATGCCGCCTTTGTCGCGGGTACTTGCGTCCACGGCTGCACGGACAATCCGTTAATGGCCGCCGGCATCGGACCGTCAGGAACGACACACGCGATTGCCGCCGGATCGCTCCACGCATTCATGCCGCTCGGCTGGCTCGGCTTTTTGATGACGACCGGATTGCCGTTCTCGTCTTCTCTCGGATGCATTGTCGGCGCCGCCGATTTTGCAGCCGGCGGCACTACGGCATATTTTTCCGGCTTGGCTTGCAGACGGTACAGCACGTCCCAGACGTCGTGGTAAAGATGTGCCCTCGTGTATCCCTGTTGCTTGGCTACCTCATTCTTGAAATTCGAATAGCTGAGCCCCTCGATCAATTTCGCCATCGCGCTCGCCACTTCCGCGCGAGGCGCAACGGCACGAAAGCGGTAATCCGTGCTTTTGCTCTCGATGATTTCACCCATGCCCGGCAAAAAATGTTCGCGCAGCGATTCCAGGTCGGCGCGGATACGCGCTCGCACAGTCAGCGTGTTCCCAGCTTTGTCTTCGGGCTTTTCGACGATGCTGTAAAAGCCCGTTGGCGTGATGAGCCACATGCAGCGCTCCTTGTCTTTTCGTTGAAGTGATTGCGGTTTATCGCGGAAGCGCCTGATGGAAGGGCGCGGGCATCCCCCGTGCGGCCGCGCTGAAAAATGCCGGAGAAAGCCACCAGAAAATCTCGCCATTCGCGGACCCAGCGATGCGCATATTTATTGAATTTATCACGGACCGAATGGGCTGGATTCGCAGGTGTTTCTCCGACGCGTTGATCCGTTGTTTCCTCGAGGGAATTTTGTCAGACACTCATTTTTCAATAATAGTTGCCCTAAATTAATAAAAGAATATTTCCCATCTGAATGTTTTCTAGCAGAATCTCTTTACGCAAAAAAACTTTTTGCGGTTTCGTGCCCGATTTCGCCAAAGACAGGCGTTCGCGTTAAGCCCCGGGCTCTTACTTTGATCCCCCAGCTTTTTTAGCTGGCTATCCGCCAGCGACCCGAACATGAGCCTCAAAAAGAATCTCGCAAAATCCCCCGTCGATACCGTCGCTGCTCCCGCAACATTTTCTGAAACCTCAACCGGCTCTGTGCCGACTCTTCCCGTGATCCCCCAGGGGCCAGAACGCGCCTCGAACGAACTGCTGGTGCAGTTCAATGAAGGCGCCGGCGCCGAAGGCCGGGCCCGGGCGCTTGCGGCCATCAGCGGCAAGTCGGTCGAAGTGCTGTGGACCGATGGTCAGGGCGAGGGCGGCGCGCAGCTGCTGCGCGTTCAGCTGACCGGCAATACCGGTATCGACAAGGCGATCGAGATGCTGTCGCACCAGCCGGGCGTGAAGTTTGCCGAATCGAATTACCTGCTCAACTCGCAGGCCACCAGCAATGACCCGCAATACACCAGCGGCCTGTGGGGCATGCACGGCAACACCACCGGCAGCGCATATGGCACCGGCGCTGACGAAGCCTGGGCTGACGGCTATACCGGCAGCACGAAGACCGTGGTCGGCGTGGTCGATTCGGGCATTGACTACACCCACCAGGATCTCTACCTGAACATCTGGCTGAACCAGGCCGAAATCCCGACGTCGCTGCGCAGCGCGCTGACCGATACCGACAGCGATGGCCTGATCACCTTCCGCGACCTGAACCAGACGGTGAACAAGTCCTGGGTCACTGACGTGAACGCGAACGGCTACATCGACGCCGGCGACCTGCTGAACGACACGCGCTGGGAAGACGGCGTCGACAACGACGGCAATACTTACCGCGACGACCTGGTCGGCTGGGACTTCATCAACAATGACAATGATCCGCTGGACGACAACCGCCACGGCACACACGTCGCCGGCACGATCGGCGGCGTCGGCGGCAATGGCACCGGCGTCGCCGGCGTCAACTGGTCGACCCAGATGATGGGCCTGAAATTCCTGTCGTCCACCGGCAGCGGCACCACGGCGGACGTGCTGAAGGCGCTTGACTACTACACCAACATGTCGAAGTCGGCGCCGGCGGCCAGCGATTTCGTCGGCACCAACAACTCGTGGGGCGGCGGCAGCTTCAGCCAGTCGATGCTCGACGCAATCACGCGTACCGGCGCGGCCGGCAACCTGTTTGTCGCGGCGGCCGGCAACGGCGGCTCGGACAGCGTCGGCGACAACAACGACACGGTCGCCAGCTATCCGTCGAACTACAGCACGCAAGCCACGCTCGGCTGGGACGCCGTGGTCGCAGTGGCGTCAATGACGTCGGCCGGCGCGCTGTCGTCGTTCTCCAATTACGGCAATACCACGGTCGACCTCGCCGCCCCGGGTTCGGCCATCGTGTCCACGCTGCCGAATGGCACCTACGGCAGCCTGAGCGGCACGTCGATGGCCACGCCGCACGTGATGGGCGCGCTGGCGCTGATTTCGTCGGCGCTGCCGAACGCGACGCCGCAGCAATGCCTCGACATCCTGATGCAGTGCGTGACCTACAAGGCCGACCTCGCCGACAAGCTGGCCTGGGACGGCTGGCTGGACATCGGCAAGCTGGGTTCGGTGCTGACGAACACCGCGGCTGCTCCGTCGGTCGTTGGCTCGTCGATCTCCGATACCTCGCTGAAGATCGGCGAGACCGCAATCGTCAAGCTGACCTTCAGCGAAGCGGTCACGGGCTTTTCGAAGGCCGATGTCAGCCTGTCGCTGCCGGTCGGCACGCTCGGCGAATTCACCACGACCGACAATCTGACCTGGACGTCGACGCTGACCCCGCTGTCCGGCGTCGAAGGTCAGGGCGTCAAGCTGTCGGTGGCGGCGGACAGCTACACCAGTCTCGACGGTGCGCGTTCAGGGCAGGCTTTCGTCTCGAACGCAATCGCTGTTGACACCAAGGCGCCGACGGTCGCCATCACGTTGTCAGACACTCAGCTGACTGGCGGCGAGAGCGCGAACGTCACGTTCACCTTCTCGGAGATGGCACCGGGCTTCGACACGGTTGACGTGGTCGCGCAAAACGGCACGATCACCAACCTCGCCAGCAGCGACGGCCGCAACTGGACGGCAAGCTATACGCCGAACGCGAACGTGCAATCTTCCTTGAACACCATCAGCGTGCTGGCTGGCAGCTATACCGACGTCGGTGGCAACGCGGGCGCAGGCGGTACCTCGGCCAACTTCACGATCAACACGGCCACGACCGCGCCCTCGACGATCATTTACGGCACCGACGGCAGCGATTCGCTGGCCGGTACGGCGACAGGCGACACGCTCAGCGGCGTGCCGTCCTCCAGTTCGCAATATGGCCGCAACAGCATCGATACGCTGACCGGCAATGCCGGCAGCGACTTGTTCGTGCTCGGTTCGGCGAACCGCGTGTTCTATGACGACGGCTCGTCGCGCAAACCCGGCACGACCGACTATGCGCGGATTACCGACTTTACTGCGGGCACGGACGACCTGCAGATGGCGGGCGGTCGCGTCTATGTAACGGGCGCGCTGTCGATCAATGGCAGCAGCGGGCTGGGTGTGTATCTGGACACGAACGGCAACGGCAAGCTGGACGTGAAGTCGGATGAGCTGATCGCGCATCTGGTGGGTGTGAATACGCTGGATCAGGCGGATGTCGTGCTGGTTTGATGATGGGGTAGCGGTCGATTTCCGATAGCGTCTTCCCGGCGGAAGCCGGGACTTATCGTCTCCGGAACCTTGGCGTCATTCATGGGTACACGACGCTGGATCCCGGCCTGCGCCGGGATGACG
>CAYZXP010000197.1:0-4389 GCA_964482415.1 uncultured Bifidobacterium sp. | reverse complement strand
GAACGACAACGCAGACCGCGTATCCCGCGCCAGCGTGGACCCTTTCGGCCGTGTTGCGCGGCCCTTCGCAAATCAATCTGACATCCGAGCCGGCTGACGTATCGCACCGTTTCCTGGTCGCGGCCAGCGAGACAGGCGAATGGTCGCCTGGTGACTACTGGTACAGCGTGCGCGCGACCGATGGCACGACGGTGGTCGAGGTCGAGGCCGGCCAGATCACGATCAAGCCTGACCTGGCCAGCATCAGCGCGACGCACGACGGCCGCAACCATGTTCAGCGCGTGCTCGATGCGATCGAGGCCGTGCTCGAGCGGCGCGCGACGCAAGACCAAGAGAAATACAAGATTAACAACCGCGAACTGTGGCGCACGCCGCTTTCCGAGCTTCTGGTGCTGCGCGACCGATACCGCTCCGAACTGCGTCGGATGAAAGCCGCCGCCAAGGGCGGCCTGTTCGATCAAGCTGTCCGCGTGAGGTTCCGATAAGTGGCTCTTTTTGACTTCCTAAAACGAAAGCCTACGGAGCGTGGGCATTCCAAGCCCAAGGGCGTGCCTGTGCGTGCAATGATGCGCATGTTCGACGGTGCCAAGCAAGACCGGCTTACCGGCGACTGGATTTCACATCCTGTGACCGCAGAATGGCTGATCCGCCAGCACCAGCGCATTCTGGTCGCGCGCTCGCGCGAGCAGGCAGTCAACAACGACTATGCGAAGGCGTTCATCCGCATGTGCCGGCAGAACATCGTCGGCCCGAAGGGCGTGACGCTGCAGGCGCAGAGCCGCGACGAATCAGGCAAGCTCGACACGCTTGCCAATCAAGCGATCGAGGCTGCGTGGGAAAAGTGGAGCCACCGCGACAGCTGCGATGTGGCAGGACGGCAGTCCTGGCGGCAGCTCCAGGCCTCGGCCGTGGTGTCTGCGGTCAAGGACGGCGAATTCATGCTGCGCAAGATCTACGGCGCTGACGCTGGCCCGTTCGGTTTCGCGCTCCAGGTGCTTGACCCGCAGCGCTGTCATCCGCAATTTGATCAGTATGACCTGCCGGACGGCCGTTTCATCCGCGCGGGCATCGAATTCAATTCGTACGGCCGACCGATCGCGTACCACTTCACGGTCACCAAAGAATCAGACTCCTTCTACAACTACAGCTACGCGGGCCAGCACTACCACCGCATCCCGGCAGAGGAAATCATCCACGGATTCTTGCCTGAGATGGTTGGCCAGAAACGCGGACTGCCGTGGATGGCGACCGGCCTGTTCCGGCTGAAACAGCTGGCCGGCTTCGAGAATGCTGCCGTAGTCAACGCGCGCATCGGCGCGTCGAAGATGGGCATCATCCAATGGAAGGAAGGGCGCGGTCCGGAGTTTGACGAGGACGAGCAGCTCAATTTTGAGATGAACGCCGAGCCTGGCGAATTCCCGGTGCTCCCGGAAGGCGCTGAGCTGAGTAAGTGGGACCCACAATTCCCGTCGAACGAGTTCGCGACCTTCAACAAAGCGATGCTGCGTGGGATTGCCGCCGGCTTTGGCGTCTTGTACAACAACCTCGCCAGCGACCTTGAAGGCGTGAACTTCTCCAGCATTCGCCAGGGCACGCTCGATGAGCGTGAGCACTGGAAGGAAATGCAGGAATGGCTGATCGAGTCGCTGATCCAGCCGGTGTTCGAGGCCTGGCTACCGCGCGCGTTGCTGGGCGGTCACATTGCCGTCAAGGGCAGGGCGCTTAAGCCTGAGCGCATCGACCGTTACGCAGTCGTGTCGTGGCAGGCGCGCCGCTGGGCATGGATTGACCCGCGCGCCGACGTGGACGCGGCGATCGCCGCAAAGAACCAGCTGCTGCTGTCGCCGGGACAGATCATTCGCGAGAGCGGGCGCGATCCGTCTGATGTGTGGCGAGAGATTGCTGCTGACATCGCCGAGATGCAAGCGGCCGGCATACCGAACGAGTTCATCAAGGCGGCGATTCTCGACAAGAATCTGCAGCCAACACTTCAGGCCGAGCAAGCTGCCGCAGCTGAGTGACGGAAAAACCACCAGAGGAAAGCGCCAGATCGGCTGCGCAAACTAGCAGCATGGAAAGTTATTGGGGTAGGTGATGAAGAACACCGAACAACGCCTGCAGGAGATCAAGAAGGACAGCCGTGCATTCCGCCAGGCCGAAGTCCGAGAGATCAATGCAGACGATCGCACCGTCGAACTCGCGTTCTCGTCCGAGACCGAGGTTCAACGCTGGTGGGGACTGGAGGTGCTAGACCATTCTCCGGGCGCGGTGGTTTTGAACCGCTTGAATGGCGGCGCGCCGCTGCTGCTAAATCACGATACAGGTGAACAGATCGGAGTCATTGAATCGGTTTCCATCGACACAGACCGCCGGGGGCGGGCTGTTGTTCGCTTCGGGCGAAGCGAGCTTGCCGAGGAAATCTTTCGAGACGTCCAAGACGGAATCCGAAAGCACGTTTCGGTGGGCTACATGATCCACGATGCCAAGCTGACCGAAGAGCGTGATGGCGTGGATATTTGGACCATTACTTCATGGGAGCCGTTCGAGATTTCAATCGTCGCTGTCCCTGCTGACATCAGCGTGGGCATTGGGCGCGGTCTCGATGGCCAAAAGATTATTGCCTTTGAAAGGACTATCGAAATGCCTGAACTCCAAGAAATGAACGTCGCAGCTCCGGTTGCGCCTGCCGTTGACAACAGCCACAAAGCTGCTGAGGCCGAGCGCGCACGAACCCGCTCGATCCTCGAAATGGGCGAGAAATTCGGCGCTGCCGATCTGGCACGCGATGCCGTGAAAGACGGCCTCGCCGTTGCCGATTTTCAGCGCTCGCTGCTCGATCATGTGAACGCAAAAGTGCAGCGCCCACTTACCGAGCAGATGAAAGATGCAGACATCGGCCTGACCGACAAGGAAGCGCGCAACTTCAGCTTCATGAAGGTCATTCGTGCACTGGCCGAGCCGACGGACCAATCCGCGCAACGCGCTGCTGCCTTTGAATTCGAGGCAAGCCGTGCTGCCTCGGCCAAGCGTGGCAAGGAATCCGACAAGTTCGTGATCCCTACTGACGTGCTGACCCGTGCGCTGAATACCAGCACCACCGGCACTGCTGCCGGCGATACTGGCGGAAACCTGATCGCCACCAACCTGCTGGCATCGAGCTTCATCGATATTCTGCGCAATCGCGCGACGATCATGCAGCTTGGCACCGTCGTTGGCGGCCTGGTCGGCAACATCGACATCCCGAAGCAAGTAGCTGCTGCGCAGGGCTACTGGCTGGGTGAAGATGCCGACTCCACCGAAAGCAGCCTGGAGCTGGGTCAGATTTCCATGTCGCCCAAGACCGTCGCTGCATTTTCGGAAATCACTCGCCGCCTCATGATGCAATCGTCGATGGACGTGGAAGCGATGATTCGTGCCGATCTCGCAACCGCGCTTGCGCTGACGATCGACACGGCTGGTTACTACGGTACCGGCAGCGATCACCAGCCGAAGGGTGTCACGAAGTACACCGGCATTAATGCCGTCAACTTCACGAATACCCAGCCGACCTTTGCTGAACTGGTGGCGATGGAAACGGCGATCGCGCTGGACAACGCGGCAGTGCAGTCGATGGCCTATGTTGGCAACGCGGCTTTCCGTGGCCATGCAAAAACCACCGAGAAATTCTCGGGCACTGGCATGACTCTGTGGGAGGCTGGTAACACGGTCAACGGCTATCGCAGCGAGATCACGAACCAGATCGCTGCTGGCGACGTTGTCATGGGCAACTTCGCTGATCTGCTGATCGGCATGTGGGGCGGCCTTGACCTGACCGTCGATCCGTACAGCGGCAGCAAGAAAGGCCGTCTGCGCGTGGTGGTGTTCCAGGACGTTGACTTCGCGCTGCGCCGCACCGAGTCGTTCTGCGTGGGCCGCAAGCCCGCTTAATCGAGGGCTGATTCCCTGACCGGGCCGCCGATTGGCGGCCCTTTTTCCACGAGGACCAAACAATGACCAAATCCGTGTTTCTCCAAGTCTCGTCGGCCTTCATGGTCGGCGGTCAAATCGCCAAGGCTGGCGACATCGTCGAGGTAAGTGAGGGCGATGCGAAAGACCTTCTGCATCGTGGCAAAGCGACACTCGCCACTGAGTCTGATGCGCCCGAACAAGCAGATCAGGAACAGCAGTCCGAGCCGGAACAGAATGCTGCTGATGACCAGCCTGCCAAGGGCAGCAAAGGCAAGAAAGGCAAGTGATGCCGACGCCGGCCTGGGACGATCTGAACATCTTCGTGTCGGTGGATGACTTCGCGATCGAAGCGACCGTGCATCGGCAGGATGGCGACACCAGCACCGTGGTCGGCATCTTCGACGATCCTTACATGAACGCGCAGCTGGGCGAGTATGAGCT
>CAYZXP010000196.1:0-4389 GCA_964482415.1 uncultured Bifidobacterium sp. | reverse complement strand
GCATCTCAGGATTCACGTCGAGGAACTGCGGCGCCGACGCCAGCCGCAGCACCCACTGCCGGCGATGCCGGTTCAGGAAGGCCGCATCCTCGATCTGTCGTGCGAACAGCTTGACGAGCTGCAGCGCCAGCGCCTGGCCGTCCTTCGGCTTAGGCGATGACAGCGCGCTGATGTCGAGTACGGCGAACACCTCTCCCTGCGAGTCATAGACCGGGCTGGAGGTACAGGTCAGCGGAATGTGGGTCGCGTCGAAATGCTCTCCGAGGTGCACGGTCAGTGCCTGCCCGGTGCTGAGGCAAGTGCCGACGCCACAGGTGCCGGCATGCTGCTCGCTCCAGTCGGCGCCAAGATACAAGCCGGCCTTGCGCAGGCTGGTGTCGATCCTGAGGTCGCCGATGAAATCGACGGTGACGCCCTTGGCGTCCGTCAGCAGCACCACATAGCCGAGTCCGCCCACCTGATGGTAGAGGTTCTCGAGGCCGTGGCGCGCGATCTGCAGGAACTCGTCCATCTGTTCCTGATGCTCCCGCACGAGTCGCGCCGGCAGGATCACCGCGTCCTGCATGCGCGACGGGTCGAGCCGATGCTCGCGCACGCAGCGCAGCCAGGATTCACGGATCATGGCATCGTTGCCGGACACGGCAGGAAGGCCGCTGCCGCGCTCGACGAACCTCAACACTCTATCGATATGGTCACGCTGATCCGGCTGCATGAGTGGCCTCCCGTGGCAGGACTGTCTCTGGTCGTTGTTGGTGTTTTTCTCTGCCCGCTTCCCCCGTGTGGCGCTGAAGGAAGGGATATTCGCAGCATAACTGAAACAGCTATTTTTCAGCGAACTATCCACGCAGACTGACAGTCGCGTAGCGGCGAACACCATGCCGCATGCGACATGCGGCGCAACCGGATGCACTCACGAAGTGCCGTCCCCGCCGGAGAGCCCTGGTCTTTCCTGGCATCCAAATGAAAAAGGCTCCCGGACAGGGAGCCTTGCGTGCGCGACGAGGGTGATCGTCCGTACTTACTCTTCAACCCTGACGACATCGTCAGGCTCGAATTCGTCGGCTGTCTTGCCATCGCCAATCCCCGTCACCATAACGGCGGTGGTGTCCGATTGCTTGACGAAGTATTCCGCGCTGATCAGATCGAAAAACTTCTGGCCGATTTCCACTTCGCTGAAGTGCGTGCGGCGTTGCTTCGCTTGAGTATTCATTTCATTTTCTGTTCGGTTCGGACCTGGCATGCCCGGGGCATCCAGATCAAAAAACAAAACCCCGCAGAGCCTGGGCAAGCGCGGGGTCTTTTTTATTTTGGCGCAGACAAAGGGGTTGATGCCCCTCTTGGCAAACCCTCGCAATTTTGCGGGATTTCAGGCGGCCACTTCGCAAATGGATCCCGGTTTGCACCCCGGAAAGCACATGCAAGGCCATGAGTGTGCATCAGCGGAACGAGTAACGCAAGTTCAGCCCGCTGCGGGAAAAGAACTTCCGTGGTTGCCCGGCGGCGTACGGAACCGGAACGGCGCTTTCGTACGCCGGCTCCCCGCTTTTCGCGAAGGGTCTGCGTCCCTCGGATAGTTCGTCGAAAATTGAAAAACAGGCGCAAAATATGTAATGAAATCCACGGCTGCACTGCCGCGACGCACGTTGGTCAGCCGCAGCCTGCTGTGGATATTGAAGAGACAACGACAGGAATTCAGATGAAAACCCTTGCCATCCTCTGGCAGCGACTGGTGAGCGGTCAGGGCACCACCTGCCCGCGTTGCCACGACACCGGCGAAGAAGTGCAGCAGGCTGTCCGCAAATTGCGACAGGCGCTGGAGCCGCTGGGCATTTCACCGGAACTTGAAGTCAGGGAAATCGACCAGTCCACGTTCGTTGCCAACCCGCTGCTGTCAAACCAGATCCTGATCGGAGGACAGACAATCGAGCACTGGCTGGGTGGACAGACCGGCAGCAGCCGTTGCTGCAATGAATGCGGTGACAAGGATTGCCGTACCGTGGAGGTTGGCGGCCGCAGTTATGAAGTGATTCCGGAGGAACTGCTGGTGCGCGCAGGCGTGATCGCTGCAGCGCGCATGCTCGATCCCACGTTGCCTGGCTAGTCGGGGCCGCGTCAGCGCGCATGCACATCAAGGAGTTCAAGCATGAAAAGCATCCAGATTTTCGATCCGGCCATGTGCTGCAGCACGGGCGTTTGCGGCATCGCGGTGGACCAGAACCTGGTGACATTCGCGGCCGATGTGGACTGGGCCAGGCAAAAGGGCGCGCAGATCGAGCGATTCAACCTGTCGCAGCAGCCGCTGGCCTTTGCCTCCAACGACACCATCAAGAACCTTCTGCAATCCGCTGGCCAGACCGTGCTGCCGGTGACGCTGGTCGATGGCCAGCTGGCGCTCGCAGGTCGCTATCCGTCGCGCCAGGATCTGGCCCGCTGGGCCGGTCTGCCTGTTCCGCCGGCGGCAGCCACGACGGATTCTCCTTGCTGCTCTTCCAACCGCTGCTGCTGAACGCCGGGACACTTCATGAATTTTCTCGATAATCCGCCACGCTACCTGTTCTTCACCGGGAAAGGCGGCGTGGGCAAAACATCCATCGCCTGTGCCTGCGCTGTTGTGCTGGCTGATGCCGGTCGAAAGGTGCTGCTGGTCAGCACGGACCCGGCGTCGAATGTGGGGCAGGTTTTCGATATCGCGATCGGCAACCAGATCACGCCGATTGCCAGCGTACCCAACCTGTCTGCACTGGAGATCGATCCACAGGCGGCCGCGCAGGCTTACCGAAACCATATCGTCGATCCGGTGCGCGGTGTCTTGCCCGAAGCCGTGGTCAAGGGAATTGAAGAACAACTGTCGGGCGCTTGCACGACCGAGATCGCCGCATTCGACGAGTTCACCGGGTTGCTGACCGACTCAACCGTCACCGCCGGCTTTGATCATATCGTCTTCGACACGGCGCCCACAGGCCACACGCTGCGCCTGCTGCAATTGCCCGGTGCATGGAGCGGGTTCCTGGAGGCCGGGAAAGGCGATGCTTCCTGCCTGGGCCCGCTGGCCGGGCTGGAGAAGCAGCGCTCCCGCTACAAGGCGGCGGTGCAGGCATTGGCCGACCCCGCGCGCACTCGGCTCGTGCTGGTGGCGCGCGCTCAGGCAGCCACCCTGCGCGAAGCCGCGCGAACCCGCCAGGAGCTGGCCGCGATTGGCCTGACACAGCAGTACCTGGTGATCAACGGCAGGTTGCCCGATACGGCTCTCGCTGACGATCCGCTCGCGGCAGCGATCCATGCGCGCGAGGCGTCGGCGCTCGGGCAGATGCCCGCCGAACTCAGGGAGCTGCCGCAAGACAGCCTTGCCCTCAAACCATTCAACCTCGTGGGCCTCGCCGCCCTGCGCCAGCTGTTCAGCGACGATCCGATTCCTGCGGCTGCAGGCGCGGAGGCGCCGATGGTGAGCGTGCCCGAAGCGCCGGCCCTGTCGAAGCTGGTGGACGACATCGCCGCGGACGGCCATGGCCTGGTGATGCTGATGGGTAAAGGCGGTGTCGGCAAGACCACGCTGGCCGCCGCCGTGGCGGTGGAGCTCGCGCATCGCGGCTTGCCGGTGCACCTGACCACCTCCGATCCGGCTGCGCACCTGGCGCAGACGCTGGACGGAACGCTGGACAATCTCACCATCAGCCGCATCGATCCGCACGAAGTCACTGCGCGCTATCGCGAGCATGTGATGGCCACCAGAGGGGCGAACCTGGACGCCGAAGGCCGGGCCATGCTTGAAGAAGATTTGCGTTCGCCCTGTACCGAAGAAATTGCGGTGTTTCAGGCGTTCTCCCGCATCATTCGTGAGGCAGGCAAAAAATTCGTGGTGATGGACACCGCGCCGACCGGACACACTTTGCTGTTGCTGGACGCGACCGGCGCTTACCACCGCGACATCGTTCGCCAGATGGGCGAGACCGGCGTTCATTTCACCACGCCGATGATGCAGCTTCAGGATCCCAGACAGACCAAGGTGCTGATCGTCACCCTCGCCGAGACCACACCGGTGCTGGAAGCGGCCAATTTGCAGGCCGACCTGCGCCGTGCCGGCATCGAGCCGTGGGCATGGATCATCAACAACAGCCTGGCCGCCTGTGCGCCGGCCTCAGCGTTGCTGCGCCAGCGCGCGCGCAACGAGCTGCGGGAAATCGATGCCGTCGCCTCGAAGCATGCGCGCCGGTATGCGCTTGTGCCCTTGATGAAGAACGAACCTGTCGGCGTCAGTCGCCTGCTGGAACTGGTGAATCACCAGCTGACCGAAGCCTGACATTCGCGATTCGACTGGCAACGGCAGATCGCCAGCCGCGCACGCTCCGTCATACCGGGTGCGACAGCACCCGCAGGATCGCGCCTGCCGCC
>CAYZXP010000195.1:0-4466 GCA_964482415.1 uncultured Bifidobacterium sp. | reverse complement strand
CATGAAACACAAGGTCAAACACATTCACTTCGTCGGCATCGGCGGCTCCGGCATGAGCGGCATCGCCGAGGTGCTGCTGAACCTCGGCTATACCGTGTCCGGCTCCGACCTCGCCAGCAATGCGGCGAGCCGCCGGCTGGCCGAGCTCGGCGCGACGATCCGTGTCGGCCATGCGCCGGAGAACATCGCCGGCGCTGATGCGATCGTGACTTCGACCGCGGTGCGCGCGGACAATCCGGAGGTACTCGCCGGCCGTGAACGCCACATCCCGATCGTCCCGCGCGCGGTGATGCTGGCCGAGCTGATGCGCCTGAAGCGCGGCATCGCGATCGCCGGCACGCACGGCAAGACCACCACCACCAGCCTGGTCGCCAGCGTGCTGGCCGAAGGCGGACTCGATCCGACCTTCGTGATCGGCGGCCGCCTGAACAGCGCCGGCGCGAACGCGAAGCTGGGCACCGGCGAGTTCATCGTCGCCGAGGCAGACGAGTCGGATGCGTCCTTCCTGAACCTGTCGCCGGTGATCGAGGTGATCACCAATATCGACGCCGACCACATGGAGACCTACGACCACAGCTTCGCGAAGCTGAAGCAGGCCTTCATCGAGTTCACGCAGCGGCTGCCGTTCTATGGCGTCGCGATCCTCTGCATCGACGATCCGAACGTGCGCGAGATCATGCCGTCGATCGCGAAGATGGTCACCACCTACGGCTTCCACGAGGACGCCGACGTGCGCGCCGTCGATGCGCGCGCCGTTGACGGCCTGATGGCCTTCACCGTGGTGCAGAAGGATTACCCGCCGCTGGAAGTGCGGCTGAACCAGCCCGGCATGCACAACGTGCAGAACGCTTGCGCGGCGATTGCGATCGCGCGCGAGCTCGATGTCGCCGATCAGCACATCCAGAAGGCGCTGCAGGAATTCACCGGCGTCGGCCGTCGCTTTACCCGCTACGGCCAGCTGCCGCTGCCGGCCGGCGGCAGTTTCGCGCTGGTCGATGACTATGGTCACCACCCGGTCGAGACCGCGGCCACGATCGCGGCCGCGCGCGGCGCCTTCCCGGGCCGGCGGCTGGTGCTGGCCTTCCAGCCGCACCGCTACACGCGCACGCGCGATTTGTTCGAGGACTTCGTGAAAGTGCTGTCGGGCACCGACGTGCTGGTGCTGGCCGATGTGTATGCGGCCGGCGAGCAGCCGATTCCCGCAGCTGACGGCCGGTCGCTCGCGCATGCGCTGCGCGTGGTCGGCAAGACGGAACTGGTGTTCGTCGAGGACATCGCCGACATGCCCGCGGTGCTGCTGCGGATGGCGCAGGACGGCGACGTGGTGATGACGATGGGTGCAGGATCGATTGCAAATGTGCCGGCGCAGCTGCTGCAGCTCGCGCAGGAACGCTCGGCACGGGGACAGGAATGAGCAACAAGGATTTGAATCAGGAGTTCGGCAAGGTCGGCGTGCTGTTCGGCGGACGCTCCGCCGAGCGCGAAATTTCGCTGATGTCGGGTAGCGGCGTGCTGAAGGCGCTGCAGTCGCAGGGCATTGACGCGCATCCGTTCGACCCTGCACAGCGTTCGCTCGCGGAGCTGGCGGCAGAGAAGTTCGATCGCGTGTTCATCGCGCTGCATGGCCGCTACGGCGAGGACGGCACGCTGCAGGGCGCGCTCGAGCAGCTCGGCATTCCGTACACCGGCCCCGGCGTGCTGGCGTCGGCGATCGCGATGGACAAGGCGATGACCAAGCGCGTCTGGATGTTCAACGGCCTGTCGACGCCGCGCTTTGAAATGCTCAACGCCGGCAGCGACTGGAACGCGGTTGCGGGCAAGCTCGGCCTGCCGCTGATCGTGAAGCCGGCGCACGAAGGCTCGACGCTCGGCCTGACCAAGGTCACCGACGCGGCGCAGCTGCCGGCCGCGTATGCGCTGGCAGCGCGCTTTGACAGCGCGGTGATGGCCGAGGAATTCATCAGCGGCAAGGAGCTGACCTGCCCGGTGCTCGGCAGCGGCGACGATGCACGCGCGCTGCCGGTGGTGCGCATCGTCGCGCCGGACGCGAACTACGACTACCAGAACAAGTATTTTTCCGACGAGACGCAGTACCTGTGCCCGAGTGGCCTGCCGCCGGAGCAGGAGCGCCGCATCCAGCAGCTGGTGCTCGACAGCTATCGCAGCCTCGGCTGCCGCGGCTGGGCGCGCGCCGACGTGATGCTGCGCGCCACCGACGACGAGCCCTTCCTGCTCGAGATCAACACGTCGCCGGGCATGACCGGCCATTCGCTGGTGCCGATGTCGGCTGCGGTGGCGGGCCTGCCGTACGAGCAGCTGTGCGTCGAGATCCTGCGCATGGCGGCGCTGGACCTGCGGCCGTCGGCCGACTGGAAACCGGACTAATCGAGGGCGCGCGCGATGTGGAACGACGTCAGGACGATGAACACGATCACCCGGCTGCTGGCCGGCGTGCTTGTGCTCGCGCTGGCGTATGCAGGCTACCGCTGGATCGCGCGCCAGCCGATGTTCAATTTGCAGCGCGTGCAGGTACAGGGCGCCGGCGGCAAGCCGCTGCGCTATGTCGATGCCGCGACCGTGCGCAGCAGCGCGCTGCCGCGCATCCGCGGGAATTTTTTCAGCGTGGACCTGAACGCTGCGCGCGCCGCCTTCGAGACCGTGCCGTGGGTGAAGCATGCGTCGGTGCGGCGCGAATGGCCGAACCGGCTGGTGGTGCAGGTTGAAGAGTATGTGGTGCTCGGCACCTGGGGCGGGCACGAAGGGCGGCTGGTGTCGGTCGATGGCCTGCTGTTCACCGCCAACCTGGCCGAGGCCGAAGAGGAGGGCGCGCTGCCGGTGCTGGAGGGCCCGGACGAGAGCGCAGCCGAGGTCGCGCAGCGCTTCGCCGACCTGCGCGCATGGCTGGAGCCGCTGGAGCTGGCGCCGCGCGAGCTGAGCTTGTCGTCGCGCTACGCGTGGACGGCGAAGCTGGAAAACGGGATCGAGCTCAATCTCGGCCGCGTGCACGAACAGCGCGAGATGCAGGCGCGCATCGACCGGCTGGCGAGCGTGTATCCGCAGCTGGCGTCGGCGCTGCCGGGACGGATCGAGGCGATCGACCTGCGCTACCCGAACGGGCTGGCGCTGCGCCGCCGCGCACAGCCGCTGCCGGCGGCTGACGCGCCGTCCGGTGCGACGTGAACGAATTGAGCAACACAATGATGAAGATGAAGAGGGCCCGGTAAAGCCATGACAAAAGACGCGAAGAACCTGATCGTCGGACTCGACATCGGCACCTCGAAGGTGGTGGCCGTGGTCGCCGAGGTGCTGCCCAGCGGCCGGCACGAGATCATCGGTCTCGGCCAGAGCGAATCGAAGGGCCTGAAAAAGGGCGTGGTGGTGAACATCGAGGCGACGGTCGAATCGATACAGCGCGCGCTTGAAGAGGCCGAGCTGATGGCCGACTGCCAGATCCGCAACGTCTGGACCGGCGTCGCCGGCAGCCACATCCGCAGCTTCAATTCCAGCGGCATGGTTGCGATCAAGGACAAGGAAGTCACCGCCACCGACGTGGCGCGCGTGATCGAGACCGCGAAGGCCGTCAACATCCCGACCGACCAGCAGCTGCTGCACACGGTGGCGCAGGAATTCATCGTCGACAACCAGGAAGACGTGCGCGAGCCGATCGGCATGAGCGGCATCCGCCTTGAGGTCAAGGTGCACATCGTCACCGGCGCGGTGTCGGCGGTGCAGAACATCGTCAAGTGCGTCCGTCGCTGCGGGCTGGAAGTGACCGACCTGCTGCTGCAGCCGATGGCCTCGGCCGATGCCGTGCTGACGGCCGACGAGAAAGAACTCGGCGTGGTGCTGATCGATGTCGGCGGCGGCACCACCGACATCGCGATCTTCACCGAAGGCGCGATCCGGCATACCGCGGTGATCCCGATTGCCGGCGACCAGGTCACCAACGACATCGCGATGGCGCTGCGCACACCCACCGCGGAGGCTGAAGAGATCAAGGTTCGCTACGGCATCGCCAAGCAGATGCTGGCCGACCCGACGGAAGTATTCGACGTGCCCGGCCTCGGCGACCGCGCACCGCGCACGCTGTCAAAAGCCGCGCTGGCAGCGGTGATCGAGCCGCGCGTCGAGGAACTGTTTGCGCTGGTCCATCAGGTCGTGCGCGAATCGGGCTTCGAAGAAGTGCTGTCGTCCGGCGTGGTGCTGACCGGCGGCAGCGCGCTGATGCCCGGCATGGCCGAGCTGGCCGAGGACATCTTCCTCAAGCCGGCGCGCATCGGCGTGCCGGCCTATGACGGCCAGCTGGCCGACGTGGTCAAGAGCCCGCGCTATTCGACGGTGCTGGGCCTGCTGGAGGAGGCCAAGCGGCAGTACCTGCGCGGGCAGGTGATGGTGCGCCAGGGCGGCTCGGCAACGGCGGTCTGGCAACGAATGAAGGAATGGTTCATGGGGAATTTCTGAACCGG
>CAYZXP010000194.1:0-4604 GCA_964482415.1 uncultured Bifidobacterium sp. | reverse complement strand
CTGGCTGCGCTGCAGCAGGCCGTGATCAACGACGAGAACGTGTTCGCGAAGCTGATGGACGCGGCACGCGTGTGCTCGCTCGGCCAGATCACCGAGGCGCTGTTCGAAGTCGGCGGCCAGTACCGCCGCAGCATGTAAGCTGTCCGTCCGCGCCGCCGGCACGCAGTGTGCCGGCGGCGCACTACAATGCGGGATGCCCTTCGATCCCGACCGTTTCGATCCGACCGACGACGCGCTGCGCCAGCGCCTGTCCGCCATCGACATCGCCGGCTACGGCAAGACCCGCAACCACCTGCACGGCCGCGTCACCCGGCTGTCGCCCTACCTGACCCACGGCTTCACGTCGATTCCCGAACTGTTCGACCGCCTGCCTGCCTTGCGGCTGGCCGACAAGCTCGCGTTCGAATTCGGCTGGCGCGAATTCTTCCATCATGTCTGGGGCCGCGAAGGCGACGCGATCCTGTCGGACCTGCGGCCGGCCCTGCCCGGCGTGCGCTACGACGACCGCCTGCCCGGTGACATTCGCGAAGGCCGCACCGGCATCGCCGCGATCGACCGCGCGGTGCGCGCGCTGTATCGCACCGGCTACCTGCACAACCATGCGCGCATGTGGGTCGCCAGCTATGTGGTCCACCTGCGCAAGGTGCACTGGCGCGCCGGCGCGGACTGGATGTATGCGCACCTGCTCGACGGCGACCTCGCGTCCAACCACCTGTCGTGGCAATGGGTCGCCGCCACCTTCAGCAGCAAGCCCTATCTGTTCAATGCGGAGAACGTCGCACGATTCGCGCCGGCGGACTGGCAGGGCGCGGGCAGCGCGATCGATATCGATTATGAAACATTGGACCGCATCGCCCGCGGCAACGGCACAATCGCGCCCGCGCCTGCCGCCAGCGGCACTGCCGAACCGGCGCTGCATGCCGAGCCGCCGGACAGCGTCCGTGACACAGGCGGCGCGCTGCCGCCGGCGCCCCGCATCCGCCTGGTCCATCCATGGATGCTCGCCGACGAGCCGTTCGACGGCCTGCGGCTCGGCGTGGTCCACCTGCCCTTCCATCGCCGTTTTCCGTGGTCGGGGCTGCGCTGGCGCTTCGTGATGGATAGAATGTCATCCGTGACCGACGCCCTGTTCGTCGGCGACTTGTCCGACCTGACGTCCATGCTGACCGAGCCCGCGCACCTCGAATCGACCGCGACACTGCATCCCGGCTACCGCGAGCTGCTGCCGCGGCTGTGCGCGCAGCTGGCCGCCGCACCGCGCCGCTTCCCCGATCCTGAACGCACCTGCCGTTCGTTCTCGGCGTTCTGGCAAAGCTGCACCGATGCCGGCGCCGCGCCGCGGCAAGGCGGTCGGCGATGAAGGTCGGCGTCGTCTGGTACAAACGCGACCTGCGCGTGTTCGACCATGCGCCGCTGGTCGAGGCAGCACGCCACCGGCAGGTGGTGCCGCTGTATGTGTACGAGCCCGAACTGGTGCGCGCGCCCGACTGCGCGCCGCAGCACATCGGCTTCCTGAATGAATGCCTGACCGAGCTCGATCAGGCGCTGTCGGCGCGCGGCAGCCCGCTGGTGATGCAGTACGGCGAGATCACCAGCGTGCTCCGGCGCGTGCTCGACGCCTACGGGCCGTTCACGCTGTATTCGCACGAAGAGACCGGCAATGCGCTCAGCTATGCGCGCGACAAGCGCGTGGCCGCGTGGTGCGAGGCAAACGGCATCGCATGGAAGGAATTCACGTCAAACGGCGTGGTACGCCGGCTCGCGTCGCGCGATGAGTGGGCGTCGATCTGGATGCAGCGCATGCGCCAGCCGGTGCTGGCCGCCCCCGACTTCCTCGGCAAGCCGTCCGCCGCGCCGCCGGTGCCGAACGGCCTGATGCAGCCGGGCTGGATGGCGATGGAAGGCAGCGACAAGCCGAACCGACAGCGCGGCGGGCGCAAGCAGGCCGCGCTGCTGGTGAAGGAGTTTTTCAACAAGCACCTCGCCGACTACCGCTATTCGATGTCCAGCCCGCTGTCGGCCGAAGAGAGCTGCTCGCGCCTGTCGCCGCACTTCGCGTATGGCACGCTGTCGATCCGCGAGGTCGTCCACAAGATCTGGAAGACGCGCGCCGAGGTGCAGGCCATGCCCGAGCCGGCGCGCCCGCGCGGCGTGCTCGAAGGACTGAAATCCTTCGAAAGCCGGCTGCACTGGCACTGCCATTTCATCCAGAAGCTCGAGTCCGAACCCGGGATCGAGACGCGCAACGTGCACCGCGGCTTCGACGGCGTGCGCGAGCCGCATTTCGACCGCGAATACTTCGAGCGCTGGTGCCGCGGCGAGACCGGCTTCCCGCTGATCGACGCCTGCATGAAGATGCTGGCCGAGACCGGCTGGATCAACTTCCGCATGCGCGCGCTGCTGGTCAGCTTCTCCAGTTACCAGCTGTGGAACCACTGGCGCGAGCCGGCGCTGCACCTCGCGCGCGAATTCCTCGACTACGAGCCGGGGATCCACTACCCGCAGGTGCAGATGCAGTCCGGCGTCACCGGCATTAATACGCTGCGCATCTACAACCCGGTCAAGCAGGCGCGCGACCAGGATCCGGACGGCGTGTTCGTCCGGCGCTGGCTGCCGGCGCTGCAGCCGGTACCCACCGAATTCATCTTCGAGCCCTGGACCATGCCGGCGATGCTGCAGCAGCAAACCGGCGTGATCATCGGCCAGCACTATCCCGAACCCGTGGTCGACCACCTCGCGACCGCGCGCTATGCGCGCGAGACGCTGTGGGGGCTGCGGCGCGAGGACGGCGTGCGTGAAGAGGCGCGTCGGGTCTTTGAAAAACACGGCAGCCGCAACCCGGCCCGCGAGGGCCGGCCGCGCCGCAGCGCCCGCGCGGCGCAAGCCGACGCCGGCCCTGCCGACGCCGAAACCGGCGAGGCCGCGCCGCAGATGTCGCTGGGCCTCGATTGAGCATGCCGTGCTAGCCGGCATACTCAGCGCCGGCGCGGCGTTCACGTTGTGGGGCGTGTTCCCGGTCTACCTGCGGCTGCTCAAGCAGGTGCCGGCGCCGGAGATCCTGTCGCATCGCGTGGTGTGGTCGGTGGTCTTGCTGCTGCTGATCCTCGCGGTACGCCGGCAATGGCAATGGCTCACGGCAGTGCGCCGGCGTCCCGCCATTGCACTCGCCTTCGCCGGCAGCGCGCTGCTGCTCGGCGCGAACTGGGTGGTCTACATCTGGGCCGTCAACAGCGACCGCGTGATCGACGCCAGCCTCGGCTATTTCATCACGCCGCTGTTCAACGTGCTGTTCGGCATCGCGCTCGGCGAAAGGCTGCGCACGGTGCAATGGCTGGCCGTCGGGCTGGCGGCCTGCGGCGTGCTCTGGCTGACGATCAGCGCCGGCCAGCTGCCGTGGATCGGGCTGGTGCTGGCCGTGACCTTCAGCCTGTATGGCGTGATCCGCAAGACCGCGGCGCTCGGCGCGCTCGAGGGCCTGGCCGTCGAGACGTCGGTGCTGCTGCCGGTGGCCGCCGGCTTCCTGCTGCTGCCCGACGCCGGTTCCTCGCATGCATTCGGCACGACGCCGGCCGTCACGCTGCTGCTGGTGGCGGCCGGGCCGGTGACCGCGATACCGCTGCTGCTGTTCGCTTATGGCGCGCGACGCATTCCGCTGTCGCTGGTCGGCGTGCTGCAGTACATCGGGCCGACCCTGCAGCTGCTGCTCGGCGTGCTGCTGTACCAGGAACCGTTCGGCGGCCACAAGCTGGCCGGCTATGCGCTGATCTGGTCAGGGCTGGTGCTGTTCTCGCTCGAAGGACTGTGGCGGCTGCGGCCGGCGCGACAAAGCGTCGCCTGAAGCGCGCACGGCCGGACTGCGGGCGCGGCTTCAACGTAAAATGCACGCCTGTCGCAGTTTTCCCTCTTCCTCTTTCTATCCGTCATGGCCAATTACGTTTACACGATGAATCGCGTGGGCAAGATCGTTCCGCCCAAACGCCAGATCCTGAAAGACATCTCGCTGTCCTTTTTCCCCGGCGCCAAGATCGGCGTGCTCGGCCTGAACGGCTCGGGCAAATCGACGCTGCTGAAAATCATGGCCGGCATCGACAAGGACATCGAAGGCGAAGCGATCCCGATGCCGAACCTGAAGATCGGCTACCTGCCACAGGAACCGGAACTGAATCCGGACCTGACCGTGCGACAGGAAGTCGAGAGCGGCCTCGGCGAAGCCTTCGAGGCGCGCGCGAAGCTCGAGCAAGTGTATGCAGCCTATGCCGAGCCGGACGCCGACTTCGACGCGCTGGCCAAGGAGCAGGAGCGGCTGGAAGCCATCATTGCCGCCGCTGACGGCGGCAACCTCGAACTGCAGCTGGAAGTCGCCGCCGATGCGCTGCGCCTGCCGCCGTGGGACGCGAAAGTCGGCGTGCTGTCCGGCGGCGAGAAGCGCCGCGTCGCGCTGTGCAAGCTGCTGCTGTCGCAACCGGACATGCTGCTGCTGGACGAACCGACCAACCACCTCGACGCCGAATCGGTCGACTGGCTCGAACAGTTCCTGCAGCGCTTCCCGGGCACCGTGGTCGGCATCACGCACGACCGCTACTTCCTCGACAACGCCGCCGAAT
>CAYZXP010000193.1:0-4646 GCA_964482415.1 uncultured Bifidobacterium sp. | reverse complement strand
GCGGCGCTCCGATGCTTGCAAGCCTTTCGTGCGAGTGCGCGCCTTCGCAGCCACTCCCTTCACGCGCGACCGTGCGGCTGGCCACGCGTGCGGTGCGGCGACTCCATACCTTGGAAGTATGCATGAATGCGAAAACGATATTGGGCAGCGGAGATCGCTTGGCCTAGGATTCGCGCCGAACAAAAAGAAACACAGGCACTGCGTCCGCAGTCGCCTGATCGGAACGAAGACCCAGACCGGAGACTCGCATGACCATCGATTCGCAACGCCGTACCCTGATCAAGGCCGTACCCGCCGTCGCCGCGGCCACGATGATTCCCTCGCTCGCTCACGCTGCCGACACGATCAAGATCGGCTTCGTCAGCCCGCAGACCGGCCCGCTCGCCGCCTTTGCCGACCCGGACAAATTCACCATCGAGCAGGTGAAAAAGGCCACCGCCGGCGGCATCGTCATCGGCGGCAAAAAATATGCGGTCGAGGTGATCTACAAGGATTCGCAGTCCAATCCGAACAAGGCCAGCTCGGCGGCCTCCGAACTGATCCTGCGCGACCGCGTCGACCTGATCGTCGCCGCATCGACGCCGGCGACGACGAACCCGGTGGCTGACCAGTGCGAGCTGAACGGCGTGCCGTGCATCACCAACGATACCCCGTGGCAGCCGCACTTCTTCGGTCGCAAGGGCGATCCGAAGAAGGGCTTCCAGTGGACCCATCACTTCTTCTGGGGCCTCGAGGACATCATCGGATCCTACGTGAATCTGTGGTCGCAGATTCCGACCAACAAGGTGGTCGGCGCACTCTGGCCGAATGACGAGGACGGCAATGCGTGGGGCGATGCGAAGATCGGCTTCCCGCCGGTGCTGGCTGCGAAGGGCTTCAAGCTGGTCGACCGCGGCCGCTACCAGTCGCCGGCGAATGACTTCTCGTCGTTCATCAACGAATTCAAGAAGGCCAATGTCGAGATCGTCACCGGCGTGATTCCGCCGCCGGATTTCGCGAACTTCTGGAACCAGGCCGGCCAGATGGGATTCAAGCCGAAGATCGTCACGGTGGCAAAGGCGACCGAATTTCCGGCAGCGATCCAGGCATTCGGCGACCGTGCCGACGGCCTGACCGTCGAGGTCTGGTGGAGCCCGGCCCATCCGTTCAAGTCCAGCATGACCGGACAAAGCGCGAAACAGATTGCTGATGAATTCACCGCTGCCACCGGCAAGCAGTGGACGATGCCGCTGGGCTTCAAGCATGCGCTGTTCGAAGTGGCGCTCGACGCGCTCAAGCGTTCCGCCAACAAGAGCCCGGAAGCGATCCGCGATGCGATCAAGGCGACCCGACTGACCACGACCGTCGGCCCGGTCAATTTCGCCACCGGTCCGGTGCCGAACATCAGCAAGACGCCGCTCGTCTCCGGGCAGTGGCGCAAGTCCGGCAAGGGCCTCGAACTGGCCGTCGTCGAGAACAGCCAGGCGCCGTCGATTGCGGTGCAGGGCAAGCTGGCCGCCATCAAGGGCTAAGCAGGACGGACCGTGACGACGATTTTTTCTACTGAGTCCCGGTCCGCAGCATCCGCTGCCGCGCCGGGCAGGCCGTTGCTGAGGCTGACCGGCCTCGGCAAGTCCTATGGCGCGCTGCGCGTGACCGACGATATTTCAATGTCGGTCGCACGCGGCGAGATGCTCGGCATCCTTGGCCCGAACGGCGCCGGCAAGACGACTCTGTTCAACCTGATCTCCGGCGACGTGCGCGCCGATCAGGGAAGCATCGAGTTCGACGGCGATGACATTACCGCGCTCAAGCCGCACCAGCGCTGCCGGCGCGGCATCGGCCGCAGCTATCAGGTGCCGCAGCCGTTTTCGCACATGACCGTTTTCGAGAACCTGGTCACTGCGGCGTGCTTCGGCGGCCAGCAGGACGAGCATGCAGCCTGGGCTTCCGCCGAGCGCGTGCTGGAACAGACCGGGCTGATGAAATTCGCGAACCACCGTGCCGGCGGCCTGACGCTGCTCAATCGCAAGCGCCTCGAACTCGGACGCGCGCTGGCGACCGGGCCTGACCTGCTGCTGCTCGATGAAATCGCCGGCGGCCTCACCGATCACGAAGCGCATGAACTGGTCGATGAGCTCAAGCGGATCAAGGCGTCCGGCGTGACGATGATCTGGATCGAGCACGTCGTGCATGCCTTGCTCGCGGTGGCCGACCGCCTGTATGTGATCAATTTCGGCAAGAAGCTTGCCGAAGGCCTGCCGCAGGACGTGATCAACGATCCGGAAGTGCAGCGCGTCTACATGGGGATGGAAGCATGAGCCCGCTGCTGCAGACCCATGGCCTGGAAGCCTGGTACGACGATGCGCAGGCATTGTTCGGCATCGACTTCCACATCGAGCCCGGCGAGGTGGTCGCCGTCATCGGCGCCAACGGCGCCGGCAAGAGCACCTTCCTGAAGGCGCTGACGGGCATGGTGAAAGTGCCGTCAGAATCCGTTGTCTTCCAGAGAAAGGCCTGCGGCGGACGGCCGTCGGGCGAGATCGCGGCGCTCGGCATCGCGATGGTGCCTGAGGGCCGGCGCCTGTTCCCGAGCCTGAACGTCGAGGAAAACCTGCGCATGGGCGCGTTCTCGCGGCGCCCCGGTCCGTGGGACCTCGAACGCGTGTACCGCCTGTTCCCGGTGCTGAAGGAAAGGCGTAGCTATCCGGTGACGCAGCTCTCCGGTGGCCAGCAGCAGATGGTCGCGCTTGGGCGCGCCTTGATGAGCAATCCCTCGCTGATGCTGTGCGACGAACTTTCCCTTGGCCTCGCGCCGGTGATCATCAAGACCATCTATGACGCGATGGACTCCATCATCGCCGACGGCATGAGCGTGGTGATCGTCGAGCAGGATGTGACGATGGCGCAAAAGGTCTCCGACCGCGTCTACTGCTTCCAGGAAGGCCAGGTCGCGTTGCATGGCAAGTCCGACGAAGTCACGCGCGAACAGATCCACGACGCGTATTTCGGGAGCTGACATGATCGATATCCTTATCCAGGGCCTGCTGCTCGGCGGCCTGTACTGCCTGTTCGCGCTCGGCCTGTCGCTGATGTACGGCGTGATGCGCGTGACGAACATTGCGCACGGCGACTTCATGGTGCTGTTCGCGTTCGCGACGATCAGCCTGTCGTCCGCGTGGTCGCTGCATCCGGCCCTGGCCGGGCTGCTGTTGCTGCCGGTGGCGTTCGCTGTCGGTTACCTGCTGCAGCACTGGCTGCTGAACAGCACGATCGGCAAGGATCCGCTGCCTTCGCTGGTGGTGACCTTCGGCATTTCCTTCGTGATCCAGAACCTGCTGCTCGAAGTCTATTCGGCCGACCCGCGGATGGCGCAGAGCGGCGGCCTCGGCACGAGCAGCCTGTCGCTCGGCGGCGATGTGACGATTGGCGTGCTGCCGCTGCTGGTCTTTGCGGTCGCACTGGCGTGCACCGGCGGTCTGCAGATGCTGTTCAACCACACGCGGATCGGCCGCGCATTTCGCGCCGTCGCCGATGACCGCGACATCGCGGAACTGATGGGCATGGACGCACGGCGCATCTATGCGCTGGCGACGGCGATTGCCTTCGTCGTGATCGCCATCGGCGGTGCGCTGCAGGCAATGCGCACGACGGTGTCGCCGGCCGACGGCCCGCTGCTGCTGATCTTCGCCTTCGAGGCAGTGATCATCGGCGGGATGGGGTCGTTCTGGGGCACGCTGGTCGGTGCGCTGATCCTCGGCATCACGCAGCAGGTCGGGTTCGCGTTCGCGCCGGTCTGGGGGCTGTGGTTCGGTCACATTGCCTTCCTGGTGATGCTGCTGGTTCGTCCGCAAGGACTCTTCCCGAAGACGCGAGGCTGACATGACGACCATTGTCGAACGAGGCAACTCCCATCCGCTGCTGACCGGCGCAGCTGCATTCCTGCTGTTCGCCGCACTGGCGCTGATGCCTTGGTGGGGCGAGCCAATCTGGATGCGCGATTTCGTCGAGATCGGCTGCTATTTCATCTTCGCGCTGATGTGGAACCTGCTGGCCGGCTATGGCGGCATGGTGAGCATTGGCCAGCAGGCGTATTTCGGTGCCGGTGGCTATGTACTGATCGCGCTGGGCAACCTGGCCGACGTCAATCCCTTCCTCGCGATTCCGGTCGCCGGGCTGGCCGCCGGCTTGCTGGCGCTGCCGGTGTCGCAGCTGGCGTTCCGGCTGCAGGGCGGCTATTTCGCGGTCGGCACGTGGGCAATCGCGGAAGTATTCCGCCTGTCGGTGGCCAACATCAGCGCTGTCGGCGGTGGTTCCGGCACCAGCCTGACTGCACTGGGCGGCATCGCCCGTGCGACCCGCGAGAACCTGACTTACTGGGCGGCACTGGCCTGCGTGGCCGGCGCGATTGCGCTGACCTACGCTTTCCTGCGCAGCAAGCGCGGGCTGGCGCTGCTGGCCATTCGCGACAACGAGGTCGCCGCGGAAAGCCAGGGGATCGCCGTGCAGAAGATGAAGCTGGCGGTCTACCTGGTTGCTGCTGCCGGCGCCGGCATTGCGGGCGCGCTGTACTTCATCGCGATCCTGCGCATCTCGCCGGACGCGGCGTTCGGCCTGAACTGGACGGCGTTTGCGATCTTCATGGTCGTCATCGGCGGCACCGGCAC
>CAYZXP010000192.1:2212-4669 GCA_964482415.1 uncultured Bifidobacterium sp. | reverse complement strand
AACGGCTTCTTCTACGTGATCGACCGCGCCAACGGCAAGCTGATCTCGGCGAAGCAGTTCGTCGACGGCGTGAACTGGGCCTCGGGCATCGACATGAAGACCGGTCGTCCGATCGAGACCGCAGGCAACGTCAAGCGTCCTGGCTTCAAGCGTAACGCCAAGGACATCTGCCCGAACCTCGTCGGCGGCAAGAACTGGATGCCGATGAGCTACAACAAGCAGACCGGCCTGGTGTACATCCCGACTGAAAACCTTTGCATGGACATGGAAGGCATTCAGGAAGAGTACAAGCGCGGCCAGTTCTACCTCGCCGTGAACTTCGACCTCGGCAAGTGGGGCCCGGGCGGCCATGGCGGCGGCCTGAAGGCATGGGATCCGGTCAAGCAGAAGGAAGTCTGGTTCTACAAAGAGCCGCTGCCGCTGTCCGGCGGCACGATGACCACCGCGTCGGGCCTGGTGTTCCAGGGTGACGTGGCCGGCAAGTTCCGCGCATTCGACGCCAAGAACGGCAAGATCCTGTGGGACTTCAACACCGGTTCCGGCATCATGGCTGCGCCGATGACCTACACGATCGACGGCAAGCAGTATGTCGCCATCGTGTCGGGCCGCACCCAGTCGATCCCGGCGTTCTACGGCGAGATCGGCGAGAAGATGTACGCGGCCAGCCCGGAAGGCGGCACCATGTTCGTGTTCGCGCTTAACTAAACCGGAGAGGAAGCAATGCCCAAGTCGTTTGCAAGCCAGTTTCGGCGCTCGGTAACGATGGCGCTGGCCATCGCCGCAGCCGGTTCATCGGCGATGGCCGTGGCCGAGCCGCTGAAGGTCTGTTCGGATCCGGACAATCTGCCGTTCAGCAAATCCGAAGGACCCAGCAGGGGCCTGTATATCGAGCTCGCCGAACTGGTGGGCAAGCGCTTGGGCATGCCGGTCGAGTATGTGTGGTACCTGACGTACAACCAGCGTCGCGCGTTGCGCAACTCCATCGACGGATGCGACGCTTACTTCGCGTTGCCGGCCAGCCCTGACTACAAGGCGGCCGGCGTCACGCGGACCCAGGCTTTCCTGGACGTGAGCTATGCGATCGCGTCCAAACCCGAATTGCAGGTCGCCTCGCTGAATGACCTGAAGGGACGCCGCGTCGGCGTGACCTTCAGCTCGGCGGCCCAGGTCGTGCTGTCCAACATGGACGGTTACGACGTGCACAGCTATCGCAGCACCGAAGACATCTTCGCCGCAATCTCCGCCGGCGAGATCGACGCCGGACTGGTCTGGGGCCCGCATGCGGGCTACCTGAACCTGACCGCGTTCAACAACCAGTGGCGGCTGACGCCGGTGTCCGGCATGGGCTTGTCGGGGCAGATCGCGGTGGCGGTCCCGAAGGGCAAGGATGCGCTGAAGCTGAAGATCGAAGGCGCGCTGTCCGAGCTGCGCCCCGAGATCGAGCAGCTGCAGCGCAAGTACGGATTCCCGACCGGCGTTCCGCTGGCCTTTGACGACAAGGCGTCGTGGCGCAAGATCGCGGCCGAAGTGGCCGCCGGGCAGGCGCCTGATCCGCAGGCGGCGCCGTCTGGCGCCGTGCGGATGCGTGCCGCGCGCGCCGAAGCGGACGATTTCCGCAGCCACCTGCGCAAGGTAGCCGACGAGTCCGTCCATGATTACCGCGCGGTGTTCAACAGCCGCTGCTCGCATTGCCACTCGCAGAACGGCGCGAGCCCGCAGCCCGAGCGCGACCTGCGCCGGCTGAGCAGCCGCTATGACGAAAAATGGAAGGACGTCGCCCGCACGACGATCCATAATGGACGCTCCGAGTTCGGCATGCCGGCCTGGGGCGGCAGCCTGTCGTCGGACGAGATTGAAAACCTGATCAAGTTCCTCGAAACCATACAGAAGAAACGCTGACATGAAAAAAGTCCTTGCCACGATGCTGCTGCTGGGCGCAGCGCAGGCCTTCGCGCATTGTCCCGATCCGGTGACCTGCGAGACGAAGGCGATCGACGCCAGCCTGGCCACCTCCACCGCGAAGGAAGAGACCTTGCAGAAGGTGAAAGAGCTGCGCGCCGAAGGCCAGAAGCTGTCCGAAGAAGGCCGCGAGCGCGAGGCGGTGAAGGTGCTGAAGGAAGCGCGCAAGCTGCTCAGGGAAGCGTCCTGAGCCGGCTGGGTCTACCGCAGCAGCGCAGAAAACCGGTGCAATGACAACAGGCTTCTGGTACAACCAGAGGCTTTTGTCATTTTTGCTCCACCGATGCTGACCGCAAAAGATATTGAAGAACGATTCGTCGTGCGCATTCGCGAACTCGCGCCGGCCGACAAGCTGCCCGCGGATCTCGCCGAACTGCTGTCCGCGCGCATCGACGAACTGCCGCTCGACAGTCTCGACCTGCTGACGCTGGCCATGAAGCTGGAGGATGACCTCGGCCGCGTGATCGAGATGGACATGCTGGACGAGTCGTCGAACAT
>CAYZXP010000192.1:0-2112 GCA_964482415.1 uncultured Bifidobacterium sp. | reverse complement strand
GCCGAGGCAATCCCGATGGCCATCGCGCGGCGAACTTCGGCATGGCGTGGGCCGCTGAGGAACACCGGCAACATCTGCAACACACGAATGGCCGGCGAAAAATCGACGCCCAGTTGATCGCCGATGAACTGGTACTGGTCCGCCATCGAGGTCGGCGGGTAATCGTGGCACTTCAGGATTTGTCGGGACTCGGCGAACGAATCGGCGAGCAACACGCGTGGCATGCCTGGGACTCCGTCGGAATGGCGTGGTGGAAGGGCAGGGCGATGGCCAGGACGGCGCGGGAGGGACCGGCTGGCCTGCGCGACGGTGCGCGCAGGCGCGTATGTTACTTGGTTTTTGCTCGTTGTTGCTTATTCAGAAAGGCTTGGCCGCCGCGCGCCGGCACTTGCCCGGCGCCGCGGCGGATAACCCGTCAGTGGCTGGTCGACGGCAGGCGACGCACCAGCAGCAGAGCGACCACGCTGATCATGGCCATGCCGGACAGGTAGTAGCCGACATACTGCAGGCCAAAGTGCGTGGCCAGCCAGGTGGCGATGTAAGGCGCGAACGATGCGCCGACAATGGCCGACAGGTTGAAGCCGAGCGAAGCGCCGGTGTAGCGCACTTCGGCCGGGAACAGGTCCGACATCAGCGTACCCAGCGGGCCGAAGCACATGCCCATCAATGCCATGCCGATCGACAGTGCGATCACCGTCGTCAGGCTGCCGGCCTGCAGCATCGGGCCGAGCACCAGGCCGAGCAGCGCAATGCCGACTGCACCGATCGTCAGCGCCGACGTGCGGCCGAAGTTGTCCGACAGCTTGGCCGCCACCGGGATGAACATCGCGAAGAACACCACCGAGATCAGTTGCAGCACCAGGAACTCCGGCCGCGTGTAGCCGAGCGACGTGGTGGCCCAGCTCAGCGTGAACACCGTGATCAGGTAGAACAGCACGAACTGGCCCATGCCGGAGAACATGCCCAGCAGCAGCGCGCGCGGATGCTCCAGCACGACGGTCAGCATCGGCACTTTCACGCGCTCATGCTTTTCCAGCACCTTCGCGAATTCCGGCGTCTCGGTGATGTTCAGGCGAACGTACAGGCCGACGAACACCAGCAGCGCGCTCGAAACGAACGGAATGCGCCAGCCCCAGTCGAGGAAGTCAGCTTCCGGCAGCTGCGTGGTCAGCAGCAGGAAGGCGCTGCCGGACAGGAAGAAGCCGGCCGGACCGCCCAGCTGCGGGAACATGCCGTACCACGCGCGCTTGCCCGGCGGCGCGTTCTCGGTCGCCAGCAGCACCGCGCCGCCCCATTCGCCGCCCAGGCCCAGGCCCTGGCCGAAGCGCAGGATCGCCAGCAGCACCGGCGCGAGAATGCCGATCGACGCATACGACGGCAGCAGGCCGATGAACACGGTCGACAGGCCCATCGTCAGCAGCGACGCGACCAGCGTCGCCTTGCGGCCGATGCGGTCGCCGAAGTGGCCGAACAATGCCGAGCCGACCGGACGGGCGACGAAGGCCAGGCCGAAGGTCGCCAGCGACTGCAGCATCGCCATCGTGGCATCGGCCGACGCAAAGAAGAGTTTCGGGAAAACCAGCACCGCAGCGGTGCCGAAGATATAGAAATCGAAGTACTCGATCGTGGTGCCGATCAGGCTCGCGAAGAGAACCTTGGTCGGTGAATTGACGGCCGAAGTAGGCTCCGTTCTGGTGGTGGCATCTAGCCCCGCAGCCTGGTCCTGCATGAGTACGTCTCCTTGTTTGTTGAGGGATTTGCCCGGCCTGAGGCGACTGCGTACACTGCCGCCTTGCTCTTTTTTGGGCTCATTTATTCACTTTCGTCGCTTGTTTACTCACACATCAGCTGGTATGATGAGCATACAAGAGGACATCATGCCATTCGACACATGACAAGTCAATCGGAGATTCAGACGGAACACGCAGCAAAGCCCATCGTCCGGCGCAAGCTCGGACACGAGGTGCAACAGCGCCTGCTGGCAGGCATTCGCTCCGGCACGTACCCGGTCGGCGAGTTGTTGCCATCCGAGCGCGAATTGATGGCGCAATTCGGCGTCGGCCGTCCCGCCGTGCGCGAGGGCCTGCAGGCGCTCGAGCGGATGGGGCTGAT
>CAYZXP010000191.1:0-4672 GCA_964482415.1 uncultured Bifidobacterium sp. | reverse complement strand
CCTACCCGCACGCTCCGCGAGCAACATCAACGCGTGCCTATTTGGAATTGCTCCGGGTGGAGGTTACCGCGTTTCACCGTAACTGAATACGCTCGTCTCTGTGGCCCTGTTCCTCGCCTCACGGCGGATGGTCGTTAGCCATCACCCTGCTCTGTGGAGTCCGGACCTTCCTCCCGCCATCGCTTTGACACGATGACCAGCGACTGTCTGGCCTGCTTCACGCATGCATTGTACCTGCGACCGGCGCGCCGCACATGACGCGCCACCGGGACGGCCGATATTCAGCCGAACACGGGCTTGCGCTTCTCCAGAAACGCCGCAAACGCTTCCTTCGCATCCGGCCCGTTCAGCAGCCGCGTGAAATGCTGCAGCTCGGTCAGCATTGCGGCGGCGATCGGCGTCTGCAGGTCGGCGCGCATCAGCTGCTTGGTGATGCGCAGCGAATCGGCCGGCAATGCCGCCAGCTTCGCCGCCTGCCGGATGGCGAAGGACATCAGTTCATCGCCCGGCAGCACGCGGTTCACCAGCCCCATCCGTTCAGCCTCGTTCGCGTCGAAGGCTTCGCCGAGCAACAGCTTTTCGGCGGCCCGCTGGTAGCCGGCAATGCGCGGCAGCAGCACGCTGGACGCAAACTCGGGACACAGACCGAGCTGCGTAAACGGCATCGCAAATTTCGCGTCCTGTGCCGCATACACCAGGTCGCAATGCATCAGCAGCGTGGTGCCAATGCCGATCGCCAGTCCCGGCACCGCAGCGACCACCGGCTTGGTGGTCGTGCGCAGCGCCGTCATGAACTGCGCGACCGGGCTGCCTTCGCCCTGTGGCGGACTCTGCAGGAAGTCGGCGAGGTCATTGCCGGCCGTGAAGGCACCGCCGTCGCCGGTGATCAGGATCGCGCGCACCGCCTCGTCAGCGCCGGCGGTCTTCAGCACCTCGGCCAGTGACTCGTACATCGCGGCCGTGATCGCATTCTTTTTTTCCGGGCGATGAAAAGCCATCGTCGCCACGCGGTCACTGATCTCAAACCGAATTGCCATTGTTTCTCCTCTCGAACTGGCTAGAACAGTGCTTCATCCATGTTCATCAGGCAGCCCGCGCCCGAGCGCGCCTGCCGGATCAGCATCGCCGTCTCCGGCAGCAGGCGCTCGACATAGAAGCGCGCGACGGCCAGCTTGGCCTTGTAGAAATCGTCGCCACCGTCCGCCTTGTCGATCGCAATGCGCGCGATGCGCGCGAAGAAATAGGCGAACGCCCAGTGCCCGACCACGCGCAGGTAAGGCACGGCCGCCGCGCCAGCTTCATCAGGACTCTGCTGCGCCTTCATGCCGACTTCCATCGTCAGCTTGCCGAGCTTGTCGCCGAGGTCGGCAAGCGGCGCAATGAAGCCGGCCATGCGCGGGTCGCCCGCATTCGCCTCGGCGAACGCCTGCACCTTCGCGCCGAAGCGGCGAAGCTTCGCACCCTGGTCCGCGAGCACCTTACGCGCCAGCAGGTCGAGCGACTGTATCGTATTCGTTCCTTCGTAGATCATGTTGATGCGCGCATCGCGCAGGAACTGCTCCATGCCCCACTCGGCGATGTAGCCGTGGCCGCCGAACACCTGCAGCGCCTCCGAGCAGGCGATCCACGCGTTATCGGTCAGGAAGGCTTTCGCGACCGGCGTCAGCAATGCGACCTCGTCGGCCGCCTCCTGTCGCACGGCAGCATCCGGATGCCCCTGCTCGCGATCGAGCATCAGCGCGAGGTAGGAACTGAATGCGCGGCCGCCTTCGGCATAGGCGCGCGCGGTCAGCAGCATGCGCCGCACGTCGGGATGCACGATGATGGGATCGGCCGGACGGTCGGCCGCCTTCGTGCCGCCGAGGCTGCGTCCCTGCAGGCGCTCACGCGCGTAGGCGGCGGCATTCTGGTACGCGACTTCGGTCAGCCCGAGCGACTGCATGCCGACGCCGAGGCGTGCCGCATTCATCATCACGAACATCGCATTCAGTCCGCGGTGCGGTTCGCCGACCAGCCAGCCGGTCGCGTCATCGAGGTTCATCTGGCAGGTTGCATTGCCGTGGATGCCCATCTTGTGCTCGAGCGCGCCGCAACGGATCGGATTGCGTTCGCCCGGCGTGCCATCGGCCTGCGGCAGGAACTTCGGCACGACGAACAGCGAAATGCCGCGGGTGCCGGCGGGGGCGTCGGGCAGCCGCGCCAGCACCAGATGCACGATGTTGTCGGACAGGTCGTGCTCGCCGGCCGAGATGAAAATCTTTGCGCCGGCGATCCGGTAGCTGCCGTCGGCCTGCGGCACGGCCTTCGTCTTCAGCAGCCCGAGGTCGGTGCCGCAATGCGGCTCGGTCAGGCACATCGTGCCGGTCCACTCGCCCGACACCAGCTTCGGCAGGTACAGCGCCTTCTGCTGCGGCGTGCCGTGCGCATGCAGGCATTCATACGCGCCGTGCGACAGCCCCGGATACATCGTCCACGCCTGGTTCGCCGAGTTCAGCATTTCGTACAGCGCATTGTTCAGCGCGACCGGCAGGCCCTGCCCGCCGAACTCCGGATCGCAGGCCAGCGACGGCCACCCGGCCGCGACAAATTGCCGGTAGGCGTCGCGAAAGCCGGCCGGTGCGGTGACGCTGCCCGTGGCCGGATCGATATGGCAGCCCTCGCGGTCGCCGATCGCGTTCAGCGGGAACAGCACGGTGGACGCGAATTTGCCGCCCTCATCGAGCACCTGACCGACAGTGTCTTCGTCCAGGCCGGCATGCGCGGGCAGCTGCGCCAATTCGTTGGCGGCGTCGAGCAATTCATACAGCACGAAGCGGATGTCCCGCAGCGGCGGGGTATAGGCAGGCATGCGCGTCTCCTCGTTCGGCGATGGACCAGCCTAGGCTAACGCGTTTGCCTGCGGATGAGGATGTGAATTCGCACGCGCCTGCCTGCCCGCTGCGCTAGCTTGCGCGCCCGGGCGGCGTCACGCCGGCGATCAGCCGCGCAAAACCGGCCTGCGCACGGCCTGCACTGCCGGGACTTTTCAGGAAACGGGCGTCATGATGCAGCGCGAGCACGAGCCCGTACATCTCGAACACCAGCTGCTCGGCGTCCGTACCGGGCAGCAAATGCCCTTCGTCGATCGCCTGCCGCGCCGCGCGCTGCAGCGAACGCTGCCAGGTCTGCACCATGCCGGCCAGATGGTCACGGATCGGGCCGGGCCGGTCGTCATACTCGACGGCGCCGCTGATGTAGATGCAGCCCGACGCGATTTCGCGGCTGACACGCTCAACCCAGCGCCGGAACAGGCTTTGCAGCCGCGGCAGGCCGCGCGGCTCACGCATGCTGGGGAAGAATACTTCCTGCTCGAACTGATGGTGGTACAGCTTCAGCACGTCGATCTGCAAGTCCTCGCGCGAACCGAAATGCGCGAACACGCCGGACTTGCTCATGCCCATGCGCTCGGCCAGCGAGCCGATGGTCAGCCCCTCGAGGCCGTCGCGGCTGGCCATGTCGAGCGCCGCATCGAGGATGCTCGCGCGGGTCTGCTCGCCTTTGCGACGCGGCTTGTGCAGGGAATCGGACATGAATGAAAGGAAATCGAACGATCGTGCCATTATGCCCAAAACGCGGGGCGGCGCACATCACATCCGGCGTGTCAGCCGCGCGAACGGTCGAGCAGGCGGCGGTCGCGCTTGGTTGGGCGCCCGCGGATGTCGTCGGCCGGTTCGGCATACAAGTGGCGCCGTTCGGCTGTCTGCTCGCGGCGCTGAATACCTTCCGGCGTTTCCTCGTACAGCTGGCGCGCTACCGGCGCCGGGCCACGCTGCTCGGACAGGCCGAGCACGCGCACCTGCCACTCGGTGCTGCCATTGTCGATATCGAGCAGGTCGCCGACCTTCAGGTTGCGCGCCGGCTTGCAGCGCTCTTCATTGAGCTTCACGCGGCCGCGCTCGACCGCGTCAGTGGCCAGCGAGCGCGTCTTGAAGAAACGCGCGGCCCACAACCATTTGTCGATCCGGGTAGAGTCCATGGCCGCGATTGTAGCCGCGCGTGGCATTGGCTGTCGTGGTCAGTGCAGCCGGAATCAGCGCGTATAGCTGCCCAGCGTCAGCACCTGCAGCACCGCGCGATACAGCCCGTAGGCAAAGCGGTTCCATGCGCGGCGCGGCCACGACAGCCGCGCGACATCGGCCGGGCTGACCGCCACGCCCTCGGCCACGCCGCGCAGGATGTAATCGCGCAAGGAAGTGGCGAACTCGCGGTCACGCACGATGATGTTCGCCTCGTGGTTGACGAACAGTGACAGCCCGTCGAAGTTGCTGGAGCCTACCGTTGCCCAATCGTCATCGATCGCCGCGACCTTGCCGTGCAATTGCGTGCGCCGGTATTCGACGATGCGCACGCCGGCACGTACCAGCCGCGGGTAAAAGGATTGCGCGACCGCATCCTGCATCGCGAACTGGCCGACGCCGATCAGCAGCGTCACCTCGACGCCGCGCTGCGCGGCGATCAGCATCGCCTTGCGCAGCTTGCGCCCGGGCGCGAAATACGGCGTGACCAGCAGCGCGCTGCGACTGGCGCGGCCGAGCGCCTGCAGCAGCGCGCGCTGGATCGCGCGCCGGTTGCGCAGGTTGTCGCGCACCACCAGCGCGGCTTCCTCGACCTTCACCGCGCGCAGCGGGCGGGC
>CAYZXP010000190.1:0-4710 GCA_964482415.1 uncultured Bifidobacterium sp. | reverse complement strand
CCGTGTACCCGTGTCCCTGAGTTCGCCTGCCGATGCTTCCAGTCTCCAAACCCGCCCAGTCGCTGAACTTCGCGCTGTTCTTCTTCGCGTACTACGGCTACGTCGGCGTGTTCTCGCCCTACGCGAGCCTGTACTTCGCGGACAAGGGCATCGGCGCCGCGCAGATCGGCGTGCTGATGTCGCTGATGCAGGTGATGCGCATTTTCGGTCCCAACCTGTGGGGCTGGGTCGCGGACCACACGCGCCGTCGCGTGCAGGTGCTGCGGCTGACCTCGATCGCCGCTGCGCTGGCCTTCTGCGCAATGTTCTGGGGCGCGTCGTTCGGCTACTTCCTTGTCGCGATGGTGATGCTGAACCTGTTCACCAGCGCGCAGGGGCCGTTGTCCGAGGCGCTGATGCTGTCGGCGATGCGCGGCGACCTGACGCATTACGGCCGGCTGCGGCTGTGGGGCTCGGTCGGCTTCATCGCCGCGGTGACGATTTCCGGCCAGCTGCTTGACTGGTACGGCATCGGTCTGGTGCTGTGGATCTCGCTGCTGCTGCTGGCGCTGGTCGCCTTCGCCGCCAGCGGCATGCGCGAGGAGGGCGCCACCCATCCGGCGCATGACACGCCGTCGGTGCGCGAGCTGCTGAAGCGGCGCGAAGTGCTGGCCTTCTTCGCCTCCACCTTCCTGATGGTCGCCGCGCATGCGTCGCTGTACGTGTACTACTCGCTGTACCTGGCCGGCATCGGCTACAGCAAGACCGTGATCGGCCTGATGTGGTCGCTCGGCGTGGTCGCGGAGATCGCCTTTTTCTACTGGCAGGCGCCGCTGTTCCGACGCTTCGGCGTGCGCTGGCTGATGCTCGCCAGCCTGCTGGTCGGCGTCGTGCGCTTCCTGATGATCGGCTTCGGCGCGGAATCGCTGGCGCTGCTGCTGGTTGCGCAGGTGCTGCATGCAGCCACCTTTGGCGTCCATCATTCGGCCTCCGTCGCCACGCTGCAGCGCTGGTTTTCCGGCCCCTTGCAGGCGCGCGGCCAGGCTTTGTACATCAGCGTGTCCTATGGTCTCGGCGGCACCGCCGGCGGTTTGCTGCTGTCGGCCTGCTGGGATACATTCGGCGCGAAAATCGTCTATCTGCTGGCCGCGGTGCTGTGCGTCCTCGCATGGTTCGCCGCGTCGCTCAGCTATCGCTGGCAGGCGCTGCCGCAGGGCGCTTCGCCGGCCGCAACAGGGAGAAATGCATGAAAACAATCAGGAAGGCGACGCTGGCGGTGCTGCTGGCGGGCTTGTCGGTGTCCGCTTGCCAGTCCGTTCACACGACGCAGGCGGGCGTGGTCGGCGTCGACCGCACGCAGCGCATGGCGGTGTCGGCGCAGGCGCTCGAGCAGAGCGCGAACAAGCAATACAGCGAACTGATGGCGCAGGCGAAGGAGAAGGGCAAGCTGAACCCGGACCCGCAGGCGTATGCGCGCGTGAAGGCCATTGCGGACCGCCTGATCGCGCAGACCCCGGCCTTCCGCAAAGACGCGACCACGTGGCAATGGGAAGTGAACGTGCTCGATTCGCCGGAGGTGAACGCCTGGTGCATGCCCGGCGGGAAAATCGCGGTCTACACCGGCCTGATCGACAAGCTGAAGATCACCGATGACGAACTGGCGGCCGTGATGGGCCACGAGATCGCGCACGCGCTGCGCGAGCATTCGCGCGAGCGCGCGTCCGAGCAGGCCATCGCCGGCATCGGCATCTCGGTGGTGGCGGCGGTCGCCGGCATCGGCCAGATCGGGCAGAAGGGCATGGAGTACGCGTACCAGGGCCTGCTGGGCCTGCCGAACTCGCGCCAGCACGAGACTGAGGCCGATCGCATCGGCGTTGAACTCGCCGCGCGCGCCGGCTATGACCCGCGCGCGGCCATCACGCTGTGGCAGAAGATGGGCAAGGCCGGCGGTGGCGAGCCGCCGAAGTTCATGTCGACCCACCCGTCGCGCTCGGAGCGCGTGAAGGACCTGACCAATTACTCGGCGAAGGTGATGCCGCTTTATCAACAATCGGCGAAGTGACGCGTGCCGGATCGGCGCAGGGGGTGTTCCGGCTTTCGAAATCGGGTTGATTGCTGTCCATATGGCATAATCGAGGGCTGTTTTCCTCGATCCGGCGCGCCTGACGCGCGATCCAGCCATGGCAAAAACCCTGTACGACAAGCTCTGGGAGTCCCACGTGGTCAATACCGCGGAGGACGGCACCACCATTCTCTATATCGATCGCCACCTGCTGCATGAAGTGACCAGCCCGCAGGCGTTCGAAGGACTGAAACTGGCCGGCCGCAAGCCGTGGCGCAATGCGGCCAACCTGGTCGTCGCCGACCACAACGTGCCGACCACCAACCGCGCCGGCGGCATCGAAGATCCGGTGTCGCGGCTGCAGGTCGAGACGCTGGATGCGAACGCGCACGAATACGGCCTGACCTATTTCAACATGCAGGACAAGCGCCAGGGCATCGTCCACGTGATCGGCCCGGAGCAGGGCGCGACGCTGCCCGGCATGACGGTGGTCTGCGGCGACTCGCACACCTCCACCCACGGCGCCTTCGGCGCGCTGGCGCACGGCATCGGCACCTCGGAAGTCGAGCATGTGCTGGCCACGCAGACGCTGCTGGCGAAGAAATCGAAATCGATGCTGGTGCAGGTCGAAGGCCAGCTCGGCAAGGGCGTGACCGCGAAGGACATCGTGCTGGCCGTGATCGGCAAGATCGGCACCGCCGGCGGTACCGGCTACGCGATCGAGTTTGCCGGCTCGGCGATCCGCTCGCTGTCGATGGAAGGCCGCATGACGGTCTGCAACATGGCGATCGAGGCCGGCGCGCGCGCCGGCATGGTCGCCGTCGACGACACCACGATCAATTACGTCAAAGGCCGTCCGTTCGCACCGGTCGGCCCGCACTGGGACCGCGCGGTCGAGTACTGGCGCACGCTGCACACTGACGCCGACGCGAAGTTCGACGCGGTGGTGATGATCAATGCGGCCGAGATCGTGCCGCAGGTCACCTGGGGCACGTCGCCCGAGATGGTCGTCGCGGTCGACGCGCGCGTGCCGGATCCCGACAAGGAAAAGGATCCGGTCAAGCGCGATGCGATGGAAAAGGCGCTGGTCTACATGGACCTGAAGCCGAACACCGCGATCAGCGACATCCGCATCGACAAGGTATTCATCGGTTCCTGCACCAACTCGCGCATCGAAGACCTGCGCGCGGCGGCGGCGGTCGTGCGCGGCAAGTTCCGTGCGTCGAACGTGAAGCTGGCGATGGTGGTGCCGGGCTCGGGCCTGGTGAAGGAGCAGGCCGAGCGCGAAGGGCTGGACAAGATCTTCCGCGACGCCGGCTTCGAATGGCGCGAGCCGGGCTGCTCGATGTGCCTGGCCATGAACGCCGACCGGCTGGAGCCGGGCGAGCGCTGCGCATCGACCTCGAACCGCAACTTCGAAGGCCGGCAGGGCGCGGGCGGCCGTACGCACCTGGTCAGTCCGGCCATGGCGGCAGCGGCCGGCATCGCCGGACATTTCGTCGACGTGCGCTCGCTGTAAGCGGGCGACCCCACAGGGAGAACAGGATGAAAAAACTTGTGCTGATGTTTGCCGCCCTGGTCGTGCTTGCCGGTTGCAACACGATGCAGGGCCTGGGCAAGGACGTCGAACGCCTGGGCGAGAAGGTCCAGGACGCCAGCAAGAAGTAAATCGCGCGGCCTGCGGGCCGCGTACGACAACATCACTCTGCCATGAACAAATTCACCGTACTCGATGGCCTGGTCGCTCCGCTTGACCGTGCCAACGTCGACACCGACGCGATCATCCCGAAACAGTTCCTGAAGTCGATCAAGCGCACCGGCTTCGGCCCGAACCTGTTCGACGAATGGCGCTACCTCGATGTCGGCCAGCCCGGCATGGACAACAGCAAGCGCCCGCTGAACCCGGACTTCGTGCTGAACCAGCCGCGCTATCAGGGCGCGTCCATCCTGCTGGCGCGCAAGAACTTCGGCTGCGGCTCGTCGCGTGAGCATGCGCCGTGGGCGCTGGAGCAATACGGCTTCCGCGCGGTGATCGCGCCGAGCTTCGCCGACATCTTCTTCAACAACTGCTTCAAGAACGGCCTGCTGCCCATCGTGCTGACCGAGCAGGAGATCGACAAGCTGTTCGACGAGGTCAAGGCCTTCCCCGGCTACAAGCTGGTGGTCGACCTGCCGGCGCAGACGGTGTCGACGTCCAACGGCGACGCGGTGTTCCGCTTCGATGTCGATCAGTTCCGCAAGCATTGCCTGATCAACGGCCTCGACGACATCGGCCTGACGCTGCAGCATGCCGACGCCATCCGCACCTACGAGGAGCGCCACATCGCGCAATTCCCGTGGCTGGCCAACACGATTTCGTAATACTTACTTTCCAAGCCCATGAAAATCGCAATCCTGCCGGGTGACGGCATCGGTACCGAGATCGTCGAACAGGCCGTGAAGGTCCTGAACGCGCTCGGCCAGAAGTTCGAGATGGAATCCGCGCCGGTCGGCGGCGCCGGCTACGAGGCGCACGGCCATCCGCTGCCCGAGGGCACGCTGAAGCTGGCCAAGGAAGCCGACGCGATCCTGTTCGGCGCCGTGGGCGACTGGAAGTACGACTCGCTCGAGCGCGCGCTGCGCCCCGAGCAGGCGATCCTGGGCCTGCGCAAGCACCTGACGCTGTTCGC
>CAYZXP010000189.1:0-4719 GCA_964482415.1 uncultured Bifidobacterium sp. | reverse complement strand
TCAGGCCGAGAACGACGAGCCGCAGCCGCAGGTGGTGGTCGCGTTCGGGTTCTTGATCACGAACTGGGCGCCTTCGAGGTCATCTTTGTAATCGATCTCGGCGCCGACCAGATACTGGTAGCTCATCGAGTCAATCAGCAGCTGCACGCCGTTTTTCAGCATCGTGGTGTCGTCTTCGTTCACGATCTCGTCGAACGTGAAGCCATACTGGAAGCCAGAGCAGCCGCCGCCCTGAACGAAAACGCGCAGCTTCAGGTCCGGGTTGCCTTCTTCCTCGATCAGCTGTGCCACCTTGTTGGCCGCGCTGTCGGTGAAGACGATGGGTGCCGGCATTTCCGTGATTGCGTTCATGTTAAAGCTCCTGCCTGTTGAACCTTGATAGGTCGGGATTATAGCCGCTGGCCCCGAGGGCTGCTGACGGCGACGCGGTTGAGCCTTTGCTGCAGTCCGGCTGGCAAACATGGCAAGCCGACCGGGCAGCGGACTTGCTCCGCACTACTTAAAACCAATTATGCGCGCAGACGGTGCAGATTCAACCCCGCGGACCGCATGGAGATTGCGCTGCGATGAGCGCCGGACAAGGGCGGAGGCGCCACGCACCCGCCGCCCTCCGGATTACGGGAGGATGGGCACGTGCTTCAGGCCGGTCGTCTCGTCCAGTCCGAACATCAGGTTCATGCACTGCACGCCCTGGCCTGCCGCTCCCTTGACCAGGTTGTCCTCGACCACGAGGATCACCAGCAAGTCGCCGCCGCCCGGGCGATGCACCGCGATGCGCAGCATGTTCGACGCACGCACCGAACGGGTTTCCGGATGGCTGCCGGCCGGCAGCACGTCGACGAACGGATCGTTGGCGAAATGCTGCTCGTACAGTGCCTGGAAATCGATGTCACGCGCCTCGGGCAGCAGCGTCGCATACAGCGTCGAGTGAATGCCGCGAATCATCGGCACCAGGTGCGGCACGAAGGTCAGCCCCACCTTGCGCCCGGCGATCGCTTCCAGCCCCTGCACCGTTTCCGGCAGGTGGCGGTGACCCTTGACGCCATAGGCCTTGAAATTGTCCGCCGCTTCAGCCAGCAGCGTGTGTACCTCGGCCTTGCGGCCGGCGCCCGACACGCCCGACTTGCAGTCGGCGATCAGCGACGCCTCATTCACCAGCGGCTTGCCCTGCGACAGCAGCGGCTTGAAGCCCAGCTGCATCGACGTCGGGTAGCAGCCCGGCAGGCCGATCACGCGTGCTTTGCGGATGGCGTCGCGGTTGACTTCCGGCAGGCCATAGATCGCTTCATCCAGAATGTCCGGGCAGGAATGCGGCATGCCATACCACTGCTCGAACACGGCGGTGTCCTTGATGCGGAAGTCAGCGGCGAGATCGATCACCTTCACGCCGGCCGCGAGCAGTTCGCGCGCCTGCGCCATCGCCACGCCGTGCGGCGTTGCAAAGAACACCACGTCGCACTGGTCGAGCTGCGCCTTTTCGGGCGCCGAAAACGCCAGCTTCACATGGCCGCGCAGCGACGGGAACATGTCGGCGACCGGCATGCCGTCTTCCTTGCGCGACGTGATCGCGGTCAGCTCGACCTCCGGGTGCGCTGCCAGTATGCGCAGCAGTTCCACGCCGGTGTAGCCGGTGCCGCCAACGATTCCAACCTTGATCATTCCAGACTCCTGATACCTGACTGAGGAGAAATTCTACGATGGTCCCGCGACATCCTGATGACCCCGGCCATCAGGCCGGCAGCCGTCTTGCCGGGAACACGCCAACAATGAAAAAAGCCGCCGGGCGGTAACCCGACGGCTCTTTGCTGCATCGAAAGCTGTGGATTAACGCTTCGAGAACTGCTTTGCGCGACGTGCTTTGCGCAGACCCACTTTCTTACGCTCGACTTCACGTGCGTCGCGGGTAACGAAGCCGGCCTTCGACAGCTCGGGCTTCAGCGCTGCATCATAGTCGATCAGGGCGCGGGTGATGCCGTGACGAACGGCGCCGGCCTGGCCGGACTCGCCACCGCCATTGACGTTGACCATGATGTCGAAGCGATCGACGTTGTTGGTCAGCTCGAGGGGCTGGCGGATCACCATCAGGCCGGTTTCGCGCGAGAAGTACTCGGCGGCGTCCTTGCCGTTGACGACGATCTTGCCGCTGCCGGCCTTGATGAACACGCGGGCCACTGCACTCTTGCGACGGCCGGTTCCGTAGTTGTAGTTACCGATCATGGCTGTTCCTTACAGTTCAAGAGGCTTCGGTTGCTGTGCGCTGTGCGGATGCGAACCGTCGGCGTAGACCTTCAGCTTCTTCGCCATCGCATAGCCCAGCGGGCCTTTCGGCAGCATGCCCTTGACGGCCTTCTCGAGCGCGCGGCCCGGATGCTTCGCCTGCATGTCGCGGAAATTCGTTTCGTAGATGCCGCCCGGGTAGCCGGAGTGGCGGAAGTATTTCTTGTCGATCGGCTTGGCGCCGGTCACGCGCAGCTTGGCTGCGTTGACGACGATGATGAAATCACCGGTGTCGACGTGCGGGGTAAATTCAGGCTTGTGCTTGCCACGCAGACGGCGTGCCACTTCGCTGGCGACACGACCGAGGACTTTGTCCGTGGCATCGATCACAAACCAGTCGCGCTGGACTTCGTGTCCTTTTGCGGAAAAGGTTTTCATGATGAATCCTAATAAAGTTGAAGCTCGTACCGGCGGTTCCGCGCGCCGGTTTTACCGTCGCGGACACATCCTTGTTATCTGAATCCCCGTCCGAGCATACCGGGGAACCCGCGATTATAGTGTTTTCAAGGACTTGCCGTCAAATCGGAAGCAAATCCCGCCGCTTCGCCTTAAAATGGCGCCCTTTTCTGCCCCAAAGAGACTGTTATGGAATGCACCGTACGCTGGACCGGCCTGTCCGGCATGACTTTCGTGGCCGAGACCGGCTCGGGCCACCTGGTAACGATGGACGGCGCGCCCGAAGGCGGCGGCCGCAACCTCGCGCCCCGTCCGATGGAAGTGGTGCTGGCCGGCACCGGCGGCTGCACCGCGTATGACGTGGTGGTCATCCTGCGCAAGAGTGGCCAGGACATTCGCGGCTGCGACGTGACCCTGAAATCGGAGCGCGCCGAGAAAGATCCGAAAGTGTTCACCAAAGTGCACTTCCACTTCACCGTTCGCGGCCGCAACCTGAAAACCAACCTGGTCGAGCGCGCCATCAAGCTGTCGCACGAAAAATACTGCTCGGCATCGATCATGATGGAAAAAACCGCCGAGCTTACCCACTCGTTCGAGATCATCGACGACCTCACCGAGCCGGCGCCCGCCGCCTGAGCGACAGCCGCCTGCGGGCGGCGCAATCGCGCCGCCCCGGCTGTTTACACCCGGTAAGCCGTACCGGTCATTACCCTGGCCATCAGCTTCATCGCCGCTTTCACTGGCGCCGGCAACTCGCTGGCGCCGAGATCCCGTGCCGCATTCGCATGCGCGATTTCGTCGTCGCGCATCTGCGTGACGATCGCCCGCGATCGCTGGTCCTGAACCGGCAGGCGATCGAGGTGGCTGTTCAGATGCGCCTCGACCTGCCGTTCGGTCTCGACCACAAAACCGAGGCTCTGCGCATCGCCCAGTTTTGCGGCCACCGCCCCCAACGCGTAGGCGCCCGCGTACCAGAGCGGATTCAGCAGGCTGGTGCGCGACCCCAGCTCACGCAATCGCTCGGCCGTCCAGGCGAGGTGGTCCACCTCTTCCTCGCCGGCCTTCCTGAACTGCTCGCGCGTCAGTTCGCTGTTCGCAAAAGCGCCCTGCGCTTCATACAAGGCCTGTGCGCAGACCTCCCCGACATGATTCACGCGCATTAATCCTGCGCTGTGGCGCCGCTCTTCATCGGTCAGCGTCGCCTCAGCCAGCTTCGCCGCTGGATTGGGTCGATGCCCGACCGTTACGCCGCTGATAACGCGCAAGCTTCGGTCGAATGCGCAGATAAGTGAGTCGATTTGCATCAAAAGTTAACAGGTTAGCTACTGTTTTAGAAAAGTGTTGCAGATCAACGACAAAAACTTAGCAATTTTTCTATGGAAAAAAAATTAGTTTTGCCCGGGTTACCAAGTTTTGCTTCAATGCACGTTGACTTCTGGATCGCTCTGGTCTCGGAGGCTCGATTTCGTTGAAAGAGCCGTTTCAAGCGGCCGAACAGCGAAAGCGAAATCTTAGCATCACAACATTTTGGAGATTATTCGATGAAAAAGACTCAAGTTGCTCTGGCAGCACTGGCACTGGTGGCGTCGGCTTCTGCACTGGCCGAAGTGAAAGTCTCGGGCATTATCGACATGGGTATCGGCAACTACACCGGCCGCGGCACCTACGTTGAGCAAGGCGGCTGGGCTGACCACAGCTCGATCACCTTCAGCGGCAGCGAAGACATGGGCAGCGGCCTGAAGGCGTTCTTCACGCTGGAAGCCGGCTTCTCGCAGAACGGTGATGCAGCCAACGGCGGTAACGGTAACCTGTTCAGCCGCCAGACGCTGGTCGGCGTTTCGTCGGATCAACTCGGCGCGGTCTCGCTGGGCCAGCAACTGTCCCCGTACATCCTGGCTCAGGCTCTGACGAACCAGGGCGTGGGTAACTTCTGGGTCAACCGCGTGATCATGGGCGGTGGCCTGCAGAACGCCGCAGTGAACGCCACCTCCGGCGGCACGAACGGCGGCTTCTTCATGAAGAACGCAATCCAGTACACCAGCCCGA
>CAYZXP010000188.1:0-4786 GCA_964482415.1 uncultured Bifidobacterium sp. | reverse complement strand
CCGAAAATCTTTCCTGAGTTTGCAGCCATGACGACTTTTGGTCCTGATTACATCCGTGCGATCGCGCCCTATCAGGGCGGCAAGCCGATCTCTGAAGTTGCGCGCGAGTTCGGCCTCGACGAGGCCTCCATCGTGAAGCTGGCGTCAAATGAAAATCCGCTGGGCATACCGGCTTCGGCGAAGACTGCGATGCATCAGGCGCTGAATGATCTGGCGCGCTATCCGGATTCGAACGGTTTTGACCTGAAGGCTGCGCTGACGAAGAAATTCGGCGTGCCGGCCGACTGGCTGACGCTGGGCAACGGCAGCAACGATATCCTCGAATTGGCCGCGCGCGCGCTGGTGCAGCCGGGCGAGTCAGTTGTTTATGCGCAGTATTCGTTTGCTGTCTATCCGCTGGCCACGCAGGCCGTCGGCGCGCGTGCGATCGTCGTGCCGGCGAAGGACTTCGGCCACGACCTTGACGCCATGGCGGCCGCGATCGCGCCGGACACGAAGCTGGTGTTCATCGCCAACCCGAACAACCCGACCGGCACCTTCGTCGACGGCGCGCAGATCGCCGCCTTCATGAAGAAGGTGCCGGCGCAGGTCGTCGTCGTGCTCGACGAGGCCTATACCGAGTACCTGCCGGCGGACAAGCGCTATGACTCGCTGGCGTGGGCGCGCGAGTATCCGAACCTGATCGTCTCGCGCACCTTCTCGAAGGCCTATGGCCTTGCGGGCCTGCGCGTCGGTTTTGGCATCGCGCAGCCGGCGCTGACGGATTTGCTGAACCGCATCCGCCAGCCGTTCAACGTGAACTCGCTTGCGCAGGCGGCCGCCGTGGCGGCGCTCGCCGACGAAGCCTACCTGCAGAAGAGCGCGGCGGTGAATGCCGAAGGCTATGCGCAGCTGACGTCCGCGTTTGCACAGATGGGCATCGAGTATGTGCCGTCGTTCGGCAACTTTGTGCTGTTCCGTGCCGGCAGCGATGACGGCGCCGGCGCGCGCGTGAATCTCGCGCTGCTGAAGAAGGGCATCATCGTGCGTCCGGTCGGCAACTACGGGCTGCCGCAATGGTTGCGCGTGTCGATCGGCCTGCCGCAGGAAAACGCTGCCTTCCTCGATGCACTGAAAGTTGTGCTCGGCTGATTCGATGCAGAAATTCAACCGTATCGTCGTCTTCGGCGTCGGCCTGATCGGCGGCTCTTTCGCGCTCGCGCTCAAGCGCGCCGGCGCGGTTGACGAAGTGATCGGCGTCGGCCGCCGGCGTGAGACGCTCGAGCGTGCGCAGGCGCTGGGCATCATCGATGGCATTGGCACGGCCGCGTCGGTGGCTGGTGCCGACCTCGTATTGCTGGCGGCACCGGTCGCGCAGACCGAGGCGCTGCTGCGCGACATCGCGCCCCACCTGCAGCCGGGCACGGTCGTCACCGACGCCGGCAGCACGAAGAGCGACGTAGTGCAGGCCGCGCGCGCCGCGTTAGGAAGCAAGATCAATCAGTTCGTGCCCGGTCATCCGATTGCAGGCCGCGAACAGAACGGACCGGAAGCCGCGCTGCCGGAGCTCTACAAGGGCAAGAAGGTGGTGCTGACGGCACTGCCGGACAATGCCGATGGTTGTGTCGCGAAAGTCGCCGCTGCATGGGAGCAGTGCGGTGCGATCATCCACCGTCTGAGCGCCGAAGAGCATGACGCGGTGTTTGCCGCGGTCAGCCACTTGCCGCACCTGCTCGCGTATGCGCTGGTGGATGACATCGCCGCACGCGGCAACGCGACGCGGCTGTTCCAGTACGCGGCCAGTGGCTTCCGCGACTTCACGCGCATCGCCGGTTCATCGCCCGAGATGTGGCGCGACATTTCGCTGGCGAACCGTCCGGCACTGCTGGCCGAACTGGATTCGTATACCGCGCAGCTGGCGCAGCTGCGTGCATTGCTGGCCGCGTCTGATGGCGCTGGGCTGGAAAAAATTTACGGCCGCGCACAAGCTGCGCGGCACGCATGGATCGCTGCAATCGAGGCGGCCGAACAGGCGCGCGCTGAAGAGCAGGGTGGAGACTGATGAAGCATTACCCGCACCATATCGACCTGAAGCCCGCGACGCTGGCGCGCGGCACGGTCAAACTGCCAGGCTCGAAGAGCATCTCGAACCGCATGCTGCTGCTGGCGGCGCTGGCCGAGGGCAAGACCGAGATCAAAGAGCTGCTCGCGTCCGACGATACGCACGTGATGCTGATGGCGTTGCAGAAGCTCGGCGTGCACTGGGAGCAGCATGGCGAGAGCCAGGATTTCGCGGTCACGGGTACCAGCGGCACACTGCCGGTCCATTCGGCCGACCTGTTCATGGGCAATGCCGGCACCGCGATCCGGCCGCTGACGGCGGCGCTGGCGGCCATCGGCGGCGACTACACGGTGCATGGCGTTGCGCGGATGCATGAGCGCCCGATCGGCGATCTCGTCGATGCGCTGAATGCGGCCGGCGCAAAGATTGATTACACCGGTAACCCCGGCTATCCGCCGCTGCACATCCATCGCGGCAACCTGCATCCGGAGCGCATGCAGGTGCGCGGCAATGTGTCGAGCCAGTTCCTGACGGCGCTGCTGATGGCTGGCCCGCTGATGGCGAAGCACCAGCCGCTGACGATCGAAGTGATCGGCGAACTGATTTCCAAGCCGTACATCGAGATCACGCTGAACCTGCTGCAGCGCTTCGGCATTGAGGTCGAGCGCAATGGCTGGTCGTCATTCACGATCCCGCCGGGACAGGTCTTCCGCAGCCCCGGCGCCATTCACGTTGAGGGCGATGCGTCGTCGGCGTCGTATTTCCTCGCGGCCGGCGCGATCGCGGGCGGCCCGGTGCGTGTCGAGGGCGTTGGTCGCGGCAGCATCCAGGGTGACGTGCGCTTCGTCGAGGCGCTGGAGCAGATGGGGGCCGAGATCACGCTGGGCGACCACTGGATCGAAGCGAAATCGAATGGCGTGCTGAAAGCCATCGACGCTGACTTCAACCATATCCCGGATGCGGCGATGACGATTGCGGTTGCCGCGCTGTATGCGGACGGCACCAGCACGCTGCGCAATATCGCCAGCTGGCGCGTGAAAGAGACCGACCGCCTTGCGGCCATGGCGACCGAGCTGCGCAAGCTTGGCGCGCTGGTGGAAGAGGGCGCGGACTACTTGCGGGTGACGCCGCCGATCGTGCTCGAGCCGGCGGCAATCGACACCTATGACGACCACCGGATGGCGATGTGCTTCTCGCTGGCTTCGCTGAATGGCGCGGCGCGCGACGGCACGACGGTGCGCATCAACGACCCGAAGTGTGTCGCGAAGACTTTCCCGGATTACTTCGATGCGTTTGCCCGCATCGTGCAGCGAGGCTGAGATGAGCATTCCCGTCATCACCATCGACGGCCCGACCGCGTCCGGCAAGGGCACGGTCGCCAGCCGCGTCGCCGAGACCCTCGGTTTTGCTTTCCTCGATTCCGGCGCGCTGTACCGGCTGACCGCGCTGTCGGCGCTGGAAGCGGGTCTGGCGCTTTCCGACGAACCTTCGCTGGCGGCGATGGCCAAAGGTCTGGACGTGCGCTTCGAAGGCGAGCGCATCCTGCTGGGCGGGCGCGAAGTGCAGGACGCGATCCGGCAGGAAGCGGTCGGCAATGCCGCATCGAAGATCGCGGCGCTGCCGGCGGTGCGCGCCGCGCTGGTCGAATTGCAGCATCGCTTCCGGCAGGCGCCGGGACTGGTCGCCGATGGCCGCGACATGGGCACCGTGATCTTTCCGGAGGCACAACTTAAAGTGTTCCTGACAGCCAGCGTCGAGGCGCGCGCCGACAGGCGCTATAAGCAATTGATTGAAAAAGGTTTTCCTGCTAATATGGCCGCCCTTCTGCAGGATCTGAAGGAGCGTGATGCGCGCGATACCCAGCGCGCCGTGGCTCCGCTGAAGCCGGCCGAAGGCGCGCAACTGCTGGATACGTCGGAGATGACGATCGCGCAGGCTGTCGCGCAGGTGCTGGACTGGTGGTCCGGCGCCGCAGGCAAGTAATTTGCAGTCTGTCGTACCTGGTGCCCCTCCTGCGCAACGCATCGAGGGGTGTTGAAGAACCTGACCCAGCCTGGGTATCCGCCCGGTTGGCCAACTACCTAACCCTTATGTCTACTGCTACCCAAACCCCCGCAGCCATGGAAAGCTTTGCAGCCCTGTTCGAGGAATCGCTGTCCCGTCAGGATATGCGCTCGGGTGAGGTCATCTCGGCGGAAGTCGTTCGCCTGGACCACAACTTTGTGATCGTCAACGCCGGCCTGAAGTCCGAAGCGTTCATCCCGATCGAAGAATTCAAAAACGACAGCGGCGAGCTGGAAGTCAACATCGGTGACTTCGTTACCGTCGCTATCGAATCGCTGGAAAACGGCTTCGGCGACACCATCCTGTCGCGCGACAAGGCCAAGCGTCTCGCATCGTGGCTCGCGCTGGAAAAGGCAATGGAATCGGGCGACCTCGTCTCCGGTACCGTCAGCGGCAAGGTTAAGGGCGGCCTGACCGTTCTCACCAACGGCATCCGTGCGTTCCTGCCGGGCTCGCTGGTGGATACCCGTCCGGTCAAGGACACCACGCCGTACGAAGGCAAGACCCTGGAATTCAAGGTCATCAAGCTGGATCGCAAGCGCAACAACGTCGTGCTGTCGCGCCGTGCCGTCATCGAAGCGTCGATGGGCGAAGAGCGTGCGAAGCTGATGGAAACCCTGAAAGAGGGCACCATCGTCAACGGTATCGTCAAGAACATCACCGACTACGGCGCATTCGTCG
>CAYZXP010000187.1:0-4788 GCA_964482415.1 uncultured Bifidobacterium sp. | reverse complement strand
CCTTCACGGAGCCGTCGGGCATTTTGTAGCTGAGCGGCTTGCCCACCTTCAGCACGTAGACCGCGACATGCGGATGGCTGTGCATGGGGCAGCTTTCACCTTTCTTCTGAATGAAGTGGAGCACGCGCGCCTTGTCATCCTCGGCCAGCACATGGAAGTTCTTTGGGCAGGCCGTGACCGCGTCAACCGCCGAAGCGGACACGCTGGCCAGCGACAACGCGGCAAACAGCAGGGCTTTTTTCATATGCATTTTGTTCTCCTGAATGGAATGGAAATGCCGGATGAGCCTCGCAGACCGGCCGGCCGTGCAGGCAGAAATCACCCCTCCGATCCGAGCGGGCTGCGCATCGATGGTAGCGAATCAATTTCCCTGAAGCAATGCTTCGACCACCCATCGCGGTTTCATTATTCATAACAATTCCGCGACGGTGCTTGCCCCGGCGTGCAATACCCACCTTGGCACCGAGCCGCTATCGTTGCCGCGCGACCGGGAAATCGCGTTGAAAAACGACCCGACGCATCAAATAAATAGAATAAACGGAGCGTCTTCATGCAGCAGGCATCGAACTCCGTCGCAGCGAATCGCGTGCCCGCTTTCAGACAGGACGAGCCTTGCCGGCCGTTGTGCTGCGGTGCCGCGCGTGCCCGGTGCGACGGCAGCTATCGGAGAAACGGGCAGCACTTGTGAGAGCGCCCGACAAAACCGGCGCCGGGAAGGACGCGGCCGCGCAGGGAACGCTGCTTCGGCGCGCGCGCGAGGAGCGCAGGCTGTCGGTCGCCGAGGCGGCACGACGGGTGGCGCTGTCGTGCGACCAGGTCGAGCAGATCGAAAATGGCGGATCGGACGCGTTCTACAGCCCCGGCCACAAGTGGCTGGCCACGCGCAAATACGCGCTCACCTTTGGCATTGCCCTGCCGGACCTGCCGACGCCGGCCGAAGACGACGAGCGCGAAGCCGCCGATGCGGGAACCCCGCTGCTGTCCACCGGCCATGGCGCGCCCGACAACGCCGATGCCGTACGGAGCCCGTGGCGACGCATGGCCGTGCCCGCCGCGGTGCTGCTGTGCGCCGTGATCGCGCTGTCGGTGTCGCAGGCGATGCTGCAGCAACTGGAGGCGCTCTTGTCCGTGCCGACGACCGCGCCTGCGCCGGCTGCGCTTGCGCTGGCGCCTGAGACGCGCCGCACACCCGAAGCGGCTGAACCGCTCATCGACGCGGGGGCGACCGCCACGACGCCGGCCGACTGCCGGGAAACATCGGAAGATGATCATGCGGAACGCTGGGCGCCCGATCGCGCAAAACGGCGCGACTCGCGCCTCTTCCTGAGCAGCCCCGCCGAGGCCGACGTCTGCGTGATCGATGCAGACCACACGCCGACCCGGCTGACGCTCAGGCCCGGCGTCACTGCCATCGTGGAAGGCAAGCCGCCCTACCTGCTGCGCTCGGAACAGCTGCCGCGGCTGAGCATCGTTTTCCAGGGACTGCAGGTAGCGGTGCCGCCGGCCGCGAGCGCGGTGCGGCTGTTCAGGGCAGGCGCCTCTTGAGGCCGGCTAGTGCCGCGCTGGTGCGCCGTTCAGCCGGGCCGGACCAGCGGCTCGGGCCGGTGCAGGACATGGCCCTGCACATAATCGACGCCCAGCTCGCGCAGCACCTGCAGCGCCGCGTCGTTCTCGACGCACTCGCCGATGGTCTCCAGCCCGAACTCCGCGCAGACGCGCCGGATCGCATCGACCATCACGCGGGCGATGGGGTCGGACGCAAGGCGTGCAATCAGGCTGCCGTCGATCTTTACCCCCCTGACCGGCAGTACGCGCAGGTAGTCGAGCGAACTCAGGCCGCTGCCGAAATCGTCGAGCGCAACGCTGCTGCCGATTGCGGCCAGCCGCTCAATGAAATTCACCGCCTGCGCGACATTGGCCACCGCCACCGCCTCGGCGATCTCGAATGACACCAGCGAGCCGGGCACGCGGTGGCGCTCGAAGGCCGCCAGCAGGAAATCGAGGAAGGCAGGCTCGCTGATTGACGCGCCTGACAGGTTCACCGAAAACCGGTGCGTCGCTGCCAGTCGTTCCGCGTCGGGCGCAAGCTGCGCGAACAGTTTGCTGACCACCCATTCGTCGATCCGCACCATCAGCCGATAGCGCTCGGCCATCGGCATGAACAGCGCCGGCTCCAGCAGGTCGCCGTTGTCGGCGCGCAGGCGCAGCAGCACCTCGCGATGTTCGGGGCCGCGCAGGTCCGGGTCGATGCGACCGATGCGCTGCGTGAACAGCGCCAGCTTGTCGTGTTCGAGCGCGCGATTGAGTTTGCCCAGCCAGTCCTTCTGCTCGTGCAACGCCTGCGGCTGCAAATCGGCGCGCCGGAATACCTGCACCTGATTGCGGCCGAGCTCCTTGGCCCGCCCGCAGGCCGAATCGGCGGCGGACAGGGCGTCCGTCACCTGTTCGCACAGGCTGTCGAGGAGCGCCACGCCGACCGAGACGCCGAGCCGGAAAAATTGTGACTGCCATGCGAAGCGGAAGGCCGCGACAGTGGCCACGATCTCGTCGGCCGCACGCCGGCCCTCGTCCATCGGGCAGTGCCGCAGCAGGATGCCGAATTCGTCGCCGCCGAGTCGCGCGAGCACGTCGGAGTCGCGGATCTTCGAACGCAGCAACTGGCCGACCTGGCGCAGCAATTCGTCGCCGGCCAGATGCCCGCAGGTGTCGTTGATGACCTTGAATCCGTCGAGGTCGAGGAACAGCAGCACATGCGCGCGTCCGCCCGCCTGCACGCCGTCCAGCGCCAGCCTGACCGCGCGCTCGAACTCGGGGCGGTTCGGTATGCCGGTGAGCTGGTCGTGCGTCGCCTCGTAGGTCAGCTGGCGGTGCAGCAGGCGCGCGTCGGTCACGTCGCGCAGCACGGCAACGCCGCCGCCGCCGGGAATGCGCGCGACCGTGCCGTCGACATGGCGCGGCTCGCCGCCGGCCACCGGCAGCACGCCGGACAGCTGCTGCGGCCCGTCGGGGCTTTGCAGCGCAGCGCGCACCGGATGACAGGCAGACGAGTCGACTTCGTGCAGCAGCGGCAGCACCGTTTCGATCGGCAAACCGACGGCAGTGATGCGCGCAAAACCGGTCAGCTCCTCGGCCGCATGGTTCAGGTAACTGAGCTTGCCGGCCTCATCCACCACCAGCACGCCTTCGCCGACGGACTCCAGCGTCACGCGCGCGCGCTCCTTTTCGTCAAACAGCGCCAGCGCGCTTTCTTCGGCCTGCTTGCGCGCGCGCAGCAACTCCTGCTCGTAGCGGCGCCGTTCGATCGCGCGAAACAGCGTCACCAGCACCTGCTGGCCGCCGTCTGCCGCCGTGCCGCAATGAACTGCGCTGGCAATCACGGGCAGCGACGCTCCTCCCTGCACCAGCAGCTCGAGCGCGACCTCGCGCCATTCATTGTGCAGGCGCAGCATGGGCTCAAGCTGCGTATCGAAAAACAGCCGCCGGCCGCGGCTCATCAGCTCGCGAAAATTGCGACCGGTAAGTTCGTCCGGCGCGTGGCCAAGCCAATCGCACAGCGCGCGGTTGGCCTGCACGATGTTGCGCCGCTCGTCGAGCAGCATCAGTCCGACCAGCCCCTGCGCTTCCAGCTGCCTGAGCGTCCAGAGGTCGCCGCCGGCGATATCCGTGTCGTTCGCCATGCTCACTACCGCAACCACTCCCTGATCGCTGCAACGGTATCGGCAGGCGCGGACATGTGCGGGCAATGGCCGGTGGCCGCCAGCACCGCCAGCGTGCTGCCCGGGATCTCGGCGTGCAGGTAATCGCCGACAGCCAGCGGCGCGAGCACATCAGCCGTGCATTGCACGATCAGCGACGGCACGGTCAGCTTCGGCAGCTCGGTGCGTGAATCGGACAGGAAGGTGACGCGCGCGAACTGCCGCGCAATCGCCGGGTCGGTGCGGCAGAAGTTCTCGTTCAGTTCGTGCGCCAGTTCCGGTTGCTCCGGATTGCCCATGATGACCGGCGCCATCGCACCCGACCAGCCGAAGAAATTGCTTTCCATGGTGGCCAGCAGCTCATCGATGTCTTCGCGCTCGAAGCCGCCCCGGTACTCGCCGTCGTTCAGGTAGCACGGCGACGGCCCTACCAGCACCAGCTGCGAAAACAGCGCGGGCTCGCGCACCGCCGCCAGCACCGCGATCATCGCGCTGACCGAATGGCCAACCACGACGGGTTGCTGCAGCCCGAGTTCGCGCACCAGCGCGATCAGGTCGTCCGCATAGCCCTGCAGGCTCGCGTACTTGCCGGCGTCGTACTGCGACAGGTCGGACTTGCCGGCGCCGATATGGTCGAACAGTACGACGCTGTAAGCGTCCTCGAAGGCCGGCGTAACGTGCCGCCAGACGTTCTGATCACAGCCAAAGCCATGCATGAACACCAGCGTACGCTCACCACGGCCACGGACGGACACATTGTGTTTGGCGAGGACTGACATGAAACTGCTACCTGAATAAATTGATTGACGACCCCTGCCGCACGAGCCGCGCGGCCTGCCCGTACGCTGACGGCGTTTGCGCTGGCGACAGCGATCAGAGCCGCCGGCACGGGCAGCGACCGCATTTGCCGGTGAGTCATGCAGCCAAGGCCGGATGGGCCTGCACCGGCGCCGGACTGCGATCCGGCAGCGCCGCCGCAGAAGTCACGCGTCTGACGCGCTGTGCGGAGATCGTATTTGAGTGAGAAGGTTACCAGATGCTCTGCGGCAATTGCTCGGCATCCTGTAGGGTCTTTCGTGAACAGCAGGTGAAC
>CAYZXP010000186.1:0-4873 GCA_964482415.1 uncultured Bifidobacterium sp. | reverse complement strand
GGGTCTTGCCCAGGCCGACGCCGCCGTACAGGAACAGCGGGTTGTACGAACTGCCGGGATTGCTCGCGACCTGGATCGCGGCAGCACGCGCCAGCTGGTTCGCCTTGCCGGTCACGAAGCTGTCGAAGGTCAGCGCCGGATTGATCTTGCTCTGGTCACGGCGCAGGTTCTGCTCGTCAACCTGTTCGGCGCGCTCGATCGGCGACGGCGCTTCGGCCGCACCCGACGCCGAGGCTGGCGCGGCGGCTGCCGGCCGTCGCACGCCAGCCAGGCGCGGGTCGAGCACGAACTGCACATCGACCGGCGACTGCCAGAACTCGGCGGCGAGGGACGTGATGCGGGCGGCAAACTGCGTCTTCACCCAATCCAGCTTGAAACGGTTGGGCGCGGCGATGCGCAGGCGGCCGTCCTCGAAGTCGAGCGGCGCGAGCGGCTTGATCCAGGCGCTGAACTGCTGAGGCGTCAGTTCCTGCTGCAGTCGGGACGCGCAGGTCTGCCAAAATTCTTCCATGCGATTGTCAATCATGAAGCGGCAGGTGGGGGCGCGCTTCGGGTTCTTTGTTCTGTGAGGGGCGGAGCGCTAGGCTTGCCGGGCGACCCGTATTTTACCGCCGGCGGGACGAGTTATCCACAGGCCGGACCGGAATTTCGGCAACAGATGAGACGGCTTTCAATGTCCGCAACTTTCTACTCCGGCAAGCCGATTTTCCGGCAATTCCGCCGGAGCCTGCCGGACACCGTGCAAGCGCCCGCCCTAAGTGATTGACAGATATACAGAAAGTACTGTCTAATTCAGGGTTCGCTGCGCTGCGCGCCTGCAAGAAGTCGGTCGGGCGCTGCAATACACTGATTTATTTGCCGGGAAAATCCCGGTTTTTTGCTGATTTCCGCTGCACTCAACCAAGCGAGACCCAAATGAAACGTACCTACCAGCCTTCCGTCGTCCGCCGCAAGCGCACCCATGGTTTCCGTGCGCGCATGGCCACCCGTTCGGGCCGTGCCGTGCTGAACGCACGCCGCGCCAAGGGCCGCAAGCGCCTCGCCGTCTAAGGCACAGCGCGGCACCCTTGCGTAGTCGCGTGTCCGGGTCGCCGGAAGACTACGGCAGGCATCGACGCATCGTAAAAACGGATGAGTTCTCATCCGTTTTTCGTTTGCGGCCTGTGTATCGCACTGAAAATTTCGTGCTCTACGCCCGCCCCAACAGCCTCGGCCACGCAAGGCTGGGCATTGTCGTCGCGAAGCGCTTTGCGCCGCGCGCGGTGACGCGCAACCTGGTCAAACGCCTTGCGCGTGAGCTCTTCCGCAAGAGCGGGCTGGTGGCGGCCGACTGCATTGTCCGGCTGAGCCGGCCGATCGCGCAGAAACGGCAGGCGCCGGCTTCGTCGCATTCACTGCGGCAGGCGCTTGGCGGCGAACTGGCCCGGCTGCTCAACTCGCAGCGCGGGCAGGCAAAATGAAAGCGCTGCTGCTGCTCCTGCTAAAGGGCTACAAGCTCGGCATCAGCCCTTTCCTCGGGCAGAATTGCCGCTTTTATCCGAGCTGTTCCGATTATGCGCAGCAGGCAGTCGCCGCGCATGGCGCGCTGCGCGGCAGCTTGCTGGCCGGCCGCCGGCTGTGCAAGTGCCATCCGTGGAATGCCGGCGGCTTCGACCCGGTGCCCCCCGCCCATCCGCGCGCTGACCGTCATCCGCCGATGACACGGCAGCGCAACTGAATTGCCCTACACTCACTGATCCTATGGATATCAAACGTACCGTTCTGCTGGTGGTGTTCTCGCTCTCCTTGCTGATGTTGTGGGAGAACTGGAACCGTTCTAATGGCGGACCGTCTGCCGTCGCCCCTGAACAGGCAGCGCAGAAGGCCGCCACGCAGGCGCAGACAGATGCGTCCGTGCCCCAGACCACGACTGCGGCGCCTGCCGGCAGCGAGGTGCCGCCGGCCGCCGCGCCTGCTGCCAAAGGCGAGAAGATCACCATCACCACCGACCTGCTGAAGGTCGAAGTCGACACGCTGGGCGGCGACATCACCCGTGTCGAACTGCTGAAGCACCTGAGCGCGAAAGACGCCGGCAAGCCGGTCGTGCTGCTCGAGCAGAGCGCAGCGCGCACCTATGTCGCGCAAAGCGGCCTGATCGGTGGCAAGTTCCCCAATCACCGCTCGCAATTCACCGCACGCGAAGGTGAGCGCGCGCTCGGTACCGGCAACAGCGTCAGCCTCGTGCTCGACGCCGAGCAGGACGGCGTGAAGCTGACCAAGACCTACACCTTCAGCCGCGGCCAGTACGAGATCGGCGTGAAGCACGAGATCGCCAACAACAGCGACGCCGCGATCGCACCGTCGGTCTATCTGCAACTGGTGCGTGACGGCGGCAAGCTGGAAGGCGATTCGCGCTTCTACAGCACCTTCACCGGCCCGGCCGTCTATACCGAGAGCGACAAGTTCCGCAAAGTGTCGTTCGAAGACATCGAGAAGGGCAAGAACCCGGCGCCGGCCCGCACGCCGGACGGCTGGGTCGCGATGGTGCAGCACTATTTCGTGTCCGCGTTTGCGCCGCTGTCGAAAGGACAGCATGAGCTGTTCACGCGCAAGATCGACCAGGACCGCTATGCGGTCGGCGCCATTGCGCCGGTCGGTCAGGTCGCGCCGGGCGCCGTCGCCGCGCAAGAGGGCAAGCTGTATGCCGGCCCGCAGGAATCGGCCAAGCTGGAAGCCTTTGCGACCGACTTCGACCTGGTGAAGGACTATGGCTGGCTGACCATCATCGCCAAGCCGATCTTCTGGCTGATGAACCAGATCCACAAGCTGATCGGCAACTGGGGCTGGACCATCATCGTGCTGACCATCCTGATCAAGCTGGCCTTCTTCCCGCTGTCGGCCGCGAGCTATCGCAGCATGGCCAAGATGAAGCTGGTGACGCCGAAGATGACCGCGATCCGCGAGCGTCACAAAGGCGACCCGCAGAAGATGAACGCCGCGATGATGGAGCTGTACAAGACCGAGAAGATCAACCCGCTCGGCGGCTGTCTGCCGATCGTCGTGCAGATCCCGGTGTTCATCGCGCTGTACTGGGTGCTGCTGGCCAGCGTCGAGATGCGCCATGCGCCGTGGCTCGGCTGGATCCATGACCTGTCGGCGCCGGACGACCTGTTCGGCACCATCCCGGGCCTGGACATGCCGGTCGGCCTGCTGCCGATCATCATGGCCGTGTCGATGTACGTGCAGACCAAGCTGAACCCGACGCCGCCGGATCCGATGCAGGCAAAGATCATGCTGTTCATGCCGCTGGTGTTTTCGTTCATGTTCTTCTTCTTCCCGTCCGGCCTCGTGCTGTACTGGGTCGTGAACAACGTGCTCTCGATCGCGCAGCAATGGGTGATCACGAAGCAGTCGGCAGCGGGCAAGGCATAACGCAGGCAGCCCGGCCTCCGCACCAAAAAGTCCGTCGGCGCAGGCCACGGACTTTTTTTCATTGCAGATAAAATTCCTCCATGATTTCCGATTCGTCCCCCATTGCAGCCATTGCCACCGCGCCCGGTCGCGGCGGCATCGGCGTCGTCCGGATCTCCGGCAAACAGCTGATGCCGCTCGCGCAGTCCGTCTGCCGGCTCGAACCCGGCCGCGAACTGAAAGCACGCCATGCGACTTACCTCGACTTCGTCGCCGCCGACGGCAGCGTGATCGATCGCGGCCTGGCGATCTGGTTCAATGCGCCGCACTCGTATACCGGCGAAGAAGTGCTGGAGCTGCAGGGACATGGCGGTCCGGTCGTGATGCAGATGCTGCTGAACCGCTGCCTCGAGGCCGGGCGGGATATCGGCCTGCGGCTGGCGAACCCGGGCGAATTCACGTACCGGGCCTTCCTGAACGACAAGCTCGACCTCGCGCAGGCCGAAGCGGTGTCCGACCTGATCGAGGCATCGACCGAGGCCGCTGCAAAACTGGCCACGCAATCGCTGTCCGGCGCGTTCTCCGACGCGATCGGGCAGCTGGTCGAACAAGTCATTCACCTGCGCATGCTGGTCGAGGCGACGCTCGACTTCCCGGAAGAAGAGATCGAGTTCCTTGAAAAATCAAACGCGCGCGGGCAGCTGCAGACCATCCGTGCATCGCTCGACCATGTGCTCACGCAGGCAGGACAGGGCGCGCTGCTGCGGTCGGGGCTGAAAGTCGTTCTGGCCGGCCAGCCGAACGTGGGCAAGAGCTCGCTGCTGAATGCGCTGGCCGGCTCGGATGTCGCGATCGTGACCGCAATCGCCGGCACCACGCGCGACAAGATCACCGAGACCATTCATGTCGAGGGCATACCGATCAACATCATCGACACGGCCGGCATCCGCGACGAAGTCGATGCCAGCGACGAAGTCGAGCGCATCGGCATTTCGCGCACCTGGGCGGCGGTGGAAGAGGCCGATGTGGTGCTGCACATCCTCGACGCCAGCCGCGGGCCGACGCGCGCCGACGAAGAGATCGTCGCGCGCCTGCCGGCGAAAGTGCCGCTGATCCGCGTGTGGAACAAGATCGACCTGTCCGGCCATAAGCCTTCGCTTGACGAGCAGCCGGATGCGACGCACATCTACCTGTCCGCGTCCGAGCGCACCGGGATGGAATTGCTGCGGCAGGAATTGCTGCGCATTGCAGGCTGGCAGCAGACCGGCGAGTCGATCTACCTGGCGCGTGAACGGCATTTGCGCGCGCTGAAAGAGGCGCAGGAACACCTCGCCATCGCCGCGCAGCTGGCGGAACAGCGCGACAGCGCGCTGGACCTGTTTGCCGAAGAACTGCGGCTCGCGCAGGAGCAGCTGAACAGCATCACCGGGCAATTCACGTCGGATGATTTGCTGGGGGTGATCTTCAGCAGGTTCTGCATCGG
>CAYZXP010000185.1:0-4873 GCA_964482415.1 uncultured Bifidobacterium sp. | reverse complement strand
TGCTGCTGACCGATGACGGACAGCTGCAGCACCAGATCAGCCATCCGGATCACGACAAGCAGAAAACCTACCTGGTGCAGGTCGAAGGCGAAGCCAGTCCGGCGCAATTGGCCCAACTGCAAAACCCACAAGACCTCGGCGACTTCACGACGCGCGGCAGTCGCACCGTCCGCATCGAACCGCCCGTCTGGCTATGGGAGCGCACGCCGCCGGTGCGGGAGCGCCGGCAGATTCCGACCAGCTGGCTGGCCATCACGCTATCCGAGGGAAAGAACCGGCAGGTGCGCCGGATGACGGCCGCCGTGGGCCTGCCGACGCTGCGGCTGGTGCGCAACGCCATCGGCCCCTACTCGCTGGCGACCCATCCGCTGCTGCCGGGCGAATGGCGCGAAGTCGATCCGGCGGACTGGCGCAGCGCGTAAGTCGGCAAGCGTTGCCGCGAGCGGGCGGCCGCATCTCGCCAAAGCGAGGCAGTGAAGCGTGCGGTGAAGCGTTTACAATCCGCGCACCCGAAAAATTTTCACATCGCCAATGAAACGCTTCCTGCTGCTTGCCTCGCTGCTGCTGTCGATCGACAGCAGCGCACAGAACTTTCAGGTCACGTCGCTGAATATCGGCGTGCACCTGCTTCGCGCCGAGCTGGCGATCAGCGACGACGAACGCGCTCGCGGACTGATGTTCCGCGAGAAGCTGGGTCAGAACGACGGGATGGTTTTCCGCTTTGCGAACAACGGCAAGGCCTGCATGTGGATGAAGAACACGCTGGTACCGCTGTCGGTGGCCTTCATTGCGGAGGACGGCAAGATCGTCAACATCGAAGACATGGCGCCGCAGACGCTGGAGCCGCATTGCGCGGCGCAGCCGGTGCGCTACGCGCTCGAAATGAACCGCGGCTGGTTCAGCAAGCGGAACATCAAGCCCGGCGCAATCGTGTCGGGGCTGCCAAAATAAGACAGGCCAAATGAACAAACCCGCCGGACGCAGTCAGGCGGGTTTGAGAACTCCGTCAAGCCGGCCAAAGCCGGCTGCAAGCGAGATTAGGCGAGTGCCTTGATCGCTGCCGACAGGCGGCTCTTGTGGCGAGCGGCCTTGTTCTTGTGGATGATCTCTTTGTCAGCGATACGATCAATGATCGAAACCGATGCCTGGAAAACTTGTGCAGCAGCTGCCTTGTCGCCGGCTTCGATGGCCTTGCGAACGGCCTTGACGGCGGTACGCAGCGTCGAGCGCTGGCTGGAGTTGTGGGCGTTGAGCTTGACTGCCTGACGGGCGCGCTTGCGTGCCTGTGCGGTATTTGCCATGTGTTGGTTCCTGACGGTGTAAGGCTCGAGGCCTGGCCCCGGGCGGAATTCGAAAGACCGCGATTGTATAGGATTTTTGTCGTAGCAGCAAATAGTCCGAATTTCGTCCGCCGCGACCGAAGCCCGCGCAAAGAACTTAACAGGACGACAAGCTCCGAATCGTCCGCCACCGGGCTGCGGCTATAATCCGCGCCATGAATCTGCACAGAACGCTCGCCACCGTGTCGGGCATGACGATGCTGTCACGCATCACCGGCCTGATCCGCGAGTTCCTTGTGGCTCGTACCTTCGGCGCCTCGGTCTACACCGACGCTTTCTTCGTCGCCTTCCGCATTCCCAACCTGCTGCGCCGGCTGTTTGCCGAGGGCGCGTTCTCGCAGGCCTTCGTGCCCATCCTTGCCGAATACAAGAACCAGCAAGGCCATGATGCAACCCGGACGCTGGCCGACCATGTGGCGACCGTGATGTTCTGGAGCCTGCTGGCGACCTCGATCGCCGGCATCGTGTTTGCGCCCGCCATCGTGCTGCTGATGGCCAGCGGCTTTGCGCACGACCCGCTGGCGATGTCGCTGTCGGTCGCGATGACGCGCATGATGTTTCCCTACATCCTGTTCATGTCGCTGGTGGCCTTTGCCGGCGGCATCCTGAACACCTGGCGCGAATTCCGCGTGCCGGCATTCACGCCGGTGCTGCTGAACCTGTCCTTCATCGGTGCGACACTGTTCGTCGCGCCGAAGCTGCCGGAGCCGGTCTATGCACTGGCCTTTGCCGTCATCGTCGGCGGCCTCTTGCAGCTCGCGATCCAGCTGCCGGCCTTGCGCAAGGTCGGCATGCTGCCGCGCATCGGACTCAGCCCGGTGGCGGCCTTGCGCGACGCCGGCGTGCGGCGCGTGCTGAAACAGATGGTGCCGGCCACCTTCGCGGTGTCGGCCGCGCAAATCAGCCTGATCATCAATACCAACATCGCTTCCCACCTCGCCGACGGCAGCGTGTCGTGGCTGTCCTATGCGGACCGGCTGATGGAATTGCCGACCGGCCTGCTCGGCGTCGCGCTCGGCACTATTCTGCTGCCCAGCCTGTCGAAAGCGCATGCAGTCGGCGACCAGGCCGAATACTCGTCCCTGCTGGACTGGGGATTGCGGCTGACCTTCCTGCTCGCCATGCCGGCTGCGGTTGCACTGATGATCTTGTCCGAACCCTTGACCACCACGCTGTTCCATTACGGGAAATTCGACGCGACCTCGGTCACGATGACGGCGCGCGCGCTGGTCGCCTACGGCGTCGGCCTGATGGGACTGATCCTGGTGAAGATTCTCGCGCCCGGCTTCTATGCAAAGCAGGACATCCGCACGCCGGTGAAGATCGGCGTCGGCGTGCTGGTGGCGACGCAGCTGATGAACCTCGCCTTCGTGCCGTGGATCGCGCATGCGGGACTGGCGCTGTCGATCGGACTGGGCGCGACCGCGAATGCCGCGTTCCTGTACCTGATGCTGCGCAAGAATGGCATCTATCGCCCCAGCCCGGGCTGGACGGCCTTCGTCGCCAAGCTGGTCGTCGCGCTGCTGCTGCTGGCTGCCGTCGGCCACGTTCTGGCCGGACAATTCGACTGGGTCGCAATGCGCGCCACGCCGTGGCTGCGGATCGGGTCGCTGTCGCTCGTCGTCGCGCTATGCATCATGGCCTACTTCGGCGCATTATTTGCCATGGGCTTTCGCTTTTCGGATTTCAAAAGGGAGTCACGCTAGCACGTCTCCCAGCGCAATCAGGCGATGATCAAATCACTCGACTACTTCGCGTCACTGGTCCAGGAAGACGAACACATTCCCTTGTTCGAGGCGGCGCTCAGCATTGCGCAAGATGATGTGCCGTCGCTGGACCTGAGTGAATGCCTGCTCGACATCGACCGTTTCGCCGCGCGGCTGAAGCGGCGCATGCCGGCCGATATCGCGCAGATACCCAAGCTGCGGCTGCTGAACAATTTCTTCTATCAGGAGCTGGGCTTTGCCGGCAACCTGAACGACTACTACAACCCGGACAACAGCTACCTGCACAAGGTGCTCGCGGCGCGCCGCGGCATACCGATCTCGCTGGCGGTGATCTACATGGAGCTCGCGCAGCAGATCGGGCTGGATGTGAAAGGCATTTCCTTCCCGGGCCACTTCCTGATGAAGCTGTCCGTGAGCAGCGGGGACATCATCCTCGATCCGTTCAACGGCGCCAGCCTGTCGCGCGAAGATATTGAAGAGCGCCTCGAGCCCTACTTCATCAACGGCCACGGCCCGAACGACCCGCCGCTGGCGAGTTATCTGGCTGAAGCGTCGCCGCGCACGATACTCGCGCGCATGCTGCGCAACCTGAAGACGCTGTTCGCCGAGCATCCTCACTGGAAGCAGTTCCTGAACGTGCAGCAGCGGCTGGTGATCCTGCTGCCCGGCGAGATTGCGGAGCGCCGCGACCGCGGCCTCGCCTTTGCGAACCTCGATTGTCCGCAGGCAGCGCTGCAGGACCTGGAAGCCTATCTGGATCAATGCCCGCAGGCCACCGACGCCGAGTCGCTGCGGCAGCGTCTGCCGGAATTGCGCGCGGCCACGCGACGCCTGAACTGAACGGCCCGCCCGCAGCGCGCGGGCCGGCGCATATTGTCAGGCGCCGCTTGCGCGCGCCTCGATCGCTTCCCAGCGCTCCAGCGACTCCATCAGCAGCGTGTCGATTTCGGCAAAGCGCTGGTTCAGCTTCTGCACTTCGGCCGGCTCCTTCCGGTACAAGTCGGGATCGGCCAGACGCGCCGAAATGTCGGCCTGCTCCGCTTCGAGGCTGGCGATGCGCTGCGGCAGTTCTTCCAGTTCGCGCTGCTCCTTGAACGACAGCTTCTTCGGCTTTGGCGCAGGCACCGGTGCCGTTGCCGTCGTCGCAGCCGGTGCTGCCTTGGTCTCGGGTTTCTTGGCCTCACGCGCCGCCGGCGCCGGGTCCGGCCTGCGCACGCGCTCCCAGTCGGTGTAGCCGCCGACATATTCGCGCCACTGGCCGCCGCCTTCGGCGACAAGAACCTGCGTGACCACGTTGTCGAGGAAAGTGCGGTCATGGCTGACCAGGAAAACCGTGCCGGTATAGTCCTCGAGCAGTTGCTCAAGCAGTTCCAGCGTATCGATGTCGAGGTCGTTGGTCGGTTCGTCCAGCACCAGCACATTGGCCGGTTTCGCGAACAGGCGCGCCAGCAGCAGCCGGTTGCGCTCGCCGCCGGACAGCGACTTCACCGGCGAACGCGCACGCTCGGGCGCAAACAGGAAGTCGCCAAGGTAAGTCATCACATGCTTGCGCTGGCCGTTCACCTCAACCCATTCACTGCCCGGCGAGATCGTGTCGGCCAGCGTCGCCTCATCATTCAGCTGCTCGCGCATCTGATCGAAGTACGCGACCTGCAGCTTGCTGCCCTGCTTCACCGCGCCGGCATCCGGCGCTTCCTCGCCGAGGATCAGGCGCAGCAGCGTGGTCTTGCCGGCGCCGTTGACGCCGATCAGGCCGACCTTGTCGCCCCGCATGATGGTCGCACTGAAATTCTTCACGATCGGCCG
>CAYZXP010000184.1:3731-4987 GCA_964482415.1 uncultured Bifidobacterium sp. | reverse complement strand
TGCGTCAGCACCGCATAGATCACCAGCGGCACCGATGGCGGGATCATGATGCCCAGCGTGCCTCCGGCGGCCAGCGCGCCGGTCGCCAGCCCGCCCGAGTAGCGATAGCGGCGCAATTCGGGCAGCGCGACCTGCCCCATCGTCGCGGCGGTCGCCAATGAGGAACCGCAGATTGCGCCGAAAGCGGCGCACGCGGCCACGGCCGCCATCGCAACGCCGCCGCGCCAATGGCCGACGAAATTGTTCACGCAGTTGAACAGCGCGCCGGACAGTCCGCCGTTGGTCGCAAACTGCCCCATCAGGAGGAACAGCGGTATCACCAGCAGGTCATAGTTGGAAAAGCGCGCATAGGCGACGTTCTTCAGCGCGCTCAGCAGCGGCAGCCAGCTGAAGTCGTTCATCGCCACGAAGCCGGCCGAGCCGATGACGAACATCGCCACGCCGATGTGCACGCGCAGCGCCAGCAGCACCAGCAGCGCCGCGAACATCAGCAGGCCGGCCGACATTCCGCTCAACTTGCGCTCCGCGGTTCATCGTAACGGGAGAAGGCGCAGAGGCAGGCGTTGTACAGCCCGGCGGCCGCCAGCAGCGCAAAGCTCGGCACCAGCGCGGCGACCACGGTCCACACCGGCCACGACAGCATCATCGAACTCTCGCCCGCCTCGCGCAGCGACAGCGCGCCGGCGGCGGTGCGCCAGGCGACGACAGCGGCAACTGCGGCGAGCAACAGGTGGGACAGCGCATCAAGCTGGTCGCGTGCGCGCGGGGCAAGGCGCGCGGTGAAGAAATCGATGCGCAGGTGCTGCCGCTCCATTTCGCAGAACGGCAGCATCGCGGCGGCGGCGACCGCGCCGCCCATCTGCATGATTTCGATATCGCCCGGGATCGGGGCTGCGGCAAGCTTGCGGCCGATGATCGAGGCCAGCGACATCAGCACCAGCGCAAGAAAACCGGCGCCGCCGGCAATGGCGAATGCGCGCGCGAAGCTGTGAAGGCGGCGTCCCCACGGGCCGTTCGCCGGTCTGCCGGCTGCGGCGTGCGCATCGGCCAGAGCTGCATCCTGCATGCTGAATCCCCTTGTAGCGGGTTCGGACCCGTCTGGAATTGAGCTCATGATAACCGCAGTCCCTGCGGCCGGAGCAGCGTGGCGCGGATTCCGCTACCATCGACAAGGACATCAGAACGGTACCTACCGTCGCCGGAGACTACGATGACACACTTCCCTGCCCGATCCGCGCTGGCCTCTGCGCTGGCCT
>CAYZXP010000184.1:0-3631 GCA_964482415.1 uncultured Bifidobacterium sp. | reverse complement strand
GCGCTGGCCTCTGCGCTGGCCTGTGCGCTGGCCGTCGCGCTGCTGCCGGCCGCTGCGCGCGCCGACGCGCCCGACTGGCAGCTGATCTCGGAAACGGAAGACCCCGAAAAGGTCATCAGCTGGTATGTCGACACGACGAGCATCGTGCACGATGACGATTACCTGCGCGCGCTGCTGCGCACCTCATGGTCCGTGCCGCAGTACGGTCCGGACAGCACGGCCTACCAGTCATCGACCTACCTGAACTACTTCGACTGTGACGCGCGCAAGATCGCCTATACCGCGAACAGCTACTACCGATCCGAGGAGCCGGTAGGCAAACCCGTGCACAGCGAGCCTGAGCAGCCGGCCTCGGCGCTGCGGTTCCAGTCGGTGATCCCGGGTTCGGCCGGCGAACGCCGGCTCGAATTCGTCTGCAATTTCCGTTCGAAGCGTTTTCTCACGCAGGCCGGCACCGCGCTGCGCGGATGAAAAAAGGGCGCTGCAGTCACATCCTGCAGCGCCCCGAATGACAGCCTCCCGATGCGGCGGTATCAGCCGGCCGCGACCGTCAACCCCTTGGAGGCCGGCGCCGACAATTGCACATCGCCTGTCAGCTGGCCGCCTTCTTCTATCACCAGCTTGCCGTAGCGGACCTTGCCGGTCACGCGGCCGCTGGCGTACACCACCAGTTTCTGCCGCACCGTCAGCTCGCCGTCGAACTGGCCGCGGATCTCGGCAATGTCGAATTCGGCATTGCCGATGAATGCCCCCTGCTCGGAGATCTGGATCACGCGCGAATTGATGGCCGCTTCGACGCGACCCTCGACCACCAGCGTATCGCAGTCGGTGATCTCGACGCCGCGCAGCTTGATGTTCGGGCCGACGGTCAGCTTGCTGCGGGTCTCGTGGCCGCCTGCATGACCGTGGCTTGCCGCACTCGCGATCGACGGCGGCACCACGCGGGCGAGCGTGGTGGACGTAGCCACCGCGAGGCCGGGCGACGCCGGCCGCTCGGCCGCTGCGGCCGTCACGGTCGCCGGTACCGGCTTGGCTTCAGGCGCGCTGTCGCGCTTCCCGAACAGTTTTTCTGACTTCAGCATGAACGATCTCCTGGATGAAAGTGAGCGCGCAGCAGGACTGCGCTGCACACTGTCCGCTTGGGCAGTTGCAGCCGGCCAAAAGTTCCCATCCAGAAGATTCGCAAGAAAAAGCTTGCGCAAAAAACAAAACCGCAGCGCGAAGGCTGCGGTTTCGATGCGAAGAGCAGTCGCGCGATCAGACGCGGCGCTTGTATTCGCCGGTACGGGTATCGATTTCGATCTTGTCGCCCTGCGCCACGAACAGCGGCACGGACACGTCGAAGCCGGTAGCGATCTTCGCCGGCTTCAGCACCTTGCCCGAGGTATCGCCCTTGACGGCCGGCTCGGTGTAGGTGATTTCGCGCACGATGGTGGTCGGCAGTTCGACCGAGATCGCCTTGCCGTCGTAGAACACGGCTTCGCAAGCCATGCCGTCTTCGAGGTAGTTGATCGCATCGGCCATGTTTTCGGCCTCGACTTCATACTGGTTGTAGTCGGCGTCCATGAACACGTACAGCGGGTCGGCGAAATACGAGTAGGTCACGTCCTTGCGGTCCAGCATGACCACGTCGAATTTTTCGTCGGAGCGATAGACAGCTTCCTGCGCCGCTTCGGTCAGCAGGTTTTTCATCTTCATCTTGACGACGGACGCGTTGCGGCCCGACTTGGAAAATTCTGCCTTGACGACGACCTGAGGCTGGCCGTTGAGCATGAACACGTTGCCGACGCGGAGTTCTTGTGCGGTTTTCATAATGAGATTGCCAAATAGTTCGGAGAATGATGCGCGCCGGTCGGGACTGCCTTTGATGTACGGTTGCCGTTGTAATCAGCGCACGGGGATTGCGAAGCCGCGGAATTTTACCCGATTTCGCCGGCGAACTCGATCAGGCTCGCGGCCAGGCCCGGCTGCTCTGCCAGCTGCCGCTCCCAGCGGCACCCATGCGCGGTCAATGCAGGCAACGCGGCAAGCAGCGCCGGCCAGTCGAGCCGGGCTGCCGGGTCGCCGTTCCACGCGCGCCAGAATCCGGCCAGCACCGGCGCAGATTCACCACATGACGCGGCGTACAGCGCGAGGAAGGCCTCCAGCTTGTCGGCATGGGCGCCGCCTTCCTGCGGATACAGCTGCCAGACGAAAGGCCGCGCGGCCCACTGCGCGCGCACCGCGCTGTCCTCGCCGCGCACGAAGTTCAGGTCGCAGCTCCACAGCAGCCGGTCATACGCGTCCGGCTCGAGGAAGGGCACGCCGGCCAGCGTCAGCCCGCCTTCGGTGCGCACCTGTCCGGGCGGCGGCGCGAGCGGCGTCACGCCTTCGGGCACCAGGCAGACGACCGGCGGCCCGGCGCGCATCGCCGCCAGCAGCCGTTCGACCGGCGCGGTCGGATAGCAGAACAGCGAGGCCAGCGTGGCCTGAGGCGGCACACGCACGCCCAGCTGCGCAAGAAAGGCGTCGCGCTCGGCCGTTCCGAAAGCGGCGCGCGCCGCATCCAGTCCGGCCTCCCGCAGCAGGCCGCCGGTACGCGTCGTAAAGCCGGGGAAAAAGAAATGCTGCACCAGCGGCAGCCGCGGATGCGGCGAAGGCAGCCGGTGGCTGTCCTCGACCCAGCGCTCGGCCGACAGGTACTCGAGGTTGATCCACACCGGCGCCGGCTGCACCGCGGCCATCGCCTCCAGCGTGCTGTCGGCCAGCCGGCAGCCGAAGGCGGAGATCACCAGGTCGCCGGCGGGCACCGGCTCGCCGCGCCAGCGGCGCAGCGTGAAGCCGTCCAGCGCCTGCGCTTCCAGCCCGGCGTCGATCGCCGGGCGCAGCCGCTGCAGCCGCGCGATGTCGTCGATCCACAGCGTCACCGCCAGTCCGGCCTGCGCGAGCGCACGCGCCAGCCGCCAGCAGACGCCGGCATCGCCGTAATTGTCGATCACTTCGCAAAAGATGTCGGCGCAGCGCAGGACTCGCATCGCTTGCCCCGATCCGGCAACGTGCCTGCGCGCAGGCGGCGCGCTCACTCCCACTCGAGCTGCATGTACAGCTGCTCGGCGTTGCGCAGGTTCACGGTGTCGAACAGCTGCCAGCGCGGGCGCTCGGCGGCGGCCGCGTCGCGCACCACGTCGCGCATCGGCCGGCCGGCGGCGATGCCGCGGCGCAGGTCGGCCATCAGCACGTCGAGATAGCCGCGCAGCCTGTCCAGGTGGGCGGCCTTGTCCTCGACCAGCGGGCCATGGCCGGGAACGGCGCGCGCTGCCGGCAGCGCCTTCAGCGACTCGATCACGGCGAGCCAGCCTTTCGCATCGCCGTCGATCGACGGCGCTCGGTCGACGAACAGCAGGTCGCCCATCCACAGCGTGCCAGTGCGCTCGTCCAGCACGGTCAGGTCATGGTCGGTATGCGCAGGCGGCCACGCGCGGAGCAGCAGGCGCCGGCCGCCGAGGTCGAGCGCGAGTTCGGCGCTGACTTCGCGCGTCGGCAACACGATGCGGCTGCCGTCGGCGTCCGCGCCGAGCATCTTCCTCAGGTTGGACTCGTAGCCCTCGGCGCGGATGCGCATCGCGCCGGCCAGCCGCGCATGACCGATGAA
>CAYZXP010000183.1:0-5002 GCA_964482415.1 uncultured Bifidobacterium sp. | reverse complement strand
CGCCGGCATTCGCTTCGAAGCCGTCCATCTCGACCAGCAGCTGGTTCAGCGTCTGCTCGCGCTCGTCGTTGCCGCCGCCCATGCCGGCGCCGCGATGGCGGCCGACCGCGTCGATCTCGTCGATGAAGATGATGCACGGCGAGTGCTTCTTCGCGTTCTCGAACATGTCGCGCACGCGCGAGGCGCCGACGCCGACGAACATCTCGACGAAGTCGGAACCGGAGATCGTGAAGAACGGCACTTTCGCCTCGCCGGCGATCGCGCGCGCCAGCAGCGTCTTGCCGGTGCCGGGCGGGCCGACCATCAGTACGCCGCGCGGGATGCGGCCGCCGAGCTTCTGGAACTTGGTCGGGTCGCGCAGGAAGTCGACCAGCTCGCCGACCTCTTCCTTCGCTTCGTCGCAACCGGCAACGTCGGCAAAGGTGACGGCGTTCTGCGTTTCATCCAGCATGCGCGCCTTCGATTTGCCGAACGAGAAGGCGCCGCCCTTGCCGCCGCCCTGCATCTGGCGCATGAAGAAGATCCAGACGCCGATCAGCAGCAGCATCGGGAACCACGAGATGAACACTTGCGAGAGGAACGACGGCTGTTCCGGCTGGCGCACGTCGAACTTCACGCCGTTGTTGACGAGGTCGCCGATCAGGCCGCGGTCAAGCTGCGTGACAGTGGCCTTGATTTTCTTGCCCTCATTGGTGACCGCGACGATCGAGCGGTCGTCCAGCGTCGCCTCGCGGATGCGCTGCGCCTTCACTTCGTCGAGGAAGTCGGAGTAGGCGATCGGGGTCGCGCCGCTCGCCAGGCCGCGCTCGTCGAACTGCTTGAACACGGTGAAGAGCACCAGGGCGATGACGACCCAGATGGCGGCTTTGGAAAACATATTGTTCACTCGGAGGACTCCTTCGGTACGGCCGTCGGGCTACAGCTTTGAGAATGCCTAAATTTTACTCCCATTGCCGGCCCCTTGCCATCGAGCAGATCGGGCTAAACCTCTGATTTTTCAAGATCGTTTTCTGCGACAGTCGCAGCATTCAGGCCGGATTTTTCAATCCGCGCCCCAGCAGGAAGACCTCGGACGACTTGTCCCGGCTGGCCTTGGGCTTTTTCGGGCTGACCACCCGGAACTCCTGGCGGAACTTCTCGACGATTTGGGTGTAGCCGCTGATGTTGAAGCATTTGACGAGCAGGCAACCTGAAGGTTTCAGGTGATGCCGCGCAAAGTCGATGGCCAGATCGACAATATCCTCGATCCGCGCCGCGTCGGTCGTCGCGATCCCGGACAGGTTCGGCGCCATGTCAGACAGCACCAGGTCGACCTTTGCTCCGCCAAGCGCCTGCTCGAGCTGGTCGAGCACCGCCTGCTCGCGAAAATCACCCTGAATGAAGTGCACGTCGGCGACCGGCTCCATCGGCAGCATGTCGAGTCCGACGATCATGCCGTGGATGCCGCCGCCGTCCTTGCCGGCGAGCTTGCGGCGCGCATACTGCGACCAGCTGCCCGGCGTGCAGCCGAGGTCGACGATGTTCTGGCCCGGACGGATCAGCTTTTCGTCCTCGTCGATTTCCTTCAGCTTGTAGGCGGCACGGGCGCGATAGCCCTCCTTCTGGGCGAGCTTCACATACGGATCATTGATATGATCGTGCAGCCAGTTCTTGTTGACCTTGTTCTTTGCCATTCGCGTAGAATACTGTGTTTTAGAAGGTATTTATGCTCAATTTGACCCCCGCCGAGCGCAGCGAGCTGCGTTCCCAAGCCCACGGCCTGAACCCGGTCGTCATGATCGGCGAGTCCGGCCTTACGCCTGCCGTCATCAAGGAAGCCAGCGCTGCCCTTGATGCGCACGGCCTGATCAAGATCCGTGTGTTCGGCGACGACCGCGAAGCCCGCATCGCGTACTACGAGACCCTGTGCGCCGAACTCGGCGCCGCGCCGGTGCAGCACATCGGCAAGCTGCTGGTGCTGTACCGTCCGAAGAAGGACGCCCCGAAGGAGTCCAAATCCACCCGCGGCCGCGGCCTGCGCGAAGTGACCATCGTGAAGACCCACCCGACCAAGCGTCCCTCGGTGACCAAGGTGACGGTCAAGGGCAACGAACGCGTGACCGCCGGCGGCAACATCCGCAAGGCGAAGACGCGGCAGAAGAGCCTGAAGAAGAGCGCGCTGGGACGGTAAACGGCGGCTCAGGCGCGCACTCAGGCGCGCAATCAAAGACACGGGATCCCGGCCCTGCCGGCCGCGCATCGGCGAATACGCCGATGCCGTTCAGCGGGCAGAGCGCATGCGCTCTGAAACCCCCGCTTCACCCTGCGCCGGGACGACATTATCGAGGAACGACTGCCTCACCCCGGCGCAGGCCGGGATCCGGCGTCGTGTACCCCTGAATCAGGCAATGGGTTCGTCATCGACGGGCCCCGGCTTTCGCCGGCGCGACGGCGCTGAAGATGTCGGCGCATGAAGATCACTCTCAGCATGCCGCCACCCCGACTCACACCGGGAGTCAGCCACTTCCGCAACGCCCCTGCTTCACCGGCCGCACGCCCTTACCGGCCACCTCACCGGGCTTTCAGCACCAACCCCGCAGCCAGCAGGCTCTGCAGCAGATAAATCACGCTCGCCACGCCGTGCAGCATGCCGAAGCGCGCCTTCACCGCTTCATCCATCACGCCACCGTTCGCCGCCGCCGTCGCCTTCAGTTCGGCCATGAACGGCTGCAGCCCGAAGTAACCGACCGCGAGGCAGACGAGCATGCCCAGCACCAGCCACAGGCAGCTACGGCGCTTCGCAAAACCCCGGTCTGCCCAGAACAGTCCCAGCAGCAGCACGCCGCACGCCATCGACAGCCAGGCTTCGACACGGAACAGGCTGCCGGCGATCGTGCCGGCCAGCGTGCGGTCGGCCAGCGTCGCGAACAGCGTCGGCGCGGCCAGGTAGCCGACCGCCCACAGGCTGCCGGCCCACAGCGTGACCAGCAGCGCTCGCACGCCCGGCAGGAAGCGACCGGCAGCAGTCATCAGATGTACTGTACCTCGAGGACTTCGTACTCGCGCACGCCACCGGGCGTCTGCACGCTGACGGTGTCACCCGCGTATTTGCCGATCAGCGCGCGAGCGATCGGCGAGCTGATCGACACTTTTTTCAGCTTGATGTCGGCTTCGTCGTCGCCGACGATCTTGTAGGTCACCTTGTCGCCGGAATCCAGATCTTCCAGCGTGACGGTCGATGCAAAAACCACACGGCCATCGGCATCGATCAGTTTCGGATCAATGATCTGCGCGGCCGACAGCTTGCCCTCGAGCTCGGCGATGCGACCCTCGATGAAGCTCTGCCGCTCCTTCGCCGCGTCATACTCGGCGTTCTCGGACAGGTCACCCTGCGCGCGCGCCTCGGCGATCGCATTGATCACCGCCGGACGCTCCTTCGACTTCAGGCGCTGCAGCTCTTCCTTCAGCATCTCCGCGCCTTCCACGGTAAGGGGAATAGTACTCATGGGTCTTTGCTACTCAAAAATAAAAAAGAACAGAGGCTGCGGTTCGCGCAGCCTCTGTGGTTGAACGACTAATTATAGGCTTACTGCAGCGACGCGTGCATTCCCTGCAAGTCGTAAACGTGCAACTCGTTCAGGTGGGCCATGCCCTGCACGGCCGCCTCGGCGCCGGCGATCGTGGTGTAGGTGGTCACCCGCGCGCCGAGTGCCGACGTACGGATCGTGCGCGAGTCGTTGATCGCATTGCGCTTCTCTTCGACCGTGTTGATCACCAGCGCGATCTCGTTGTTCTTGATGATGTCGACGATATGCGGACGGCCTTCGGCGACCTTGTTCACCGTCTCGACCGGGATGCCGGCCGCCGAAATCGCTGCCGCCGTGCCCTTGGTCGCGACGACCGAGAAGCCGATCTTCACCAGGTCGCGCGCGATCTGGACCGCGCGCGGCTTGTCGCTGTTCTTCACCGACAGGAACACCTTGCCCGACGTCGGCAGGCGCACGCCGGCGCCGAGCTGCGACTTCACGAAGGCTTCGCCGAACGTGCGGCCGACGCCCATCACTTCACCGGTCGACTTCATCTCCGGTCCAAGGATGGTGTCGACGCCCGGGAACTTCACGAACGGGAACACCGCTTCCTTGACGCTGAAGTAAGGCGGCACGACTTCCGCACCGATGCCCTGGCTGTCGAGCGACTGGCCGACCATGCAGCGCGCGGCAATCTTCGCCAGCTGCAGGCCGGTGGCCTTCGACACATACGGCACCGTGCGCGATGCGCGCGGGTTCACTTCAAGCACATAGACGATGTCCTGCAGCTTGCCGTCGATCTCCTGCTGCTGGATCGCGAACTGCACGTTCATCAGGCCGACCACGTTCAGGCCCTTGGCCATCAGCGCGGTCTGGCGCTTCAGTTCTTCGATGGTGTCCTTGGCCAGCGAGTACGGCGGCAGCGAGCAAGCGGAGTCGCCCGAGTGCACGCCGGCCTGCTCGATATGTTCCATCACGCCGCCGATGAAGGTGCGCGTGCCGTCGGACAGGCAGTCGACGTCGACTTCAATCGCGTCGTTCAGGAAGCGGTCCAGCAGCACCGGCGAATCATTCGACACCTTGACGGCCTCGCGCATGTAGCGCTCGAGGTCGCGCTGCTCGTGCACGATTTCCATCGCGCGGCCACCCAGCACGTAGGACGGGCGAACCACCAGCGGGTAGCCGATCTCTTGCGCCAGTGCCAGCGCCTGCTCTTCGGTACGCGCGGTACGGTTCGGCGGCTGGCGCAGGCCCAGGTCCTGCAGCAGCTTCTGGAAGCGCTCGCGGTCTTCGGCAGCGTCGATCATGTCCGGCGAGGTACCGATGATGGGCACGCCATTGGCTTCGAGATCCAGCGCCAGCTTCAGCGGGGTCTGACCGCCGTACTGCACGATCACGCCGACCGGACGCTCCTTGTCGACGATCTCGAGCACGTCTTCCAGCGTCAGCGGCTCGAAGTACAGGCGGTCCGAGGTGTCATAGTCGGTCGACACGGT
>CAYZXP010000182.1:0-5072 GCA_964482415.1 uncultured Bifidobacterium sp. | reverse complement strand
CCTTCAGCACGTCATGCCAGGAATCGAGGAAGAACGACACGTGGTGGATGCCGGCCTTCGCGCCGCCGACGAAAGCGATGTCATGCGGCGTGTTGGTGCGGGTCAGCCAGGTTGCGGCCTGGATCGCGCCGCCCGGGCCCACGCAGACCTGTTCGACCAGGTAGAAGTCGAGCACGTTCTTCATGAACTCGGTGTTCTCGGCGACCTTGTTCACGCCGGTCTCCGGGTTCAGTTCGCACATCAGCAGGCAGTGGTCGACCCAGTGCGCGCCGGCGCCGGTGATGTTGTCCGGCCACGGATCCGGGTTGGTGGTGCCGACTTCGGTGCCGACATATTCCTTCTGCGCGTACAGGCGCATTTCATGGCCGCTCGGCAGCTTGAACTGCAGCATGCGGCCGGTCGCCGGCAGGTCGCCCTCGGGCAGCTCGGTGACCTTGATGCCATGCTGTTCGATGCGCGTCTTGAACGAATCGAGGTCGCTGTCCTTCTCGCACTTGTAGGCGACATGGTTCATGCCGGCCTGGTTCGACGGCGTCAGGATGATCGAATAGCGATCCCACTCGTCCCAGCACTTCAGGTACACGTTGCCCGACTTGTCTTCCATCGTCACTTTCATGCCGAGGACTTCCGTGTAGTGCTTCACTGCGGCCGCCATGTCCATCACCTTCAGGCTGACGTGCCCGATGCGCATAACACCCATCGCTATCTCCTTATTTTACGGTTGCAGGTGGGGTGGCCTGCGCTTGGAACCCCTTCGTAAACGGTTTGACAAACTTGCCGGCCACTTCGAGCACCACCTCGGACGTAGGGCCCACCCGGCAGGCCAGCGTATAGCCCTGGCATTCCTCTTCTTCCGTCACATGCGCGCGGCTGACCGGCCCCAGCGACTCGACCGTGCCCTCGACGATCTTCACCTTGCACACGCCGCAGCCGCCGTTCACACAGCCGACCGGAATGCCCTTGCGGCCCAGCAGCGTCATTCCCTTCAGCAGGTTCTCGCCGATCGCGCACGCATAGGTCTCGCCGGTCTGCATGATCGTCACCTGCTTCTTCGGACGGAAGTCGAACATGTGTGCTCCTCAGACCCGCTTGAACAGCGCGCTGCGCGGCTTCGATGCATCGGCGGCGGTGATGAACTTCTCCGCGTAGATGTCGCGCTCGTACAGCCGGCCCTGCATCAGCGCACCAAGGCAGGCCTCGATCATCGGCGGCGGGCCGCACAGATAGGCCTTTTGGCCGGAGAAGTCGCCGTTGAAGTGCTTGACGGCGGCCTCGTGCACGAAGCCCTTGAGGCCATCGAAACCGGCGGCGTCTTCCGACAGCGCCGGAATGTAGGTGAAGTTCGGATGCTTCTGCGCGAGCGCCTTGAACTCGTCGTCGTAATACAGCTCGGCGAGGTTGCGCTGGCCGTAGACCAGCGTGATCGGCTGCGTGCAGCCATCCGCCAGCAGGTCGAGGATCATCGAGCGCGGGCTCGACAGGCCGGAGCCGCCGGCCATGAACATCATCGGCGCGTTGGCCGACGTGCGCACGAAGAAGCGGCCATACGGGCCGGTCACATGCAGCTTGTCGCCGACCTTCAGCTTCTCGTGCAGATAGGTGGTGCCGGCGCCGCCGGCGATGATGCGCACATTGATCTCCAGCTCGCCGGTGCGCGCGATCTCTTCCGGCGAATTGGCGATCGAGAACGGCCGGTCGCCTTCGATGCCCGGCAGCGAGACCTGCACATACTGGCCGGCCTGGAAGTCGATCGGCTTGTCGAGCTTCAGCCAGATCGCCTTGATGGTCGGCGTCAGCGTCTCGATGCGGCTGACCGTCGTGTTGAAGTCGGTCACCGGGATGATGCGCGCATCCGGATCCTCGTCGATGTCGGCTTCGATCGCGACGTCGCCCTGCAGCGTCGCGCAGCAAGCCAGGGTCTTGCCCTCGTCGCGTTCGAAGTCCATCAGCGCAAACGGATTGGCCGCGCCGTGGTCGACCTCGCCGTCGGTCACCTGCACCTTGCAGGTGCCACACAGGCCGTGGCCGCAGGCGTGCGGAATGTAGATGCCCTGGCGCAGCGCCGCGTCGAGGATGGTCTGTCCTTCCTCGACGTCGATGGTCGCGCCGAGCGGTTCGATGGTCAGTTGCTGTGACATGGTGGTTCTATCGTTTCAATGACGTTCTGACGTTGGTCTTGGCCGGTCCCGGTCAGAAACCGGTGCCGCCTGCGGTCGCCGGCTCGCGGATGCCCTCGAGCGCCGGCGTGCGGAAGCGGATCAGGCTCTTGTGGCCGAGCCCGTGATGCTCGAGCGACTTGCCCACGTCAGGGATGAAGCGCTTGTCCGAGTTGAACCACTGCGTGCGCTTCCAGTCGATGTCCTCGAACTCCGGATGCTCGCCGTACAGTTCCGGCAGCACGTCACGGATCAGCGCGCCGAAAGGCAGCGTGCGTGGCACCGGGATGCAGAACGGCGCCGCGAACATCAGGTGGTTGTCCCAGCTGAGGTAGAGCAGCTGCTTGCCGTGGAACTGGTCCACGGTGTCGCGCTGGATCATCGGGTAGTCGCCGATGTGCGGCATGATTTCCTGAATTGCCATCGCCATCACTCCTCAAGGCCTTGCGGCTTCATGCGACCGCTCCACTGGCGGAAGTGCTGGCGGTCTTCGCTGGTCGCGAATTCGCCGTTGTCCTCGCCGCCATTGATGCCGTAGTAGCGCATCACTTCGCGCACCGGGCTGTCGCCGGGCGATGCCGGGTTGATGTCTTCCGGATAGCAGGCGCCCTGATAGATCTGGTGCACCGGCAGCCACGCCTGCGAATATTTCTTCGGCTCATGCTCGAAGATCTCGCAGCAGTGATCGCTGCAGAAGTGGTACTTCATGCCGTGGTATTCGGTCTCGCGGAAGGCGATCTGCGTCGGGTCCTTGTGCTCGGTGAACAGCATCGGCACCTGGCAGACCTGGCAGAGCATCGGCAGCACCTGGTTGTACCAGCGGCCTTCCTTGCCCTCGGACTGCTTGGCCCAGTGCTCAAGGCGCGGGCGGTAGTAGCGTTCGAAGGTGTCCGGATACTTCGACGACAGCCAGTCCATCTCGTCCTTGCTCGGGATCCATGTATGGAAGGCCGCTGCATGGCCGTACTGGTAGAAGGTCGCCCAGGCCTGATGGCTGATGTGGTCCTTGCCTTCGCAGGCCTGGTCCCAGCCCTTGGGCTTGCGGATGCCGTAGCGCGCGAGGTCGGCGAACAGCGCGCCGCCGTTTTCCTCGGCATACATTTCCCACGCTTCTTTCCAGCTCATCACGCGCTTGGGCAGCATGTAGTCCTGCATCATCGCGACCAGGGTCAGCAGGCGATAGCCGCGCCAGAACCACTTGTCCATCCAGCGCTGCACGATGGGCACGTTGGCCGGGTCCTGTTCGAGCATGAACTTGATGCACTCGATGCCCAGCGTCATGTGGCGCGATTCGTCCGACTGCGCGGAGAAGCCGAAGGTCACGGTCGACAGGTCGCCGTTGTGCGCCGCGCCCGACATGAAGGGCACGAACAGCAGGTTGGTCAGCACGTATTCGAACGAGAAGCTGACCGCGGTCAGGAACTCGAACGGGCCGCCGGAATACGCGTCCTCGAAGAAGCTCTTCGGCACGGACAGGTACCAGACATTGTCGAACCAGTGGTTCGCGTTGTGCATGCCGTTGTAGTACTTGTTGTAGTGCGAGATCGCGTGCGTCTCGGTCTGGAAGTGACGCAGCTCGTCGACCGCCTGCATCTGCGCGGCGACGCGTGCGCCGGCGCCGGTGAACTGGCGGCCCGCATGCGCGAAGCCGCGGTGCGCGTAGTACTCCAGCGGCGTCACGCCCTGGATGAACAGCTTCAGTGCATTGATGTAGCGCGCGTCGGTCACGCCGAGTTCGCCGTGGTTCTGCGCGAACGCCTCGATCACGGCGTACAGCTTCTTTTCCTTTTCGCCCTGGTATTTCCAGTACGCCTCCATCGTCAGCCGGAACGGGTCTTCCCACTTGTCCCAGTCGTGCACGATGATGCCCTCGTATTTATCGTAGGGGAAAACCTTGTCCATCGGCTGGTAGGTGGTGTCCCAGTGCAGGCCGCGCGTCATCGCTGCATAGCGTTCTTTCAGGCCCAGTTTTTTCTTGACTACACGAGTATCCATTGGTTGTCTCCGCGTATTGATTGGCTATGGGTTGCTATGGGGTCCGGAGCTTTGGCTCTCTGTTTTTCAGTTGAAGCGTTCTACAGTCCCACCGCTTCCCGGTCGCTGACAGGGAAGTAGGCCCGATGCAGAATCTCGGGGTCGTCGCGCAGCTTGCCCGGCTCGCCGTCATACGACACGCCGCCGCGCGACATCACGTACACGTGATGCGCAAGCGCGAGTGCGAGCTGCGTGAACTGCTCGATCAGCAAGACGCCGATGCCGCTGTCCGCAATCTTGCGGATGATCGGCACCAGTCGTGCAACGATGGTCGGCGCGAGGCCGAACGACAGTTCGTCGATGACCAGGAAGCGCGGGTTGACGATCAGTGCCTGCGCGATCGCCACCATCTGCTGCTGGCCGCCGGACAGGTCGCCGGCCGGCTGCGGCAGCTTCTCTTTCAGTTCGGGGAAGAGGCCGAGCACGCGATCGATCGCTGCATTCATCTCGCCGCGCGACAGGCCGCCGCTGGCGACCAGCAGGTTGTCGCGCACCGTCAGTTCGCGCAGCACCTGATGGCCTTCCGGCACGGTGGCGATGCCGCGGCGGCGGATCTCGTCAGCGTCCAGCCCGACCAGGTCCTGGCCGTCCAGCCAGATCTCGCCGAAGGCCGGCTCGACCACGCCGGCGATGCCGAGCACGGTGCTGGTCTTGCCGGCGCCGTTGGCGCCGGCCAGCGCGGTGATCTTGCCGGGCGCGATGCGCAGCTCGATCGCATGGGTCACTGCCTTGGTTCCGCGCACCATCACCAGGTCGCGCACTTCAAGCCAACCGGGACGCAGGTTGGCGGGCGGGGTCTTGGCGCTCATGCGGCCACCTCCAGGTCGTCGAAGTTGCCCAGGTAAGCCTGCTGCACTTCGGGTTTTTTCAACACTTCCAGCG
>CAYZXP010000181.1:0-5206 GCA_964482415.1 uncultured Bifidobacterium sp. | reverse complement strand
CGTCAACAGCGCGAAAGACGATGCCGCCGGCCTCGCCATCGCCGAGCGCATGAACTCGCAAGTCAAGGGCATGAACGTCGCGATCCGCAATGCCAACGACGCAATCTCGCTGTCGCAGACCGCGGAAGGCGCGCTCGGCAAGGTCGGCGAAAACCTGCAGCGCATGCGTGAACTGGCAGTGCAGGCCGCCAACGGCACCAACAGCACCGCCGACCGCACCACGCTTGACCAGGAATACACCGCGCTGGCCGGCGAAGTGACGCGAGTGCTGCAGAGCACGAAGTTCAACGGCCTGAACCTGCTGAACGCATCGGCACCGGCCGCCGGCTTCGACTTCCAGGTCGGCGCGAACAACAACGGCAACGAGAAGATCAACATCGCGACCAGCGACCTGACGGCCGGCGCCGGCATCGCCGCGGTCACCGGCGCGGGCGCCAGCGCCAGCATCTCCGACGCCACCGGCGCAAAGGCGCTGGCTGCAATGGACGCCCTGAGCACCGCGATTGACGAAGTGTCGACGGCACGCGCCACCTTCGGCGCCGCGCAAAACCGCTTCGAAGCCGTGATCTCGAACCTGCAGATCGCCGCCGAGAACCAGAGCGCCTCGCGCAGCCGCATCATCGACGCCGACTTCGCCTCCGAGACCGCGAACCTGACCCGCGGCCAGATCATGCAACAGGCCGGCACCGCGATGCTCGCCCAGGCGAACTCGCTGCCGAACGGCGTGATGGCCCTGCTGCGCGGCTAAACCAAGGTCCGCAGGCCGCCTGAATCACCGGATCCCGGCCCGCGCCGGGATCCGGTGTTGGCACTTGAACGACGACGAAACGCCCGCCGCGGGTCGTTTCGCCCTACCCGCCGGACCGGGCAGCGCGCGCCGGACGGGCCCGCCCAACAGACATCGAGGCAGACATGAAGCTCTCCGCCATCGCAAGCACCCCGCCGGCGGCCGACACGGCGCCGGCGGCCGGTCCGGCCGCCGCGTCCGGACCCTCCGTGCCGGAACCCCGCGAAGCCGCCTCGCAAGACGCGCCGGCGGACCCGCAGGCGCTGCAGGAAGTTGCCAACCGGCTCACGCTGGCGATCGGCACGGTCGGCCAGCAGGTGCAGTTTTCAGTCGATCATGACACCGGAAAAACCGTGCTGCGCGTGACAGACGTTGAATCAGGGGCAGTTTTACGCCAGATTCCCGGGGATGAAGCGCTGGCCCTTGCGCGCATACTCGACAGGATGCAAGGCGTGTTAATCAGGCAAAAGGCCTGAGCGCACGCGCGGAGAATGACATGGGGATTAGCGTATCCGGCATCGGTTCCGGTCTCGACATCAACGGCCTCGTCAGCCAGCTGATGTCGGCCGAGCGGCAACCGATGAGCCTGCTGAAGAAGCAGGAAAGCGCAGCCAGCGCAAAGATCTCGGCCTGGGGCCAGCTGTCGTCATCGCTGTCGAGCTTCCAGACAGCGGTCAGGAAACTGACCGGCACGAGCATTGCCGCCTGCACCGCCACGAGTTCGTCCGCCGCGGTCGCGGTGACCGTCGGCAGCGGCGCCACGCCCGGCAATTACAGCGTGCAGGTGACGCAGCTGGCGCAGGCGCAGAAGCTGGTCTCGCCCGGCTTTGCCGATGCCGCTGCGCCGCTCGGCGTCGGCACGCTGGCCATCACGCCGGCCGGCGGCGCGACCGTCAACCTGTCACCTGCCGGCACCTCGTTGAACGAACTGCGCGACGCAATCAACAACGCCGGCATCGGCGTGACCGCCAGCATCGTCGATGACGGCGGCGCCAGCGGCAAGCGCCTGATGATCATCGGCAAGGACAGCGGAGCGGCGAAGTCGTTCAGCGTGACCGGCACCGGCGCGCTGGCTGCGTTCAGCTTCGACCCGAACGCGCCGGTCGCCTTCGGCTATGACGGCTCCGGCAATGCGCCCGCCGTGATGAGCCGGACCCAGCCGGCGCAGGATGCCGCCGTCACGATCGACGGCATGAAGGTCAGCGCGCCGACGAACGCCATCAGCGGCGCCATTCCCGGCGTCACGCTGCGCGTCAGCCAGCTGACCGCCAGCCCCGTCACCGTGGACGTGCAGCGCGACGCTGCCGGCATCAAGGCCTCGGTGGGCGAGATGGCCAAAGCATGGAACAGCCTGAAGTCGCTGGCAGGAACGCAGACCGCGTGGAACGAGACGACCCGGACCGGCGCCGTGCTGCATGGCGACAGCGGCCCGTCGTCGATCCTGTCGCAGCTGCGCAGCGCGTTCACGAAAGCCGTCGCCGGCGCCGGCAGCCTCGCGCAAATGAACGACATCGGCCTCAGCTTCCAGAAGGACGGCACGCTGGCCGTCAACGACGCGAAGCTGCAGGCCGCGATCGACAGCCGACCGGCCGACCTGCAGGCCCTGTTCGCCGGCACCGACGGCATCGCCACGCGGCTCAACGGCGTGGCCAGTGAACTCCTCGGCGAAGCCGGCGTGGTCACCACGCGCACCGGCGGCCTGAATGCGACGCTGCGCTCGCTGTCGCAGCGCGAAAGCAGCGAGCAGTCGCGGCTCGACCGCCTCGAGGCGAGCTACCGCGCGCAATTCACGCGGCTCGACGGCGCGTTGTCGAGCATGCAAAACACCAGTACCTATCTGACGCAGCAGCTCGCGAAGCTGTCGACGTCCTGAACACCGACCCAGGAGACCCATCAGAATGTTCGGCAACACGCGCGCCGGCGCCAACGCATACCGGCAAATGGGCGTCGACACTGACGCCCTCGCCGCCAGTCCGCACCAGCTCGTCACGATGCTGTTCGACGGCGCCCTGCGCGCAATGGACACCGCGGCGATGCAGGTCGACGCGGGCGACGTCGAGGGCAAGGGACGCTCGATCGGCAAGGCCATCGAAATCGTCGGCAGCGGACTGGCCGCCAGCCTCGACCTGGCGCGCGGCGGCGAGGTCGCGCAAGGCCTGGCATCGCTGTACGACTACGTCGTGCAGCGGCTGGTCGAGGCCAACATCGCCTGCGAGCGCGCCGGCATCGACGAAGCGCGCACGCTGCTGGCGCAGATACGCACGGCATGGGTCGAGATCGGCCATGCCGCGAACCATCAGGGAGTCGCCGCTTGAGCAAGCAAAACACACCGCATGACGTGCTCGCGCTGTACCAGGAAGTCGAGAGGCTGACCGGCAGCATGCTCAGCGCGGCGCACCGGGCCGACTGGGACAAGCTGGTCGAGCTCGAAGCCGGCTGCGCGGACTGCATCGAGTCGCTGAAAGGCTGCAACGTGCCCGCGCAACTGTCGGAGGAGGCGCGCCGCGAAAAAATCGAGCTGCTCAAGCGCATCCTGTCGAACGATCGCGAGATCCGGCAGCTGACCGAGCCCTGGATGAAAAGCCTGGGCAAGCTGCTCGAAGGAACGGCCACCCGTTGCCAGGTCGCGAAGACCTATGGCGGCAAATAAGCCGGCATGGCGACAGACAGCCTGATCGGCGCGCTCGGCGCAGCCGCGGCGCTGACCGGCCCCGCGCCGGTGGCGACGCTGGCCGGCGAAATGCGCGCCGACGCGCCGCCGCTGCGCGCTGACACGCCGGCCGAACCGACGATCGCCGCCCGGCTCAGCAGCACCGGCAAGCTGCTGGCGCGGCTGCTCGACGCAGACCCGGCAGCCGCTGCGCGCATCCCGCTGTCACCGCCGCTGCTGCCCGAACCGACGGACAGCCCGCGCGCGCTCGCCGAAGCGGTCCGGCACGGCCTCGTGCACAGCGGCCTGTTTTATGAATCCCATCTCGCGGACTGGGTCGAAGGCGAGCGCACGCTCGAGGCGATTCGCCGCGAGCCGCAGGCGCAATCGCCCGGGCAAGGGCCGGCGGGCTTGCCGGAAGACGCGCCCGCGCCGCTCATCCTCCGTCAGCAGCTGGAGATGCTCGACGGCCAGCCGCTGCAATGGCAAGGCGAATTGTGGCCGGGCCTGCCGCTGCAGCTGGCCGTCCGCAGCGAGCGACAGCCGCCGCCGAAAGACGGCACGCCGGAGCCGCCGCCAGCCTGGCAGACCACGCTCGCCAGCACCCTGCCGGCGCTCGGCGACGTGGTCGCGCGGCTGCGCATCGACGGCGACCGGCTGCAGCTGGCCATACGCGCGAGCGACAGCGCGACGGCCGCGCTGATGTCGTCACAGGCCGCTGCGCTGCGCGATGCGCTGGCCGCCGCCGGCCTGCAATTGCAAAGTTTTTCCAGCCATGCCGGACAACAAGCCTGAACTGCGCGCAGCAGTGGCGCTCGCCTACGGCAGCGGCGACGGCGCGCCGCGCGTGGTTGCGCGCGGGCGTGGCCTGCTGGCCGAAGAGATCATCCGCCGCGCCAATGAACATGAAGTCTTCGTGCACCAGTCCGCCGAACTGGTCGCGCTGCTGATGCAGGTCGAGCTCGACCGCGAGATACCGCCGTCGCTGTATGCCGCCATCGCGGAACTGCTCGCATGGCTGTACCGGCTGGATGCGGGGCTGTCGCCGGTGCCGACGCACGGCGACTAGCATCGCGGCGCCGTGCGGCCGCGCGGGTGAAAGAAAGGTGGTGCGGGGAAGGCGACCGTCGCGCGCGCGGGGACAGTCAGACGGATTGAGGCGGCCCGGCGGGCGCAGTCCTTGCCGGTGCGGTCACACCTGCATGTTCATGATCTCGTGATAGGCGCTGACGAGCTTGTTGCGGACCTGCACGGTCGCCTGCAGGGACAGGCTGGCCTTCTGCCGCTCGATCATCACGTCGGACAGGTTCACGCTGTCATCGCCGAGCGCAAAACGCTGCGACAGGCCGTCGGCCTTCAGCTGCTGGTCATTCACCCTGTCCAGCATGGCTTTCAGCGAGTCCGAGAAAGTCACCTTCGTGCCCTCGGAAATACCGCCCGCCGGCGCGGACATGGCCGGTTTCACCGGCGCCTGCGCGCGCGACGCTGCCTGCAGCTTTGCCGCCATCGCCTCGATGCGCGTTGAATCTATCGGTCCCAGTTTCATGCAGGCCAGCTTAATCGGCGCACGGCCGGCACAAGCGGCAAGCAGGCGGCACAAGCCCCCGCTTTTCCGCGCATGGAAAAACGCCGGCATCCGGACAATCGACGCTCATCCGACATGCCGTTCCTGACAGACGTGCAATATCCCGCCCTCAATACCGGAGCCCTGTAATGGCAGTAACGACCGCTCCCGCCGAAAAATTTAATCTGGCTGCGCTGACGCAGTC
>CAYZXP010000180.1:0-5380 GCA_964482415.1 uncultured Bifidobacterium sp. | reverse complement strand
AGGAAGCTGAGGAAAACGACCACCAGCGTGCCGGTCAGGCTCAGCGTCAGGCTCTTGCGCAGCGAGGTCATGGCCTGTCGCCCGGCGCAGGATCGAACATGTAGCCTTGCCCGCGCCGGGTGACGATCCTCGACTCGCCGATCTTCTTGCGCAGGCGGTTGATGTAGACCTCGATCACGTTGCTGTCGTGGTCACGCTCGCATTCGTAGATGCTCTCGGCCAGCTGGGTCTTCGACAGCACCGAGCCCGGCTGCATCATCAGCCGCCGCAACAGGCGGAATTCGATCGCGGTCAGCATCGTCCGCACGCCGGCGTCGCTGACGACGCTCTGGTCTTCCTCGTCCAGCGTGATCCCGTGGCCCAGAAGCGTGCGCGGTGCATGTCCGTGCCTTCGCTTGGCCAGCGCCAGCAGGCGCAGGCTGAGCTCCTCGAAATGGAAAGGTTTGCCGAGGTAATCATCGGCGCCGGCCTTGAAGCCTTCGATGCGCTCCAGCCACGCGTTGCGCGCGGTCAGTACCAGTACCGGCAGTTCGTTGCCGGCCGAGCGCCAGCGGCGCAGCACTTCCAGCCCTGACATTTCCGGCAGTCCGAGGTCGAGCACCGCGAGGTCGAAATTCTCGGTCGCGCCGAGGAACTCGCCGTCCTTGCCATTCGCGGCCAGTTCGACGGCGAAGCCGGCAGCCGTCAGGTCGCGCTGCAGCGACTTTCCCAGCACTTCGTCGTCTTCAATGACCAGGATGCGAATTTTTCCTACCCCTGTACGGAACGCGATCCGGCGCCAACGGCAGTTCGCGCTGCCTGCGCGCCCGGACGGCAGCGTCTTGTCTGCACGGCGCCCATTATCGCCGATGTGGCAAGACTGACAATAAAAATATCAAAAATGTATTCATCTTGAATTTATCTTCGATCCATAGAATGCCGCAATTGTCCGCGCCGTCGGCTGTTTGCGACCACCGTATGTCCGCCGGTGCAGGCGTCCGCCATCCCACCTTGTCAGGAGTCGTCAATTGGCCATTACATCCATGTCCGGCACGAATGCCACCACCGCCACGGTCGTCGACAGCCTGCTGGCGGCGAACTCGGGGATTGCCGTCAGCTATGACAGCATCGTGCTCAGGGCATCGTCGGCCGACGCGGTGAATTTCTATGACGGCTCGCTGAACCTGGGGATCGGGGCGGGCCTGCTGCTGACCTCGGGCTATGCGCCCGGCACCGCCAACACGTCCACCAGCGACGGCCAGGACAACAGCGGCGCCACGGGCTTCTTCAACGGCGACGCCGACATTGACGCGGTCGTGAACACCGTCTTCCAGACCCAGTCGTACGACGCCACCACGCTGGCGTTCGACTTCACCGTGCTGGACCCGAACGCGACCTCGATCAGCTTCGACATCGTGTTCGGCTCGGAGGAATTTCCCGAATGGGTCGATGCCTTCGTCGATTCGGCGGTGGTCATCGTCAACGGCGTGAACTATGCGCTGTTCAACCACGACCCGAATGCGCCGCTGAGCGTGATCAGCCCGAACCTTGCGGCAGGCTATTTCCAGGACAACGCAGACGGGCGCCTGAGCATCGAGTATGACGGCGTCAGCCAGGTGCTGAAGATCGTGGCGCCCGTCCACGGCGGCGCGCTCAACAGCATCAAGATCGGCATCGCCGACACGGGTGACCATATCCTCGACAGCGGCATCTTCATTTCGAACCTCAGCGCCGGCAACATCCCCGGCTCGGGCGTGGTCTATACCGATGGCTCCGGCACGTCGGGCGACGACCAGATGACCGGCTCGGCGAAAAGCGAGTATTTCGATGCCTGCGCCGGCAATGACGTGGTCTATGCCGGCGGCGGCGACGACATCGTGGTGGCCGGCGCTGGCAACGACAAGGTGTATGGCGGCAGCGGCGCCGATGAGGCCGAGGGCGACGCCGGTGACGACTACTATGACGGCGGCACCGAGAGCGACACCGCGGTTTACGCAGGCAACCGGTCCGCATACAGCGTCAGCTATGACGCGGCCAGCGGCAAGACGACGGTCACGTCGCTGGATGACGGCGTCGATACGCTGGTCAATGTGGAACAGGTCCGTTTCAGGGATGGCCTGTTCGCGCTCACCAACGGCCAGCTCACCGAAGTCGTTACCAATCCGACGCCGACCAACACGGCGGGCACGGTAGCGATCAGCGGCAAGGTGATGGCCGGCCAGACCCTGAGCGCGGTGGTGATCGATCCGGACGGCGTCGAGCCGGCGACGGTCGCGTACGAATGGTCCGTGTCGGCCGACGGCGTGAACTGGTCGGTGGCCGGCAGCCAGGACACGCTGCTGCTGGGCGCGGAGGCGGCCGGCTGGCAAGTGAAGGTCAGCGCCAGCTATGCCGATGGCCAGAATCACCTCGAAAGCCCGGTGAGCAATGTCGTCACCGTGGCCCAGACCAGCACCAAGATCACGGTGGAGCCGATGCTGCTGTCGGCGCCGGCCGGCGCCGGCGTCATGGATCCGCTGACGACGCTGGTGGCGCAGGCGTCCGCGCTCGGCTATTCGCCGACCGAGGCATCGCTGCTGGTGAAGGAAGGGCTCGGCATCGATGCGGGCATCAACCTCGCGACCTACGATTTCTACGCGGCCCTGTCGGCCAATCCGGACGATCCGCAGGCGATCGCTTTCGGCAAGGTCGCCGGCATGGTCGCGATGACCGCGTCGGTGTCCGATCCGACCGGCATGAACCTGGCGCTGGCCGTGCTGTCGGCCGTAGCGCAGGGGCAGGCGCTGGACCTGACGAATGCCGCCGATCTCGCCGCCGCCGGACTGGATGCGAATGCGATCGACTTTGTCCAGCCGCTGAACCAGGACATGACCGACGCCGGCACCTTCGCCAAGATGGCGGGTGTCTGGGACGACTGGGCCGGGCAGCGCGACAACCTCAAGTCGCTCAAGGGCCATTTCGATGTGATCAGCATCGACCTGAACCTGGCGCCGACCGGTTTCACGGACGCGCAATACGCGGTGGCTGCCGACGGCACGCTGACCATCAGCAATGACGAACTGATTGCCGGTTTTGCCGACCCGGATGGCGATGCGCTGTCGGCCGTGGACGTGCAGGCCGACCAGGGCGGGGCTTTCACGCCGAACCCGGACGGTTCATGGACCTTTACGCCGGCCGCCGGTTTCAGCGGCCCGGTGGAGCTGAGCTATCTGGTGTCCGACGGGCTGGCGTCGGCCACCGCGACCGCGCTGCTGATCGTGGGCGCCGGCGCGACCCCGGCCAACAGCGCACCGACCGGCGCGGTGAGCATCAGCGGCCTCGCGCAGGAAGACCAGACGCTCGCCGCGACCAACACGCTCGATGATGCCGACGGCATGGGCAGCGTCGCGTACCAGTGGTATGCCGACGGAGCGGCCATCGGCGGCGCAGTGGCGGATACCTTCACGCTGACTGCGGCGGAAGTCGGCAAGTCGATCACCGTGCAAGCCAGTTATACCGACGGCGCCGGCCATGCCGAAGCGGTCGCCAGCGGCAGCACCGCAGCGGTGATGCATGTGAACCATGCGGCCACGGGCGAGGTGACGGTGACGGGCAGCGCCGAACAGAACCAGATGCTGACGGCGTCCAACACGCTGGCCGATGCCGATGGTCTCGGCAGCGTCGTCTACCAGTGGTATGCCGACGATGTCGCGATCGGCGGCGCGACTGCAGAGTCCTTCACGCTGTCCCAGGCCGAGGTGAACAAGACGATTTCCGTGACGGCCAGCTATACCGACGGCTTTGGCCATGCCGAGAGCAGCAGCAGCCTGGCGACGCTGGCAGTGGCCAACGTCAACGACGCGCCCGGCGGCGGCATCGGCATCAGCGGCACGGCACAGCAAGGCCAGACGCTGAGCGCGTCCTCCACGGTCGATGATCTTGATGGCATGGGCACCCTCGGCTACCAGTGGCTGGCCAACGGCGCCGAGATTGTCGGCGCCAACGGCAGCAGCTATGTGCTGACCGCCGGCGAAGTCGGCAAGGCCATCACGGTCCGGGCCAGTTATGTCGATGGCTTCGGCACCGCGGAAAACGTGACCAGCGCGGCCACCGCCCTCGTTGCCGCGCTGGCCGGCAAGACCCTCAACGGAAGCTCGAAGGCCAACACGCTGACTGGCACCGCCGGCGATGACGTGCTCAACGGCCTCGGCGGCAACGACGTGCTGAACGGCGGCGACGGCAGCGACCTGCTGAATGGCGGCGCCGGCACCGACAAGATGAACGGCGGCGATGGCAGCGACCGGTACCTGATAGAGAAATCCGCGGATCACGCGGCGGCGGAAATTGCCGACAGCGGCATTTCAGGCGTGGACGAGCTCCGCTTTGCGGCGACCCTGAAGGACACCCTGACGCTGTTTGCAGGCGACACCGGCATCGAGCGCGTGGTGATCGGCACCGGCACCGGCGCAACAGCCGTGACCAGCGCCACCACCGCGATCAGCATCAATGCCGCAGCCGTCAAGAATGGCCTCAGCCTGAGCGGCAATGCGGGCATCAACGCGCTGACCGGCACCGCCTTCGCCGACACCCTCGACGGCGGCGCCGGCGTGGACACCCTGATCGGCGGTGCGGGCAACGATACCTATGTCGTCGACCTGACAGCGGCCGGCGCATTGCAGGACAGCGTGTCGGAAGGCGGCGCGGATGCGTCGGACTCGCTGGTGCTGCGCGGCGTGTCGACGAATGCCGGCGCAGTGACCCTGACGCTGGCCGGCGCACTGGAAAACCTCGATGCCAGCGCCACCGGCAGCAGCGCGCTGAACCTGACCGGCAATGCGGCGAACAACAGCCTGATCGGCAACGCAGCCGCCAACCTGATCAGCGGTAACGCAGGCAATGACTGGATCTGCGGCGGTGCGGGGGCTGACGTACTCGACGGCGGCCTCGGCAATGACGTGTTTGCCTACGGCGCGTCCACGCAGTCGGACCGGGCATCGACGGACCGGATCAACAACATCGACTTCGGCGGCGCCGATGCCGCGACCGTGGCCGACAGCTTCCATTTCGACGGACTGGCGATCACCCGCGCGACCTTGCTGAACAACGTGTCGACGAATGCGATGAATACCCTGGTCGCGCTGCAGAACACGCTGAGCTTCATGTCCTCGGGCGACGCGGTGCTGATGAACGTGACCAGCGGCGTGGGCGTGGGCACCTACCTGTTCGTCGACGCCAACGGGCAAGCCGGCTATCAGGCATCGGGCGACTATGCGATCCAGCTGGTCGGCGTGAATCATCTGACGAACTTTGACCTGTCGGACCTGACCGCCTGATGCACGCTCCGGCTGCTGTGCGGCCGGCCGTGGCGAAAAAAAAGCTGCACGCTTGCGCGTGCAGCTTTTTCCTGAAACGCCGGCGATTA
>CAYZXP010000179.1:0-5394 GCA_964482415.1 uncultured Bifidobacterium sp. | reverse complement strand
AAGGTGATTCATTGCGTCTGGCTATGTATCGGAAGCGGCGGCGGAAGCTTGAGGGAGATGTGAAGGAATTGTTCGGCGGCTTTGTCCGTCCGCCGGCGCGGCGGGCAAGCGAAAACCGGCCCGCCCCGGCGAGGCGCCCGGGCTTGTTTCGTCCGGGTGTCGCAGGAACTCCACGCCGGACAGATCAAATGCTCTTGCCAACGGTTATGAAATCAGGAAAACGCCGTATGGCGAAGGCGTGACTTTCCACAACATCGACGGTCTGGCCCGGTCGATTTGCAAGGCGCTCACGCGCAAGGCCGCGCCGCTGACGGGGGCCGAGTTCCGCTACCTGCGCAGCGCCGGCATGCAGTTGTCCCAGCCGGCGCTGGGCAAGCTGATGGGCATTGACGGTCAATCCGTTGCGCGCTTGGAGAAGACCAGCAAGGTGCCGCGCTGGGCGGACAAGCTGGTGCGCCTGCTCCATGCAGCGCATGCGGAGGGCAACGAGCCCATCGCGAAGGCGGTCGAGCGGCTGCGGACTGTCGAGCGCCTCGTGAAGCAGAAAATCGTCATCAGCGAATCGCGCGGACAATGGCACCCTAAGCTGCAGAACGAAGATGAGGAGCTTGCCGATTGATGCCCGCCGCTCGTTGCGACGCTGCGGGTGGTGGCGGGATCAACCCGCTGCCGCATCCGTGCGCAGGCCTGGGTCGGCCGCCGGCACCGGATCGGCTGCGGCCAGCGACAGTGGCTCGATGACTTCCGCCTCGAACGGGGCGGGCAGCGCGGCCAGCGGAGCCGCGTCCTGTGCGTCGTCCTCGTCGCCGGACGCGCCGGCGCTGGCGGCGGCATAGGCAGCCGCACCGGCTGCCGCAGCGGGCGTGACGGCCGGCGTGGCCGCCGGGTCGTCCGGGTTGGCGAGGGATTCGTCTGCGGCTGGCTGCGTAGCCTGCGGCATCAGCAGCACTGACAGCCGATGCGGCGGCAGCCCGGTGGCGGAGAAGATCGCATTTCCGATCGCGTCCACCTGGCGGCGGATCGCATCATGGCCGTCCTCGTCGGCGCTGGCCAGTGCATGGCCGCTGCGGTAGATGCCGGACGCGAATTCATGCGGCATCCACGAATCGATCTCGCCGCGCAGCGTCGGCACGCGGCGGTCGCTTTTGACCGGCATGGAAAAGCCCTCGCGGCCGTCGAGCTTGCCATCCTCGAACAACATCTCCAGGTGCTTTTGCAGCACCAGCTCGTAGCGCGGGCGCAGCGTCGCAATCCGCGCCGCATCCCAGCCGGGCAGGGGAATGCCGATCATCGCGTCCCACAGGTTCTTGCCCGACAGTCCGCCGAAGGCTTCGGCGGAATCCGGCACGCCGGCCGGCAGGCCGGCCTTCCGGTGCAGGTCGTTCAGGCGGTCAAGCATGAAGAAGACCACGAGCAGCATCGCCACCAGTCCGGTGAATATCAACAGCAGCAGGATGGTATTCATCTGTTGCTCCATCGCGGCTCTCTCGTGGGTCCCTACGCCGGGTTGGTCAGCGCAGCGCAGGTTCGGCGTTGAGCTGCGTGCGCAATTTCTTCACGTTCGCGGAAAGGATCTGCGACACGCGTGATTCTGACACGCCCAGCACCTCGCCGATCTCGCGCAGGTTCAGTTCTTCAACGTAGTACAGCGAAATGACCAGCTTGTCGCGCTCCGGCAGGCGCTCGATCGCGTCAGCCAGCGCGTCCATCATCTCGGCTTCCTCGACCAGCGCATCGGGCTGCCGGCTGGTCTGGTCGGGCAGGTTCATCACTTCGTCGCTGACGACTTCCATCGAGTAGGTCTCGAACTGGCGCGCCGCGCCGCGGTCCTTCTCGAAGCTGTCAAGCTCCATGCCCATGTATTCTGCCAGCTCGGCCTGCGTCGGCGCGCGACCGAGCTCGGTCGCCAGCGCCTGGCTGGCGGTGCTGTGCGACTTGTTGAACGCGACCGCCGAACGCGGCAGGAACGACAGCCGCCGCACCTCGTCGATCATGGCGCCGCGGATGCGCGTGTGCGCATAGCTCTCGAAGGCCACGCCCTTGGTCGGGTTGAACGAACGCGCCGCCTCGATCAGGCCGATCATGCCGACCTGCACCAGCTCGTCCACTTCCATGAACGGCGGTATGCGTGCCTTCAGGTGGACCGCGATGCGCTTGACCATCCCGAGGTGCTCGAGGATCAGCGACTCGTCGCGATCGCCCGTCTGTTCGTAAAGTCGGATCGAGCTTGCCATGGTTTAGCCTCCGGGTTTGCGCGTAACCATGCGCTCCATGAAGAATTGCAGCCCGCCGGAGGTGTTGTCGATCTCCGGGAGATGGGTAATGGCGTCGGCCAGCCGGCGGAAATCGCGCGCGCCGGCGCTGCCGGGAGCGAATTCCAGCACCGACTGGTAGCGCTTGAGCGCCGCCAGCACCAGCTCGTCGTTCTCGATCGAGGTCAGGTACTGCAGCGAGGTGTTCAGGAAACGCAGGCAGACCTCGTTCACCCGGCGGAACAGCTGCGCGCCGGCGGCCTGGCTGTCGACCATGTTCGGCACCAGATAGATTTCGTCGAGCCCGAGGTCGCGCGTCATCACCTTCACGATGCCGTAAGCGTCAGCGATCGACGAAGGCTCGTCCTTCACCACCACGAAGCGGCGCTGGCAGGCTTCCATGAACGACAGCACTGACGGCGAGATGCCGGCGGCGGTGTCGACGATCAGGTAGTCGATGTCCTCATCCAGTTCCGAGAAGGCCTGCACGATGCCGGCCGTCATCGGCGCCGACAGGCCGGCCATCTGGAATACGCCAGATGCGCCCGGCACCAGCTTCACGCCCTGGCGCGACGTGACGACGATCTCCTTCAGCGACTTCTCGCCGGCGATCACGTGCGACAGGTTGAACGGCGTCTGGCAACCCAGCGCAATCTGCGCGTTCGCCAGCCCGAGGTCGGCGTCGAGCAGCATCACGTTCTTGCCCATCATCGTCAGCGCGACCGCGAGGTTGGACGACAGCGTGGTCTTGCCGACGCCGCCCTTGCCGCTGGCGACGCCGATGACTTCGATGCGGCGAGCCGCCGTCTTTTGCTTAGCTTGCATGTGCGCTCTTTTCTATGCGTGCGACCAGCGCCTGCGCTGCGGTCACCACAGATTGGTCAGGTTCTTCATCGTCCGGCACGGTGCCGGCGTACTGCTCCAGCGCCAGCCCGCGGATAGCCAGCGCGACCAGCTCGGAAGCGGTCAGCGCCTGGCAGCCGTCGGCGGCCGACGGGCCGTGCGCGGCGGCCGACAGCGGCACCGGCTGCTCGCACAGCGCCTGGATCAGCGCCCAGGGCTGGGTCGCTTCGTCCATGCGCGACACCATCAGGCTGTGCCAGCCGGCGCCTGCGCCGGTCAGGTAGCGGCGCACCGTCGCGCCGGACGCATCGGCCGGCAGCACCAGGTGGCAGGCGATCTCGGGCGAGCAGGCGCGGATCTGCGCAACGCGCTCGGCGACTTCGACGCCGGGCGTGTCGATCAGCACCAGCTGGCGCGAGCCAAGCTCGGACAGCAGCATCTTCAGCGTGTCGGCGTCATTGGCGCGCAGGCAGTCCACGCCGGCCTGCGCACACAGCATCTGCACCTGGCTCCACGCGCCGGCACGCTGGTCGCAGTAGGAGATCACCGCGACCGATTCGACGCCCTTGCGCTCGGCGGCGGCGCGCGCCAGCCGCGCGATCATCATCGTCTTGCCGGCGCCTGCCGGGCCGGCGATCGCGTGCACGCCACGCTGCGGCAGCTTGGCCCAGTGCTCGCCGATGTTCCCGACCAGCTGCGCCTGCAGCGCTTCGACCGCCGCGTCGAGATCGTCCATCTCGCTCACCTGATCGACCAGCAGCGTGCGCAGCGACACCGGGATCGCCGCTTCGGCCAGCGCCGCCACCAGCGGCTGGACCGCGCGGTGCGCGCCGGATTCCGACTGCCACGCAGCCACGCGCTGCGCGAGCTTGAATTCCTTCCTGATCGCGGCCAGTTCGTCGCGCACCATGTCGACGATCTCGCGGCCGCGGATGTAGTCGCGCTGGTCGCCGTCGCGTGCGGTGTCGGCAGCACGGGCAGCGGCCGGGGCGGGCGCGGCCGCGCGCGGCGCCGGCGTGTACGACACCGCATCGTCGTCGCCGTTGTTGGCATCCTGGCCGAGCGAGCGCATCGAATCCTTCAGCGCGCGCTGGAAGCGCTCGCCGCCGCTGGCCGCAGGCGGCGCCTCGAACCAGGGCGCCGGCTCGGGCGCCACGTCGACCGCGACGATCACTTCGTGCTGGCCGTTGACTTTTGCGTTCGAGACGAACAGCACGTCTTCACCGTACAGCTTGACCGCTTTCTCGGTGGCGCGGCGCAGGTCCTGGGCGAGGATGCGTTTGAGTTCCATGGTCTGTTCCTGGTCAGGATTTGTTCTGTGCTTCGACGGTGAAGATCACCTTCACTGCCTGGTCATCCGGGATCTCGGTGTACGAGAGGACGGTCATTTCGGGAATGCGGTGGCGGACCATCTTCGACAGCCACGGCCGGATCGACGGCGCCACGACCAGCACGGCCGGATTGCCCTGGTCTTCGACGGTGCGCGAGGCGTCGCGCAGCGCGGCGAACAGGCTTTCGGCCAGGCCCGGCTCGATCACCACCTGCCCGGGCGCGCCGCTGGTCAGCACGTTGTGCAGCAGCTGCTCGAGCTCGGGCGCGAGCGTCATCACCGCGAGGTTTTCCTGCGTGTCCAGCAGTTCCTGCACGATCATGCGGCCCAGCTTCGGGCGCACCACCGCGCACAGCTGTTCGGGGTCCTGCGTCTTCGCGGCCGCGTCGGACAGCGTCTCGACGATGGTGCGCATGTCGCGGATCGGGATGCCTTCGGTCAGCAGGTTCTGCAGCGTGCGCGTGATCACGCCGAGCGCCATCTTGCCCGGCACCAGGTCCTCGACCAGCTTCGGCGACTTTTGCGCCAGCTTGTCGAGCAGCTGCTGGGTCTCGTCATGCGACAGCAGGTCGGAGGCGTTCTCGCGCAATACTTTGTTCAGGTGGGTCGCGATCGCGGTGGCCGGGTCAACCACGGTGTAACCGAGCGTGCGCGCGTAGTCGCGCTGCGACGGGTCGATCCACACCGCCTCGAGGCCGAACGCCGGCTCGCGCGTCGGCATGCCCTCGAGCTGGCCGTACACCTTGCCCGGGTTGATCGCCAGTTCGGCGCCGCTCTTGATCTCGCCCTTGCCGCGCACCACGCCGTTGAGCACGATGTGATAAACGTCCGGGTCGAGGTTGAGCGCGTCGCGGATGCGCACCGGCTGGATCAGGAAGCCGAGCTCGGCCGACAGCTTCTTGCGCACGCCCTTCACGCGCGGCATCAGCTGGCCGCCGGTTTCCGGGTTGACCAGCGGGATCAGGCCGT
>CAYZXP010000178.1:0-5660 GCA_964482415.1 uncultured Bifidobacterium sp. | reverse complement strand
GCTTGACCTTGTCGCCGCCGATCTTCTCGATCTTGCCGAGGTCGAGGAAGCGCACGTCGACGTTCCGCTTGGTCATCTTGGTTGTCAGCACATCGCGCAACTGGCTGAGCTGGAATTCACTGTCCGCATAGGCGGTCAGTTCGCGTTCCTTCTGCTCGATGCGCGCATCGCTGCCCTTGAAGTCGAAGCGGGTCGTGATCTCCTTGTTCGCCTGGTCGACCGCGTTCTTCACCTCGACCTGGTTGGCTTCGGAGACGACGTCGAATGATGGCATGGGGGATCCTCCTGATGATTTGAACAATGCCGCGCATTATAGTGGACGCACTGCGGCCACCGGAATGCCCGCCGGTATAATCGCCCGCCTATGGCAACTTCCCCTGACATCCGGCACGGCCAGTCGCTGCGCGAGCTGAATACCTTCGGCATTGATGCGATCGCATCTGCTTACCTGCGGGTCAGCGGCGTCGACGCACTGCGCCGGGTGCGCGCCGACGCGATGCTGTCGGCCATGCCGCGGCTGGTACTGGGCGGCGGCAGCAACCTGCTGCTGACCGGCGACTTCGACGGGCTGGTGCTGCACATGGCGAACCATGGGGTGGCCATCACCGGCGAGGACGACAACAGCGTGTTCGTCACCGCGCAGGCCGGCGAGAACTGGCATGGCTTCGTGCGCTGGACGCTGGAGCATGGGCTGCCGGGGCTGGAGAACCTGTCGCTGATTCCGGGCAGCGTCGGCGCGTCGCCGATCCAGAACATCGGCGCGTACGGCAGCGAACTGGCCGAACATTTTCATTCGCTGACGGCTTTCGATTTTTCAACCGGCGAGGTGTTCACGCTGGCGAAAGCCGACTGTGCCTTCGGCTATCGCGACAGCGTGTTCAAGCACGCGCTGCGCGACCGGGCGGTGATCCTCGAGGTGACGTTCGCGCTGCCGAAACGCTGGCAGCCGAACCTGCGCTATGCCGAACTGGCGGCGGAGATCGCGGCGCGCGGCATTGCGCAGCCGACCGCGAACGACATCAGCGAAGCCGTGATCGCAATTCGCACGCGCAAGTTGCCCGATCCGGCGAAGCTCGGTAACGCCGGCAGTTTCTTCAAGAATCCGGTGGTGAGCGCCACGCAACGCGATGCGTTGCTGGCGCAGCATCCGGCGCTGGTCAGCTATCCGCAGGCCGATGGCAGCTACAAGCTGGCTGCCGGCTGGCTGATCGACCAGTGCGGCTGGAAGGGCAAGTCGCTCGGCGCAGCCGGCGTGCACGAGAAGCAGGCGCTGGTGCTGGTGAATCGGGGCGGCGCCAGCGGCGAGGACATCCTCAGGCTTGCTGATGCGATCCGCGCCGATGTGCTGGAAAAATACGGCGTTGCGATCGAGCCGGAGCCCGTGCTGGTCTGAGACTGCGCCAGAGGGTCAGGTGCGGCCGGCAGCTTCGACGGACAGGCGCATGCCGACGGTCTTCAGCACGGCGATCAGTGTCTTCAGCGTCGGATTGCCTGACGGTGAGAGCGCACGGTACAGCGACTCGCGGCTGATCCCGGCTTCTTCGGCAATCTTTCCCAAGCCGCCACACGCCTCGGCAATCGCGCGCAGCGCCAGCAGTCCGGCGGCGCGGTCATCGGGATTGTCCAGCGATTCCATCGCGACTTTCAGGTATTCGACGGCCAGCTCGCGATCTTCCCGAAGGGATTCGATTTCCAGCTGATGATGCGAAGTGCATGTCCGGGGTGTTTTCATCGCTGTCTCTCCTTCCAGTCACGCCACATCGATTTGACGCTGGCAATGTCATCGCATTGCGTCCGCTTGTCTCCACCGCAGAGCAATACGACGACCAGGTCGCCGTGCCGGCCACAGTCAATCCGGTAGCCGGGGCCAGCATGTATCCTCAGTTCAGTCACACCTTCGCCTGCCGCCTTGCAATCGCCGAAATTTCCCATCTCCAGCTGGCGCAGACGAAAGCGCAAGCGGGCCTGCGCCGTTTTGTCCCTTAACCCCTGCAGCCACTCGTTGAAAGGAGGGTGTCCATCCTGCGTGCAGTACTGGCATAGCTCGGGCATCGGAGGTTTGTAGCTTAAAAGCTACCCGCTGGTTAGTCAATCGGACAGGAGCGGACTTACGACAAATCACAACAGTTCGGGGAATCCGCGTGCGGAAATGAGCAGCGGTCAGGCGGGAGGGGTACTGCGATGCGCAAGATGCAAACCAGCCTGCATCTTGCGCACGGGAGAAGCGCGGAGGGGGATCAGCCGAAGTGGCAGACGTAGTCGAGCGTCTCGATGGTTTCGATGTCGAAGCTCGAATTGCCCGGCACGTTGAAGCTCTGGCCGCCTTCGTAGGTGGTCCACTCGGTCTCGCCCTTCAGGCGGATGCGGCACTTGCCGGCGTTCAGTTCCATGATTTCCGGTGCGCCGGTGTTGAACACCAGCGTGGACGGGAAGATCACGCCGACCGACTTCTTCGTGCCGTCCGCGAAGACGACGTTGTGCGACACGCACTTGCCGTCGAAGTAGATGTTGGCTTTCTTGACGACGGACACGTTGTCGAATTGATTGCTCATTGTTTTTCCTTGTATCGGTGTCGGTTTACTGGCCGCGCTTGTTGCGTGCGTTGGCCGCGATGCGCATGCGCAGTGCGTTCAGCTTGATGAAGCCGCCGGCGTCGGCCTGGTTGTAGGCGCCGCCGTCTTCGTCGAAGGTCGCGATGGTCTGGTCGAACAGCGAGTCGGTCTTCGAGTCGCGCGACACGACGATCACATTGCCCTTGTACAGCTTCAGACGCACCCAGCCATTGACGGTCTGCTGCGTGTGGTCGATCAGGGTCTGCAGCGCGACGCGCTCCGGTGCCCACCAGTAGCCGTTGTATATCAGCGAAGCGTAGCGCGGCATCAGGTCATCCTTCAGGTGCGCGACTTCGCGGTCCAGCGTGATCGATTCGATCGCGCGGTGCGCGCGCAGCATGATGGTGCCGCCCGGGGTTTCATAGCAGCCACGCGACTTCATGCCGACATAGCGGTTCTCGACGAGATCGAGACGGCCGATGCCGTGCTTGCCGCCGATGCGGTTCAGCTCGGTCAGCACCGCTGCCGGGCTCAGTTTCTTGCCGTTCAGCGCAATGATGTCGCCCTTCTCGAATTCGATGTCGAGGTATTCCGGCGCATCCGGCGCAGCCTCGGGGCTGACGGTCCAGCGCCACATTGACTCTTCCGCTTCAGCGCTCGGGTTTTCCAGATGGCGGCCTTCGTAGCTGATGTGCAGCAGGTTGGCGTCCATCGAGTACGGCGCGCCGCCGTTCTTGTGCTTCATGTCGATCTCGATGCCGGCGTCTTCCGCGTACGTCAGCAGCTTCTCGCGCGACAGCAGGTCCCACTCGCGCCACGGCGCGATGATCTTCACGTTCGGCATCAGCGCATAGGCGCCGAGCTCGAAGCGCACCTGATCGTTGCCCTTGCCGGTCGCGCCATGCGAGATCGCATCGGCGCCGGTTTCCTTCGCGATCTCGATCAGGCGCTTCGCGATCAGCGGGCGTGCGATCGAGGTGCCGAGCAGGTATTCGCCTTCGTACACGGTGTTCGCGCGGAACATCGGGAACACGAAGTCACGCACGAATTCTTCGCGCACGTCGTCGATGTAGATGTTCTCCGGCTTGATGCCGAACTTGATCGCCTTCGTGCGTGCCGGCTCGAGTTCTTCGCCCTGGCCGAGGTCGGCGGTGAAGGTGACGATCTCGCAGTGATAGTGATCCTGCAGCCACTTGAGAATGACGGAGGTGTCGAGGCCGCCCGAATAGGCGAGCACGACTTTCTTGATGTCGCTCATGTTGTTGTCTTCCTTGGTTCCGATATTCAAACTTTGCCGAGCACGAGGTACTCGAGCAGGGCTTTCTGTACATGCAGCCGGTTCTCCGCCTCGTCCCAGACGACCGACTGCGGGCCGTCGATCACGTCGGCCGAGACTTCCTCGCCGCGATGCGCGGGCAGGCAGTGCATGAACAGCGCATCCTTGTTGGCACGCCGCATCTTGTCGGCATCGACGATCCAGCCATCGAAGGCTTTCAGACGCTCGGCGTTTTCCTGTTCGTAGCCCATGCTGGTCCACACGTCGGTGGTGACCAGGTCGGCGCCTTCGCATGCGTCGGCGGGGTTCCTGAACACCGTGTAGCGACGGTTGTCCTTCGATACCAGCGCCGGGTCGATGTCGTAGCCAGCCGGAGTCGACACGTTCACATGGAAGCCGAACACCTCCGCGGCTTGCAGCCACGAGTACAGCATGTTGTTGGCGTCGCCGATCCACGCCACGGTCTTGCCGGCGATCGAGCCGCGATGCTCGATGTAGGTGAAGACGTCGGCAAACACCTGGCACGGATGGTGTTCATTGGTCAGGCCGTTAATCACCGGCACGCGCGAATTGGCGGCGAAGCGCTCGATGATCTCCTGGCCGAAGGTGCGGATCATGATGATGTCGCACATGCGGGACATCACCTGTGCGGCGTCCTCGACGGGTTCGCCGCGGCCGAGCTGGCTGTCGCGCGTGTTCAGGTAGATCGCCGCGCCGCCGAGCTGGTGCATGCCCGCTTCGAACGACAGCCGCGTACGCGTGGAGTTCTTCTCGAACACCATCACCAGCGTGCGGTCCATCAGCGGGTGGTAGGGCTCGTAGCTCTTGAACTTGCGCTTGATGATCTTGGCGCGCTCGATCAGGTAGTCGTACTCGGCCAGTGTCAGGTCAGCAAACTGCAGGTAGTGTTTGATTGCCATAAATGAAATCGGCGGCTAGCCCGCGGCTGCCGCCGAATCTTTTTTAACCTGTTGGATTATAAGGGGTTTTGGCCGGTCGGGACAGTAGGCCGCAGGCAGCCGGCGCATGCGATCAGGCAAAAGAACCTGAATCCATGTCCAGCAGTGTCTCAGGTATGTCTCTGCCCATGTGCATGATGCGAAACACGAAGATTTCCTCGGGCTTGTCGAAATAGAAAATCAGGTACGGAAATCTCTTGACGACAATGTTGCGAAGTCCGTGTATTGACGCCGTAGCTGCATACCGGCTGGAGCCAATTCCCGGATGGCACCGAAGCAAGTCAAGCGCAGTTTGAACAGACCGGACGAACTTTCTCGCCGTCATGACCGACTTGCGCGCATAGTACGCGGAGGCAGCCTTCAGATCTTCCTCGGCCTGCCAGGACCGTGTAATGCGCTTCATTCGCGGCGGGCGGCCGTATCGTTGATGTGCTTTTCCAGGGATTCAAAAAAAGTGGCATCCATTTCACCAGCGACACCAGAAGCGATTCCTTGTTGCAGGGAAGTCCTGAATGCCATGCGATCGCGCTCGCGGCGAACGAGCCGGTTCAGGTAGTCGCCAGGCGATGACGCTCCAACGGATTCGGTTTGTGCGTTCACAAAATCCATCAATTCGTCAGACAAGATGAGGGTCATGGTCACCATCCGCACAGATTAGCAGCCGGGCGCCGCATCCGCCAAGGCTCACATCAAACCTAAACCAAGGGAAGTGATTTCGATATCTGTCGCTCAGCGGTAACCCGGCTTCTGCAAGGACTCATGCCGCAGTTGCAGGTAAAGCTGATGCCTTCCCGCATCGATCTGCTCATCCGCCACTGCCTGCAGGATCGCGCAGCCGGGTTCGGCCACATGGTGGCAGTTGTAGAAACGGCA
>CAYZXP010000177.1:0-5675 GCA_964482415.1 uncultured Bifidobacterium sp. | reverse complement strand
AGGCTGCGAATGTATCCGCTTCACTTTCCCCGGGCAAGGCAAAGTCTCGCGAACGCAGGCTGCGCGTCGCATTTGCGCCGCCGCAAATGCGCTGATCGGCTCTGCGATTCGAGTTTTCCACGGTTGCTGTGGACAACTTTGTGGGCAAGCCTTTAAAGGTGCAGCAAAGTCCTTGATTTCTAAGCATTTTCCTTTGCTGCATCGGAATCGAGCAAGAAAGCTTTCCTTTTAAAAATCAATCACTTAAGAAAAATGGTCGGGACGGCGGTGATGCAGTGCCCATTTCAGGGCGGCTGCGGCCTGAATGTGGAAAGTTCAGCGGGCGTCGTCGCGACCGGGAAATGCACCTGATGAGCATTGACAATACGGGCAGTGAAATCCTCACGGTGTCGCAGCTGAACCAGGCGGTCGCGCGTATGCTCGAACGCAACTTCGCGCTGACCTGGATCGCCGGCGAAATCTCGAATTTCACGCGTGCCGCGTCCGGCCACTGGTACTTCACGCTGAAGGACGCCAGCGCGCAGGTGCGCAGCGTGATGTTCCGCGGCCGTGCGCAGTACGTCGACTTCAACCCGCGCGAAGGCGACAAGGTCGAGGTGCGCGCAACCGTGGGCCTGTACGCGCCGCGCGGCGATTTCCAGCTGAACGTGGAAGCCATGCGCAAGGCTGGCGTCGGCAACCTGTACGAGGCTTTCCTGCGCCTGAAGGCAAAGCTGGCCGCCGAAGGCCTGTTCGACGCGGAGCGCAAGCGTGCGTTGCCGTCCTTCCCGCGCACGATCGGCATCGTCACCAGCCCGCAGGCGGCTGCACTGCGCGACGTGATCACCGCGTTCCGCCGGCGCGCGCCGCACCTTCAGCTGATCCTCTACCCGACGCTGGTGCAGGGCGAAGGCTCGGCCGAGCGCATTGCGGAGGCGATCACCACAGCCTCGCGGCGTGGCGAATGCGACCTGCTGCTGGTCTGCCGCGGCGGCGGCAGCCTTGAGGACCTGTGGTCATTCAATGACGAGAAGGTCGCGCGCGCGATCGCCGCCTGCAGCATGCCGGTGATCTCGGGCGTCGGCCACGAGACCGATTTCACGATCGCCGACTTCGTCGCCGACCTGCGCGCGCCCACGCCGACCGCGGCCGCCGAGCTGGCCGCCACGCCGACGCAGGACTGGCTGGCCGCCATCGCCCGGCGCGCGCACGACCTGACCGACGCGCTGCGCGGCCAGCTGGACGGCCACGCACAGACGCTGGACTGGCATGCGAACCGGCTGCAAAGCCCGGCGGCGGCAATCCGGCAGCAGCGACTGCGCATCGACAGCCTGCAACTGCGGCTGCGGCATGCGACGCAGGCGCCGCTGTCTGCCGCGCGCTTCGGCCTCGAGCAGCTGCGCCGCCGGCTGCAGCATGCACAACCGGCCACCGGAATGCGACGCACGCAACTGCTGGCACAGGCGACGCGAATGGCCAACCTGTTCGGCACGCAATTCGCAGACAGCCGGCACCGTCATGTGGCGCTGCATGCGCAGCTGGAACTGCTGGCGCCGCAGCGCACGCTGGAGCGCGGCTACGCGATCCTGCAGGACGCCGATGGCAGCGTGCTGCGCGACACCGCGCAGCTGGCGCCGCCGCAGCAGCTGAAGGTCACGCTGGCCAGCGGCAGCGCGCTGGTCGGCATCGACACCGTGAAGCCCGCCGATGCGTCGGCCGCCGGCAAAGCGCAGAAGTGATAACACCCTTACAATGCGGAGTTCGCAAGATATCCGCACCACATCCGCACGAAACGCCAACCCACAGAACAGAAAGGACAAACGATGGAACACACGCTGCCCCCGCTGCCCTACGCAATGGATGCGCTCGCACCGCACATCTCGAAGGAAACCCTTGAGTACCACTACGGCAAGCACCACCAGGCCTACGTGACCAACCTCAACAACCTGATCAAGGGCACGCCGCACGAAAACCAGTCGCTGGAAGAGATCGTCAAGAGCTCCAGCGGCGGCATCTTCAACAACGCCGCACAGGTCTGGAACCACACGTTCTACTGGAACGGCATGAAGCCCAACGGCGGCGGCGCTCCGGCCGGCGCGCTGGCTGACGCGATCAACGCCAAGTGGGGTTCGCTCGACAAGTTCAAGGAAGAGTTCACCAAGTCCTGCGTCGGCAACTTCGGTTCCGGCTGGACCTGGCTGGTGAAGAAGGCCGACGGCAGCGTTGACATCGTCAACACGTCGAACGCCGCTACCCCGCTGACCGGCAGCGACAAGCCGCTGCTGACCTGCGACGTCTGGGAACACGCGTACTACATCGACACGCGCAACGCGCGTCCGAAGTACGTCGAGAACTGGTGGAACCTGGTGAACTGGGATTTCGCGGCGAAGAACTTCGCGTAAATCCATGCCGGCCATCGTGGCCGCGTAAAAAAACCCCGGCCGGGTCGCCCCGCCGGGGTTTTTGTTTGCCGGTTCGCCTTACAAGGCGTTGACCGGAATCTTCAGGTAGGCCACGCCGTTCCCTTCCTTCGGCGGCATTTCGCCGGCGCGGATATTGACCTGCACCGCCGGCAGGATCAGCACCGGCATCGCCAGCGTCGCGTCGCGCTTCGTGCGCAATTCGACGAACTGCGCTTCGGTCACGCCGTCGTGCACATGAATGTTATTGCGACGCTGCTCGCCGACCGTGGTCTCGAACGCCACCGGGCGGTCTGTCGGCGGGTAGTCGTGGCACATGAACAGGCGAGTGTCGTCGGGCAGGCTCAGGATTTTTTTCACCGACTGGTACAGCGATTTCGCATCGCCGCCGGGGAAATCACAGCGCGCTGTGCCGACGTCCGGCATGAACATCGTATCGCCGACAAACACAGTGTCGCCGATCTGGTAAGCGACGCAGGCCGGCGTATGGCCCGGCACATACATCACCCGCCCTTCAAGCGCGCCAATGGCAAAGCGCTCGCCGTCCTGCAACAGGCGGTCGAACTGGCGGCCATCGGTCGCGAACGACGGCTCGAGATTGAAGATGCCTTTGAACACCGTCTGCACCGTCGTGATGTGATCGCCGATCGCGGTCTTGCCGCCAAGTTTCCCCTTCAGGTACGACGCCGCCGAGAAGTGATCTGCATGCGCATGCGTCTCCAGAATCCACGCGACCTGCAGGCTCTTTTCCCGGACGAACGCAACGACCTTGTCAGCCGAGTCCGTCCGGGTGCGCCCCGACTTGGGATCGTAATCAAGCACCGAGTCGACGATCGCACAGGCGCCGCCCTCCTTGTCGTAAACGACATAGGTCACCGTCCAGGTGGCCGGATCGAAGATTCCGTGAACCAGGGGGTTAAGCGCATTTGAAGTCATTTCGGTCTCCGGTTGAGATTGCTGGCGTACAGTATATTGACCAACATTATATTAGTCAATATAATGTAAAGTACTTAAGCAAAACATTGCGCACACGCTCGCTGTCCGCAGGAGAACCGAGACCGATGAAGCTGCCCGTCCATCTGCCCTCGTGGCTGACGAATTACCAGCGCCAATGGCTGTCCGGCGACCTGACCGCCGGGCTGATCGTCACCGTGATGCTGATCCCGCAAAGCTTGGCTTATGCAATGCTCGCCGGACTCCCTCCGCAGGTTGGACTGTATGCGAGCGTGTTGCCGCTCATTGCCTATGCACTGTTCGGCAGCAGCATGACGCTGGCGGTCGGCCCCGTTGCGGTCGCTTCGCTGATGACGGCCAGCGCGCTGGCGCCGCTGGCGGCCACCGGTTCGGCCGACTATGTCGCCCTCGGCGTGCTGCTGGCGCTAATGTCCGGGCTGATGCTGTTCGCTGCCGGCCTGCTCAGGCTCGGTTTCCTCGCGTATTTCCTCAGTCATCCGGTGATCAGCGGCTTCATCTCCGGCTCCGCGGTGCTGATCACCATCGGCCAGCTGAAGTCGCTGCTCGGCGTGCCGCTGCCCTCGGGCAGTGCGCTTGAAACACTCATGGGCCTTGCGCATTCAATCGACAAGATCAAGCCCATCACCGCCGCCATCGGCGTCATCTCGCTGGTGTTTCTGGTGTTCGCGCGCAAGCAGCTCGGACCGCTGCTGAAAAAGGCCGGGGTAGCGCCGAAACTGGCCGACCTGTCGACCCGGCTCGCGCCGATGCTGGCCGTGATCGCCGCCACCGCCTGGGTCGGGGCCAGCGGAGCAGATCGCACGCACGGAGTGTCCATTGTCGGCGCCGTGCCGGCCGGGCTGCCGCAGCTCAGCCTGCCGTCGATCGAATGGCAGCAGATGAATGCACTGTGGTTGCCCGCGCTGCTGATCTCGCTGGTCGGTTTCGTCGAGAGCGTATCGGTCGCGCAGTCGCTTGCGCTGAAGCGCGGCCAGCGCATCCAGCCAGACCGCGAACTGCTGGGCATCGGTGCGGCCAATGTCGCCAGCGCGCTGTCGGGCGGCTATCCCGTCACCGGCGGCTTCGCGCGCTCGGTCGTAAATTTTTCGGCTGGTGCAAACACGCCGGCGGCCGGCGTGATTTCTGCGGCGCTGATGGCCATCGTGATCGCCGGCATGACCGGCTGGTTCCATTACCTGCCGCACACGGTGCTGGCCGCAACCATCATCGTTGCAGTCACTGCACTGATCGACATCGATACGCTGAAGGAAGCCTGGCATTACGACAAGGCCGATGCGACCTCGCTGCTGCTGACCTTTGCCGGCGTGCTCGTGCTCGGCGTCGACGAAGGCATCATGCTGGGCGTCGTGCTGTCGCTGGCGGTGCTGGTCTGGCGCAGCAGCCGTCCGCACATGGCGGTGGTCGGCCGTGTGCCGGGCACCGAGCACTTCCGCAATATCGAGCGCCACCAGGTCGAGACCTTGCCCGGGCTGGTCGCGCTGCGCATCGACGAAAGCCTGTACTTTGCAAACGCCCAGCTGCTGGAAGAAAAAGTCGAGACGCTGATCCAGACCCGCCCCGGCACGCGCTGCATCCTGCTGATCCTGTCGGCAGTGAACCAGCTCGACACGACGGCGCTGGGAACGCTGACCGAGCTGGAGAAAAGCCTCGCGGCGCGCGACATGACGCTGCAGTTCGCCGAAATCAAGGGTCCGGTTCTCGACCGCATGCGCTCTACCGAGCTGGGCCAGCGCATGACGGATCGCATCTTCCTCAGCACGCACCAGGCTTTCCTTGCGTTCGCCGAAAGCCACGCGCTGTCGACAAAAGCGGCAAGGGAGTTGCGATGGGGTTAGATGCACGAGCGCCAGCGCGGATCTGCTGCTGTCGGCGAGCGCCGACAGCGGCGCTGCCGGTCGCTCAGGCGCAGGGCCGAAACCGCAAGCTGCGCGCGAGCGTCAGTAAAATGCCTGCAGGCCCGTCTGCGCGCGCCCGAGGATCAGCGCATGGACGTCGGCGGTGCCCTCGTAGGTGTTCACCACCTCGAGGTTGACCAGATGGCGGATCACGCCGAACTCGTCGCTGATGCCGTTCCCGCCCAGCATGTCGCGCGCCGTGCGTGCGATCTCCAGCGCCTTGCCGGCCGAGTTGCGCTTCATGATGGAGGTGATCTCGACCGCCGCCGTGCCATCGTCCTTCATCCGCCCCAGCCGCAGGCAGCCCTGCAGCGCCAGCGTGATTTCGGTCTGCATGTCGGCCAGCTTCTTCTGCACCAGCTGGTTCGCCGCCAGCGGCCGGCCGAACTGCCGGCGGTCCAGCGTG
>CAYZXP010000176.1:0-5807 GCA_964482415.1 uncultured Bifidobacterium sp. | reverse complement strand
AGGCACGGCAATGCACTCGAGCGGAAGATCATTCGCTGCGAGGATGTTTTCTTTGTTCAGCAGGTCCATGGTTTTATGCCTCCGTGATGTCGCCATCGATCTCAATCGTTACCGACGCTTCAACGACGGCGTCGACACCCCCCTGAACGCTGAACTGGGTGACATACCCGTAAAACGTCCAGACAGTGGGGATGGTGTCCGTAAAAGTGATGCGAAACTGTTGTCGGACACGATTCGCCCGGTCAGTGCGCAAGCCGTCGTGCACCGCATTGTCGGGGTCGAAATGTAGCGTCAGGGACAGCGAGCCTTCATCGCGCAGACCCATACGCTTCTCTTTTGCCGTGGACGAGAGGTTCGTGACATCAATGACCTGGGCTTGTCCACCCGGACCTTGGAAGGAAACGATATTCGGTATCGTCTCAAAGGCAGTGGTACCCATTCTGGCAATCGTGATGCCCTGGGCGATGATCGCAGTACTTGACATGCGTAGTCTCCAAATAAAAAGAAAAGGTTTTTTGGACCCGGAAGGGCCACATTAAGATGCGCGCCAGAGGTGACTAGCGGAGATAGGAGTAGTCGACCGTGATTCGATACACGCGGGCTTCTTCATCGAATCCGCTATTAACCATCCGGACATCAGACACCGTATCGATCGCGGCCATCACCGATCCCAGGACGTCGTCTTGAAGTTGATTCGCTGCTTGCAGCGTCTTGGCATACACATCGACCTGCATGCGCAGTCGCACAACACCGTGCAGTCCGTTAATGCCGATGACCTGCTCAGTGGCTACGGGTGTGTAGACGATGTAAGGGAATGCGGTCTCGCCTGGTGCGATCAAAGCGAAAACTCGTGTCTGCGCCAGATGCTTGATTGCTTGATAAAAGTCTTGCATCAGATCTTGGCTAGCTTTTTTGCTTCGGCCTCGATCCGCTCAGCCAGTCGCGTCGTGATGGCATCAACTGCTTCTTGCCGCTTGACTTCAAGTGCAGGACGCAAGAACGGGCGGGCTGCCATTTTGGATGTGCCAAATTCAATGAAGCGCCAGTACCACGCATCTTGGGAGAGGTTTTTCTTCTTCCCCTGAAGCCGGTATTTTTTCCCGTGCCGAACCGTCACAAAAAACGTCTGACGAGTCAGGCTCGATAGCTCCGGAATATGTTTCATGATCACGGAACGCTTTAAGGTGCCCGGCGGAGGCTGATTGGGAATGGCTTCCGCGGCTTTGGGTGCACGGGACTTGGCTTCATCCCGCACCACCTTGGCCCCGGCATACACGGCGTATCGTAGTCCGTTCTTGGCCACTCGTGCGGGGAGTTGATTTAAGAGCTTCACCAGTTCAGCGGCGCCCTTGACTTGCATGCGCTCAAACTTAGCCATCATCGACTCCTTCTGAAGCATAAAGGGTCAACAGAACGTTCTCTTCGTCCTCGTTGATGCCCCCATGTATTTTGAAGATCCGCCCGCCATGCAGTCCTCGAAAATTCGGCAGGTCTCGTAAGTTACAAAGCTGATCCTGGTAGCGCACGGTGATCTGATGTGTGATCTCTGCTGACATGCGTTGCGCAATCACGAGATGGCGTGCTGAGATCGGAGTGATGCTGGCCCAGACTGTTTTGAACGGCATCCAGCTGCGCGCTGGCGCACCAAGCTCATCGACTACCGTTGTGGCCCGTTGCAGGGCGAGCCGGTGGATGAGCATCCCTGCCGGTACCGCTGTCATACGAGGGCCACTCGGTAGGGATCCAGTAAGCCGTCCACAAACGGTAACGGGTCAATTCGACCGCGCATTAGGATCGACATCTCCTCCCGATGCGCGTAGAGACTACCGACACGTAGCTTGACCCAACTCTTTAGGCCCTCGGGTACCGCTGACGCAGCACCGTATCCCGCATCAAAGGTGACGGTCACAGCGCCAATCTGAGGCAAGGTCGGTGGCCAGGTCTTTCCAAACACGGGAGTGATTCGCGCCGGCTCACACGCGGCATCCACCACGTAGTCGCTTGAAGGCAGCATCTGACCGATGTTGTTCATGTCGAGATACTGGATACTCACGATCGATTGGACCGGGCATTTCGCCAACAAAATTTCGCCCCAGGGAAACGCATCCAGCACAAGCTTCCAGCGAGCAGAAATCAGCTGACGACCCGTTAACGTCTCTGCTGCCTGACGGGCGGTAGCAATGAGGGAGCTAATGAGTGCATCGTCATCGTCAACATCCACCCGCAGGTGAAGCTTGGCTTCGGCAAGCGACACCGGTTCACCTGAGGGTGGCGTGACGAGTTGCAGGGGCATGACTTAGACGATCTGCACCACGGCCGCTTGATTAGCAGCACTGGCGGGAATCACACGTGGTGAAATCCCCAGAACCTGGGCTGAGGTCAAGCTCGCTGCAACACCCACAGTCAAGGACAGACGAACAAAGCCAAAACCATTGGCAATGTCCAACTCCTCAGGTTTGACGTCGATGAGGACTTGTTTGTTGTCCCCGGTTGCTTTGACTATCTGAATGATTGCCTTATCAGTTATGTCTTTAGCACCCGTACCAGTCGCATCACTTGCCTGCTGGAGCTTGGCGTCGACAGTTGCACCCGTACCAAGCACTCCTGTCTGGATCACCGCGAGCAGGCTGTGGTGACTCCCAGCCGGAATCCAGCCAGTGGTCAACGTGCCAGCAGCTTGGCTGGAAGGATCAAGCGTTGCGAGGATTGCGACGAGTTCGCTACCCAAAGCATTAGGAAACATAGGTATTCTCCTTGAGTCTCGGGGCGATCAACGCGCACCCAGTTGAATGAATGGGGACATTGATGCATTGCCCTTGGCAGGCGTTATTGGCGCGGCAAGCTTGGACTGACCATCCATGCGGAAGGTGGTCCGGAACGCCGTCAGATCGGCATCGAAATAAAGGTGCATCGATGTTGCCGTCTGCAAGCCACCAGCCTTGGTGATCGTTTGGTAATAGGAAAGATCAACCAGCAGCACATCACCTTGGCTGGAGAAAGAATTGGCATGCTGGGACACAAACACTGGTCGTCCCAGTAGCGTTCCATACGGCGAGACTTGGATACCGCCGACACTCAGTCCATTGGGTAGATAGATCGGGTAATTACCAAGCGTCAAAGTGAATAGCGCCGGCAGCACATCGTTATTCACAATCCAGACGGCCTTCGCAAAACTACCAGTCGGCAGTCGCGAAATCATTTTGGCAAGGTTCTGAGGCAGCAAAGTCTGCGTCACCTGCCCCGACTCCTTAGCAACGGTGACTGTCGCACCTGCAGTCAGTGCCCCAACGGGTACGCCATTACCAGAGCCAAAAAGAATGGATTCGTTGGTCTTCCACCGAATGGAGTCAGCCACTTTTTCAGGAAGATAGCTAGTAAGCGCATTGGCGTCGTCGAGCAGCTCGTCGGTAGTGGGTACCAGCGCCATCAGCTTTTTCAAGCGCAGCGTGGAAAGTCCGAGCACCGGCTTCGTCGCACTTGCTGACGATGCTTCGCCTTGCCAATAAGCGCGAATGCCATTCGTTCCCCAAGGCGTTGTCTCGTCCTTCGGAAAAGCCATGCTATTACCACTGATTTCGACATTGTCAGTCAGTGGAAGCAGCGAATCTTCGCCCAGGGACAGACGGAAGATCTGCTGTGAAAATTCAGGCGGCACCAGAAAGCCCCCGTCCTGCCCTGCCGCTTCGTTCGCGTAGGTGCTTGGGGCTGCTGCGCCACGACCACCACCGATCAACAGACGATCATCAACAGATTTACCTGGTTTTTCAGCTTGAAAAACGGCCTGCATGAATTCGCCAACCGTCTTAAAGCCGTGTTTAGGATCAGCATCACGGTTGTCGTTAACGGTGATGTAGTTGCCGGTAGGTGCGTCGACCGTCATGGCCATGTGCGCCTCCTCAGCAATCAGGGATGATTCGCGATCGATTGCAGCAGAAGCCGTATCGATACGGGTTTTCAGAGCATCAAATGCCGAGGTCTCCTCGTCATTCATGTCGCGGTTCTCGCTAGCTGCGCGGTCGGTCAGCGCTCGAGCTTCCTTGATGAGGCCGGCTTTGCGAGCCTGCAGTTCTCGGAGTTGCTTACTCATGTGGGTTCTCCATAAATAAAAAAGCCGCCCAACACCTCGCGGTGTGGCGGACAGATGGGGTGAAACGGATAACGACCGATGGGTCGTTTTCAGATCAGGCGAAACTCGACGGAGCCGCGCCTCAATGGGGTTACAGCAGGGCCAGGGCGTCCTTGGCTTGTTTGAGACGTGATGCACCAGGTCGGGTCTGTTGTTTTGCGTCTCGGCGCATTTTCTTCAGAACGTCGTCAAACGTGGCCACGCCGTCCACCATGCTTTGGGCGAGTGCGGCTTCAGCGCCAAGTACCCGTCCTTGGCCCATGCCTTCGCGTACTTGAGCGACCGACACACCACGGCCACGAGCTACAGACTTTGTGAATGCAGCGTAATAGTCATCAACCCTGGACTGCATGAAGGACTGGGCGTCGGCGTCCAGAGGGCTATAAGGATTGCCCTCCACCTTGAATTTGCCTGCTGAAATCAGGGTCGTTTTAACGCCAGATTCTTCGAGTGCCTGACTGTAATCTTGGTGTGCCTGCCACACGCCGATGGACCCAACTTCGCCGCCCGGGGTGACGTAAAACTCGCTGGCTGAGCACCCAATCCAGTACGCTGCCGATGCAGCCAGCGAATTTGCCACCGCCACGATGGGCTTCTGGGATCGGGCGCTTTGGATTTCATCGGCCAGTTCGGCCACTCCGTAGACGCTACCACCCGGGCTATCGATATCGATCAGGATTTGGCCCACTGTGTCATCGGCTAGCAGCTGCCGAAGCGCCGACGAAAACTGCTGAGTGCTGGTGCTACCTGGCCCGGAGACATCGTCAACCATATTGCCGCGCTGTGTGACCACGCCATAGAGTGGGAGCAAGGCGATACCGCCCGAAGATTGTACGGCCGCAGCTTGGCGCCGTGATTCACGAATCATGCGATCGGCCTGAATCCGGTCCATGGTTTGCGCTTCAGCAGGCACACCGGCAGACCAGCGCGTGACCACACCTGCTAAGGCGTTAAGTCGTTCGGGCATCAACGCCCAAGGAGTCGTCAGAAACTCGGCGACCAGTAGTTGGTGGTTCATAGATTTATTCCCCTGAATTCGTTCCCAATCGGGTCAGTGATTGGCGTAGATCGCACTCATTCAACGTCTGGCCATCTTGTTCGGCAGCCCAACACTGGACCGATGCCAGTGGCACTGCCAGGGCTTCAGCGATGAGGTCAATGTCTTTGTCATCGATCACACCAGAGCGGCTAATGCGGCGTGCCCAGCGATCCGCTGCGCTGGCCACCACCGCATGCAAACGAGCATTCGCCTCCTCCTCGGCAGGTATCAGGCTCTCGGTCCCAAGGTCGGCCGGCTCGGCCTCTGGTTCTACCTCCTCGGCATCGCCCTCTTCCACCATGTTCAGCGGTCGCAGCGGCTCATCTAACCCGTCGAGTGGGTTGAGGTTTTCGGCAATGCGTGCTTCGTTTCGGGTAAGCCAACCATTCTGTATCCCGCTTTGGTAGTACGCCGAGCGGCTGGCTGCATCGCCACGCATGAGGTTGGCAAAGTCAAATTCGACTTCCAGATCATCGCCATCGAGCAAGAGTTCAGAGCCGATCGAGGCCTCCCAGCGTTCAGCCCACGGCGTCATCGTGTGCATTACAAACTCTAGCGACTGCTGCTCGATATTCGAAAACGTAGCTCGGTCCAGATCCGCAATCATGTGGGGCGGCACCCGAAATATTCGGGCGATATCGG
>CAYZXP010000175.1:0-5826 GCA_964482415.1 uncultured Bifidobacterium sp. | reverse complement strand
TAGCCGCCGGTCCAGCCCATGATGTAGGCCAGCCCGTCGAAGCCCTGCAGGTAGAGGCCGCCGGCGAGGCCGATGAAGCTGGCGGTCGAAATCCAGTCGGCCGCCGTCGCCATGCCGTTGAACAGCGCCGGCACCCGCCGTCCGGCAACGTAATACTCGCCGACCTCGGTGGTGCGGCTGAACACGCCGATGATGGCGTACACCACGATGGTCGCGAACAGGAACAGGTAGCCGAGCCAGAAGCGCGGAAAGCCTTCATGCTCGAGGATCGCGAGCGCGGCCAGCAGCGCGCCGAAGCCGGCCGTGTACAGCGCGAAGTAGCGCGTCAGCTGGCGCGGGAAGCCGTTAGTGCGCATCACCGCCCTCCGCCTGCGCAAGTGCATCCAGCCGGCGCATCGCGTAGGCGTACACGCCGATGATGGCGAGGTAGACCAGGGTCACGCCCTGCGCCGCCAGATAGAAATGCAGCGGCCAGCCCCACAGCGACACGGCCGACAGTTCGCGCGCCCAGAAGACGGCGCCGAAGCTGGCCGCGAACCACAGCGCCAGCAGCGCCAGCGTGAGCCGGCGCACGCGCTGCCAGTAACGTGTGGTGTGCGCGGCGGCGGCCATCAGTGCTCCTCGCCGGCGTCGCGCGGCGCGACCTGCAGGCAGATACGGAACAGCGCGCCGGGAAAGCGCGGGTCCGTGCCGTGCGGGCTGTTCGTCACCTCCACCGTGGCGCCGTGGCGCTGCGCGATCTCGCGCACGATGGCCAGGCCCAGTCCGCTGCCTTCGACCTGGCTGCCGAGGATGCGGTAGAAGCGCTCGAACACGTGGCCGCGCTCGCCCGGCGGGATGCCCGGGCCGTTGTCTTCGACCTCGAGCACCGCAAGCCGCCGGCGCGCGTCGCGGCGCACCCGCACCGTGACGCTGCCGCGCTGCTGCGTGTAGCGCAGCGCGTTGTCGATCAGGTTGTTCATCATCTCGCGCAGCATGGTCGCATTGCCGGCCACCGCGATCGGCCCTTCGCCAGCCTCGAAGCCGAGGTCGATCTCGCGCGCCTGCGCGGCGCCGAACCATTCCTGCACGGTGTCGCGCGCCAGCGCGATCAGGTCCAGCTCTTGCAGCGGCGTCGCCTGCGGCGAATCGTTTTCCGCGCGCGCCAGCGCCAGCAACTGGTTCACCAGCCGCGTCGCGGATGCCGAGCTCTTGGCCAGCTGCTCCAGCGAGCGTTGTATCTCCTCGCGCGAGTCCTGCCGCAATGCCAGTTCCGACTGCATGCGCATGCCGGCCAGCGGCGTCTTCATCTGGTGCGCGGCATCGGCGATGAAGCGCTTCTGTGACTGGATGCTTTGGGACAGCCGTTCCAGCATCTCGTTCAGCGAGCGCACCAGCGGCGAGATTTCCTCGGGCACGGCGCGCGAATCGATCGGCGACAGGTCGTCCGGCCGGCGCGAGCGGATGTTTTCCTGCAGGCTGGTCAGCGGCGACAGCCCGCGCGACAGCGCGAACCACAGCAGCGCAATGGCGATCGGCAGGATGATGAACTCCGGCAGGATCACGCCCTTGATGATCTGGTTGGCCAGCAGCCGCCGCTTCTCCAGCGTCTCGCCGACCTGCACCAGCGCATAGTGGGTGTCGCCCGGCTTCAGGCCGGTCGTGCGCGAAGCCTGCAGGTTTACGTAGGTATAGGCAATGCGCACGTCGGCATTGCGCATTTGCGCATCGCGCAGCACCACGGCCCACGGCACCGGCGGATCTTCGTCGTCGGGCAGCGGCATGTCGGTGTCGCCGGCGATCATCTCGCGCTTCGGACCGCTGACCTGGAAGTACACGTTGTCGATGTCGTCGGCGCGCAGGATGTCGCGGGCCGAAAAGGGCAGGCGGGCGCTGACTTCGCCGTTGACTTCTTTCACCTGCTGCGCCAGCACGGTCACCCGGTCTTCCAGCGAGCGGTCGAAGGGTTCATTGGCGATCGATTTGGCGATCAGGTAGGTGATGCCGATCGACAGCGGCCACAGCAGCAGCAGCGGCATCAGCATCCAGTCGAGGATCTCGCCAAACAGCGAGCGTTGCGTGTGCTGGTCGCGGCCATCGGCGGCCGGCAGGCCAGCGGTCTTGCGGCTGTCAGCGCGCACCGTCAGGCTCAGGCGGCACCGGCGTCGGCCACCGGCGCCGTGTATTTCTCGAGGCAGTAGCCGAGCCCGCGCACGGTGGCGATGCGCACGCCGCCGCTCTCGATCTTCTTGCGCAGCCGGTGCACATAGACTTCGATGGCGTTGTTGCTGACTTCCTCGCCCCACTCGCACAGGTGATCGACCAGCTGTTCCTTCGACACCAGCCGGCCGCTGCGCTTCAACAGCACCTCCAGCAAGCCGAGCTCGCGCGCGGACAGGTCGATCATGTGGTCGTTCAGGTAGGCGATGCGGCCCACCTGGTCGAACGACAGCGGGCCATGGCGAATCACCGTCGGGCCGCCGCCGGCGCCACGCCGCGTCAGCGCGCGCACGCGCGCTTCGAGCTCGGACAGCGCAAAGGGCTTGGCCATGTAATCGTCGGCGCCCAGGTCCAGGCCCTTGACGCGCTGCTCGACCGAATCGTTCGCAGTAAGGATCAGCACGGGCACTCGCGAGTCACGCGCGCGCAACCGGCGCAGCACTTCCAACCCGGGCATGCGGGGCAAGTCGAGGTCGAGGATCAGCAGGTCGAAGTCCTGCGTCGACAAGGCGCTGTCGGCCGCCTGGCCATTATTGACACAGTCGGTCACATAGCCGGACTGGCGCAGCGAACGGGTCAGGCCGTCGGCCAGCACACTGTCATCTTCGGCGAGCAGGATACGCATTCGGGAAGCAGCTTCAGGTTGATTCGTCGGGGCGTTGCGTGATTGTTGCGCCGGGGCGGCCGATGGCGGCCGGTTAGTAATTGTTTGGAAACTCCCGGCGACCGGGGCCGGCTCGTCCGCGCCGCTGCGCGAAAAGGCTTCCCCCGACCGATACCCGCAGTCTATTGGGTTTGCATCCTGCCAGCAACTACCAGCATTTTCAGGGCTTTTGCGCGAATTTGCCGGAATGGCAAGCCGAGCCGCCGCGCGCCGTCGGCGCGCCTGCCGGATAAAATACGCTTGCAGGTTTTACTGGATTTTTATACAGTACTGTTTCAATTCACTTCCCAGCTACGAGAGACCCGCATGGACGACAAGAAAGTCGCGAATTCCGAGAAGGCCAAGGCCCTGAGCGCCGCACTGGCGCAGATCGAAAAGCAGTTCGGCAAGGGTTCGGTGATGCGCATGGATGGCGCCGTCGCCGAGGAAGTGCAGGTGGTGTCGACCGGTTCGCTGGGCCTGGACGTCGCGCTCGGCGTCGGCGGCTTGCCGCGCGGCCGCGTGATCGAGATCTACGGCCCGGAATCGTCGGGCAAGACCACGATGACGCTGCAGGTGATCGCCGAAATGCAGAAGCTGGGCGGCACCTGTGCATTCATCGACGCCGAACATGCGCTGGATACGGTGTACGCGCAAAAGCTGGGCGTAAATCTTGAAGACCTGCTGATCTCGCAGCCGGACACCGGCGAACAGGCACTGGAGATCACGGATGCGCTGGTGCGTTCCGGCGCAGTCGACCTGGTGGTCATCGACTCGGTCGCTGCGCTGACGCCGCGCGCCGAGATCGAGGGTGACATGGGCGATTCGCTGCCCGGCCTGCAGGCACGCCTGATGTCACAGGCGCTGCGCAAGCTGACCGGCTCGATCAGCCGCACCAATACGATGGTGATCTTCATTAACCAGATCCGGATGAAGATCGGCGTCATGTTTGGCAACCCCGAGACCACGACCGGCGGCAACGCGCTGAAATTCTACGCATCGGTGCGTATGGACATTCGCCGTACCGGCTCGATCAAGTCCGGTGACGAGGTGATCGGCAACGAAACCAAGGTCAAGGTAGTGAAGAACAAAGTGGCGCCGCCGTTCAAGGAAGCGCATTTCGATATCTTGTACGGAGAAGGCGTGTCGCGCGAAGGCGAGATCATCGATCTCGGCGTCGAAGCGAAAGTGGTCGAGAAATCGGGCGCGTGGTACAGCTACGGCAGCGAGCGCATTGGTCAGGGCAAGGACAACGCACGCCAGTACCTGCGCGAACGGCCTGAGATGGCCCACGAAATCGAGAACAAGGTGCGCGCCCACCTCGGCGTGCGGGTCCTGCCGCCACTGCAAGGCGCTGCGACCGAGACCGCCGCACCGGCCCGCAAGTCCAAGGCAGCCGCTGCGCCGGCCGCTGAAGAATAAAGCAAGCAAAGACCGCCGCGCTCGGCGCGGTCTCGTACCGGGTTGTTGCCAGGCGGCGGGCAGGATTGCAGGTCCTGTCCGCCGCGCTTTTATCGGGCACATCGGGTTTTTGCCGGCATCCCGACCGGTTCGGCCTGGGGCACGGGCGGCCTGTCCGGGACGCCGATTCCGGCGCAGCCCGGTCGTGGGGGTGCCGCATTCACGATGGTTTTGCGCCTGCCGCACAGTACCGCCGCCCCTGAATTTCCAGCCACGTCTTGCCCATGCCCAGTGAAAAGCCCAATCTGAAAGCCCGTGCATTGCGCTACCTCGCCGCCCGCGAGCACAGCCGGCAGGAGCTCGCGCGCAAACTGGCACGTTACGCCGGGGAGGGCGACGATGTCGAGGCGGTGCTGGACTGGTTGCAGGCGCAGAAATTTCTGTCCGAACAGCGCTTCGCCGAATCGCTGGTACATCGCCGTGCGGCACGCTACGGCAGTGCGCGCATCCTGTCCGAGCTGCAGAGCCACGGGCTCGACGACGCCACGGTCGACTCGCTGCGATCGGACCTGCTGCAGGGAGAAAACGAGCGCGCATGGGAGGTCTGGTCGCGCAAATTCGGCCAGCCGGCGGAAGATGCGCCAGCATTGGCGAAACAAATGCGCTTCTTGCAACAGCGCGGTTTTTCACGTGCCGCGATCCAGTCGGTGCTGCGCCGCGCAAAACAGCGTGATGACGACATCGGCGAATAAAAATCACGAAACTGCGGTCGCTTTCCGCCCGTTGAGCCGCTCAAGTCCCAGTTTGGCTGTGCTACACTGCCTCAGCTTTGCAGCGCCGCAGGAGCGGCACCAATCGTAGAAACTGCGACGGTCTGCACAACTATATTGAGCGCACGCCTGTTCGGCATCCAATGCGCCCACCGCTTATGCCTTTGCCAGCCCCGAAAACCTCACGTGCGCCGCGGCATCTACGCAGCATCTCCGCACAGGCTTTCGAACGCGATGACGGTCTCTGGGACCTCGAGGTCCGGCTGATCGACAGCCGTCCTGCCGAGGTCCGGCTGGCATCCGGGTTGCGCGCTGCCGGCGAACCTATTCACGACCTGTGGCTCCGCATTACGGTCGATACCCAGTTCACTATCGTGGAGGCCGATGCGGCATCCGACGCCGTACCTTATCCGGGCTATTGCGACACCATTGGCGATGCGTATCGCCAGCTGGTCGGCCTGAACCTGTTGAAGGGATTCCGCCATGCGGTGCGCGAGCGCCTCGGCGGCAAGGCCGGCTGCACGCACCTGACTGAACTGGCGAGTGTCCTGCCGACGGCGACGGTTCAGGCCTTTGCCGGCTCCGTCATGCCGACGCGAGACGGCCACCACGAAGACGACGACAGCGAGCCGCCGTTCCAGCTCGATCGCTGCCATGCGCTGCGGCGCGATGGCAGTGCGGTCGCCAGATATTACCCGCGCTGGGCCATCAAGCCGGTGGACCAGCCTTGAACCAAACCGCGATTGACGATTGACCATTGAACCATTGCGCCTTTAAGGGGAAGACTGCATGAAAATCCATGAGTACCAGGGA
>CAYZXP010000174.1:0-5900 GCA_964482415.1 uncultured Bifidobacterium sp. | reverse complement strand
TGATCGCCGGCATGCTGGGCGTTTCGTCCGAATGGCTGCGGCACGGCGCGGGCGACCCGCGCCGCCGCTGACCTGCCGTCCGGGCAGGCGCGCCGCTCAGTCCTTCAGGTCGCGCGCGATGCGCAGTCCGACGAACTCATAGCGGCTGGTCGTCGAGTAGCGAAAGCGCGCGGCCGAGCGCAGGAACTGCGGCAGGTTCACCCACGAGCCGCCGCGCACCACGCGCAGGTCGCAGTCGCCATCAGTACGCGCGCTGCCGTCGGCCGGCGCCTCTTCGTAATGCGGCCGCCAGCAATCCTCCGTTTTTTCCCAGACATTGCCAAGCATGTCATGCAGCCCGAACGCATTCGGTTCGCGCGACCCGACCGGATGGCTGTGTCCGTCGGCATTGTCGCGGTACCACGCATGCCGCGGCAGCGATCCGGGATCGTCGCCGAACGGGAAGGTCCGGGCGCTGCCGGCGCGCGCCGCATATTCCCACTCGGCCTCGGTCGGCAGGCGATAAGGCTTGCCGGTGCGCTCGCTCAGGCGACGCGCGAATTCCTGCGCCTCTTCCCAGCTGACGTTCTCCACGGGCAGGCGGTCGCCGCGGGTGCTGCTCGGGTTCTCGCCCATGATCGCCGCCCATTCGGCCTGCGTGACTTCATAGGTGCCGATCGCAAACGCGCGAATGCTGACGGCGTGCTGCGGCTGCTCCTCGAATTCGCCGGCGTACTTCAGCGCTTCTTCGGACAGACCGGCGGTTTTCACTTCGGGCGAGCCCATCGCCAGCGTGCCGGCGGGCAGGGCGGTCATCTCGGGGCAGGCGTCGCAATCACGGAAGCTGCGCGGTTGTGACAGTGCAACAGGCGATGTGACAGTCAGCGCGACGGCTGCGATTGCAGCGCAAAAAGCCGCGCCGGCAGACAGGCGCAAGACTGGCGTCAGGTTGGTTTTGTTCATGGGAGTGGATTTTTACCTTGCAGTGCGGGACGAGTGATTTCTGATTTTTGATACATGTATCAAGAAAATAAAAAGCGCATATTCGTGACGCAAGAATTGACTTTACGGCAGGCAAGTGTAGATTCACGAACGCCGACTTGCATGTGAATGTTTGACGGTCACCCGCAATACACATACCACTAGGGGGAGATAAATATGCCCATGAAGCAAAACAAACCGCTCGCCAGCCTGGGCGCGGTTCTCGCAGGAGCCTTCGTTACGGCTACTGCGTTCGCCGGTGATGTTACGACCGAGCGTCTCGTCAGCAGCGAAAAAGAGCCGCAAAACTGGCTCAACCATCACGGCAACCTGGAAGCTCACCGCTTCTCGGGTCTTGACCAGATCAACACCTCGAACGTGAAGAAGCTCAAGGTCGCGTTCACCTGGGCCATGGGCGGCACGCAGGGCGGTGGCAAGGACATCATCCAGTACAAGTTCGCCGGCCTCGAAGGCACGCCGGTGGCAGAAGATGGTTTCCTGTACATCACGACGGGCTGGGGCGTTGTCACCAAGCTGGACGTTCGTGGCGGTCAGCCGCGCATGATCTGGCAGTACAACCCGGCAATGGATCCGGACTATGCGACCACGGTCGCTTGCTGCGGCATCAACAACCGCGGTGCAGTCCTGGCAGGCAACCTGGTGATCTCGCCGGTCGTTGACGGTCGTATCCTGGCCCTGAACAAGACCGACGGCTCGAAGGTCTGGGAAGCGCAAGTCGCTGACCCGGGCAAGAGCGAGACCATCACCGGCGCACCGCTGATCGTCAAGGACATGGTCGTCACCGGTATGGCCGGCGCCGAATACGGCGTGCGCGGCTGGATCGAAGCACTCGACCTGAAGACCGGCAAGCGTCGCTGGCGTTCGTACACGATTCCTGGCCCGGGCGAGCCTGGCCATGAAACGTGGAAAGACAAGAACGGCGCATGGAAGACCGGCGGCGGCACGACCTGGGTGACCGGTTCGTACGACCCGGAACTCAACCTGATCGTCTGGGGCACCGCTAACCCGGGTCCGGACTGGGACAACGCATACCGTCCTGGCGACAACCTGTGGACCGACTCGACCGTCGCGTTCGATGCGGACACCGGCAAGATCAAGTGGGGCTTCCAGCACACGCCGAACGACCCGTACGACTATGACTCGATCGCCGAAAACACCTTCGTCGATACGCAGATCAACGGTTCGTTCCGTCGCGCGACCCTGCACGCCAACCGTAACGGCTACGCTTATGCACTGGATCGCAAGACCGGTGAGCCGCTGTGGTGCACGCAGTTCGTTGACGAGCTGAACTGGTCGGGTGGCCTGGACGCCAAGTGCAAGCCGAAGACCTACGATCCGAAGAAGGATGTGCAGTCCTACGTCGCTGGTACGGCTGCTGGCCGTGGTACGGCAACCAAGGGCCGTGGCACGCTGGAAGGCGTTCTGCGTCCTGGCCACATGGGTGGCAAGAACTGGCCGCCGACCACCTACAGCCCGCAGACGAACCGTTACTACATCCCGACGATCGACGGTTGCAACAAGGCGTTTGCTGAAGTGACCGAATCGGCACCGAAGGGCCGTGCACTGTTCCTGGGCGGCGCGCCGTTCTCGACTTTCGACGATCCTGAGTGCGGCCGTATCACCGGCTCGATCACTGCGATCGACGTGGCAACTGGTAAGGTCGTGAAGAAGCATGCGACCAAGCACCCGCAGCTGGGTGGCCTGCTGTCGACCGCTGGTGGCCTGGTGTTCTCCGGCTACGCTGAAGGCGAAGTCGTCGCACTGGACGCAACGACCCTGGAAGAGCTGTGGAAGTTCAACACCGGTTCCGCTATCAACGCGCCGCCGATGAGCTTCATGGCTGACGGCAAGCAGTACATCGCGATCGAAGTGGGTCTCGGTGGTGCATGGCCGCAGTGGTTCGTCAGCGCGACGCCGGACCTGAAGTATCAGGTGCCGAGCAACGTTCTGTACGTCTTCGCACTCGACTAATCATCGACGTGTAGAATTGCGCGGGGCCGGGTGACCGGCCCCGCGTCACTTTACCCGGTGACAGGAAAACCACCTGTCAGCACAGATTTACGAAACAAACAGCAAGGTAGAAGTCCATGAAACGCTTCAGCAAAACAAGCAAGGCCCTCGCATTCGCTGCATTGTCCGCACTGACCCTGGTTGCGACGATGCCCCTGACCGCAACGGCCGAGACCGAGACCGGCGACCGTCCGGAAATCCGTATCCCGCGCGGAGGCGGCCGTGCCGCTTTTGAAAAATACCTGTGCATTACCTGCCACATGCCGGACGGCCGTGGCGGCCAGAATGAAGGCGGCTATGGCGCGGATCTCCGCGTGACCCCGCTGACCGAAGAGCAGATCGTCTGGACGATCCGTGAAGGCCGCACCGCCAAGGGCATGCCGTCCTTCAAGGGCCAGATCGATGACGAAACCCTGAAGATGCTCGCCGAATTCATCAAGCGCGACCTCGCGCTGAAGAAGTAAGCCGAAGGGCAAAAAAATATCGCCTGCCCGAAGGCAGGCGACGCAGTAACTGCTGAAGCGGGCGACCGAAACTGTTCGGCGCCCGTTTTTTATTGGACGCGTTACTTCTTCGCCTCGGCGAGCTGCTCCGGCGTCATTTTCTGCGCAATCGATTCGAGCACCTTGTCCATCTTCAGCTGCTTGTAGCTGACGCCTGCGGCGATGTCTTCGGCCACCCAGCGATAGGCCTGCACGTAGTTCTTGTGCGTGCCCAGCGCCGCCTGGATGTAGATCTGGCGCAGGATGCTCCGGCCATGCTTGGCATCGTCGTTGGCGACCAGTTCCTTCGCCAGCCCGTAGGCCTCGGACAGGTCGCCGATCTCGCGGCCATGGTCATAGGCGTCGTGCGCCTTGATGTAGGTTGCGATGTTCTTGTTCGTCTTGTCGCAGATTTCCTGCGACTCTTCCATGCAGACGAACGCGTCCTCGGCCAGGGCCGGCGCGCACGCCAGTCCGCCGCCCAGAACGACACCTGTGGCCAGCAATGCTGCGGCGATCCGGTTCCTGGTAGTAGTCATCTCATCCTCGCTTCGTTATTTGCCCAGATCGGCCAGCGCCTTCGCCTTGGCCGAATCGTAGTAGTACCGGGCCGAACTGAACTGGCCGCTCGAGCCGACTTCATACACGCCGACCAGCTCGACCTTCAGCGCGTCGCCGCTGGTGCGGTCGACGCCGTCCCAAGTGATCACGATCGCTGCGGAGCTGCCCTGCACGAGCACCTTCTTCACATCATAGGTCGCCTTGAAGGTCTTGAATTCGGATTCGAAATATTTGGCGATGTCCTTGCGGCCCGAGTAGCGTGCCGTCGGCGTTTCGAAAGTCGCGTTCGATGCGAAGTACTTCGCGAAGCTGGCGCTGTCGCTCGTCTCCATCGCGGTGTTGTACTCGGCCATCGCCTGCTTGACGAGGTGCTCGACCTGCATTTCGACCGAGCCTGCGGCCATGGCGCTGCCGCTGAATGCGGTGGCGAGGGCGAAGGCGGCCAGCAGCCGTCGTTTCGAGGGAATGGGGAATGCCATCAGTATCTCCTGGATTGATATCGTCTTCTGTATTTCGCAAGCGCCCGTTACTTGACTTGTACGCTGAATCGCGAAGAATGCACTGGTTGGTGCAAACCCTCGCGCAACGCCCGGACGTTCGCGCCCCAAATCATAGCCGCGCACGCAAAATGTTGCTGTGCGCCGGTATTTTGATTGATGGAAGAGGGGTTTTGGCCAAGTAAAGCGCCAGCGCGCCGGGTATGCATTCCGGTGACGCGGCGTCGCAATCAGAACAGACAGGAGACAGCATATGGGCAAGCCAGCGATTTGGCTCGAGGCGGCACTGAACGGGCCGTGGTCGCGCGCAAGGCAGCCGGAAATTCCCGTGACGGCCGACGAGATCGTCGAACAGGCCGTCGCCTGCGCCAATGAAGGTGCATCGATCATCCATTTCCATCCGTATGACCCGGCTACCGGCAGGCAGCGCGATGCCTACGAGATCTATGCACCCATCATCGAGCGCATTCGCTCGCAGGTGGACGTGGTCTGCTATGGCACGCTGCCCTTCGCCGGCGACGTCGATGCGCTCGAGCCGATGACGGCGGCGCAGCGCTTTTCCGCCGTCGACAAGCTTGCGTCCAGCGGCCTGCTCGAATGGTCGGTGGTGGACCCGGGTTCGACCAACATCAGCACCTTCTCCGATCTGCCGTCCGGCCATGAGGGTTTCGTCTACACCAATCCCGAGTCGCACATCCGCCATGGCCTTGCGCTGTGCCGGCAGCACGGGCTGGTGCCTTCCTACGCCATCTACGAGCCGGGCTTCATGCGCCTCGGCGCGGCGCTCAAGCGCTGCTATCCGGGCGTGCCGCAGCCGGTGTACCGGCTGATGTTCTCCGACACGCTGTCGTTCGGCTTCCCGCCGAAGCCGTGGGCGATCGACGCCTACCTCGAGCTGCTGGCCGACGAGGATCCGGACGCGCCGTGGATGGTCGCCGGACTGGGCGCGCAGGTCGCCCCGCTGATCGACGAGATCGTTTACCGCGGCGGCCATGTGCGCGTGGGCCTTGAGGACGTGCCGATGGGGCACACGATCGGCAACGTTGCGCAGGTGCGCGATGCGCGACGCCGCATCGAGGCTGCCGGTGCGCGTCCCGCGACTGCCGCCGAGGTGCGCGAACGCCTGAAGCTGCCGAAGGCGGCCTGAGCAGGAAACCTGCCCGCGCGAACTGACCGCCCCGCGACGGGCTGGCAAGATCGCGCGCCGCCGTTCCGGGCTTGCCCGGCCGGCTTTGTCCGACACAGAAACAGGGGGAGCCCGCCGTTCCCCCGACAATAACCAAGGGACGAACTCATGCAAGAACAGGCACAGGCACAGGCACAGGCCGACGCCGTGCAGGCCGCCCGGCCCGCCAATTCCCCCGCGCGC
>CAYZXP010000173.1:2263-5977 GCA_964482415.1 uncultured Bifidobacterium sp. | reverse complement strand
AAGCCTGTCAGGCCGCCCCCGGGGCGGCCTGATTTTTTTCAGCTCTGGTCGATCGCCTGCGCCGAACCCGCCTCCTCGCGCAGCATGAACTTCTGGATCTTGCCGGTCGAGGTCTTCGGCAGCTCCTTGAACACGACGATCTTCGGCACCTTGAAGCCGGCCAGCAGCTTGCGGCAATGGGCGATCACTTCGTCCTTCGTCAGCTCCGTCCCCTTGCGCACTTCCACGAACGCACACGGCACCTCGCCCCACTTCGGGTCCGGTGCGGCGACCACTGCGGCGGCCACCACTGCCGGATGCTGGTACAGCGCATCCTCGACCTCGATGCTCGAAATGTTTTCGCCGCCGGAGATGATGATGTCCTTGCTGCGGTCCTTGATGCGCAGGTAGCCGTCCGGATTCATCACCGCGAGGTCGCCGGTATGGAACCAGCCGCCCTTGAAGGCTTCATCGGTTGCGCGCGGATTCTTCAGGTAACCCTTCATGCAGATGTTCCCGCGGAACATGATCTCGCCCAGGGTCTCGCCATCGGCCGGCACCGGCTGCATGGTTTCCGGATCCATCACCGTCACGCCCTTCTGCAAGTGATAGCGCACGCCCTGCCGCGCATTCAGCTGCGCCTGCGCGCCGAGATCGAGCGCGGCCCAGTCTTCCTGCTTCGCGCAGACGGTGGCCGGGCCATACACCTCGGTCAGGCCGTACACATGCGTGATGTCGAACCCCATCTCTGCCATCTGCGCCAGCATCGCCGACGACGGCGGCGCGGCCGCGACCATGGTCGATACCTTGTGGCCAATGCCCTTGCGCCACTCGGCCGGCGCATTCGCCAGCGCGCTCTGCACGATCGGCGCGCCGCAGTAATGCGTGACCTTCTCTTTCGCGATCAGCTCCAGCACCTGCTGCGGATCGAACCTGCGCAGGCAGACGTTGACGCCGGCGCGCGCGGCCAGCGTCCACGGGAAGCACCAGCCATTGCAATGGAACATCGGCAGCGTCCACAGGTAGACCGCATGCTTGGGCATGTCCCATTCAAGGATGTTGGAGATCGCATTCAGCGTCGCGCCGCGGTGGTGGTAGACCACGCCCTTCGGGTCGCCGGTCGTGCCTGACGTGTAGTTCAGCGCGATCGCATCCCATTCGTCGGCCGGCGGCTGCCAGGCAAATGCGGGATCGCCACCGGCCAGCAACGCCTCGTAGTCAGTCCAGCCGGGCGGCACCGCCGGCATGCCTGCCTCGACGTCCTGCACGCCGATCAGGATCAGGTCGGGCAGCGCATGGCGCATCCCTTCGACCAGCTGCAGGTATTCGGTATCGGCGATCAGCGCCTTCGCCTCGCCATGGCGCAGCATGTACAGCAAGGTCGCCTGGTCGAGCCGCGTATTCATCGTGTTCAGCACCGCGCCGGCCATCGGCACGCCGAAATGGCACTCGACCATCTCCGGCGTATTCGGCAGCAGCACGGCCACCGTATCGTCCTTGCCGATGCCGAGTTTTGCCAGCGCACTGCCGAGCCGGCGCGTGCGCGCATAAGTCTCGCGCCAGTTGCGGCGCGTCGCGCCGTGGACGATCGCCAGGCGATCGCCATAGACATCGGCGGCGCGGGCAATGAAATCGATCGGTGTCAGCGGCGCATGGTTGACGTCGCGGCGCTCGAGCCCCGTACTGAAATCCGTCATTGAAAACCTCCGTTACTGGCTTCCCGGCCGGGCGGAACGGCGGCGGGAAGGCGGTGTTGCTGGCCAAAATACCAATTTTATTCCCATTGCCACGCGTACCCCGACTCGCGCACCCGGTTGATCGTGATCGTCCTTATCCGGATTTCGCATTTCGAACTGCAAACATATTCGTTCCCCTCCGATCAGGCCAACCCTAAGCTTGCTTCACTTTCATCGAACTGACCGGAGCGACCCCATGCTGAAGAAGAAAATTGCCGCCGCCCTGCTGCTCGCCGCGACGCTGCTGCCTGCACAGGCAGCCGAGGTGTCCCTGCTGAACGTGTCGTATGACCCGACGCGCGAGCTCTATCAGGATTTCAACAAGGCCTTTGCTGCGCACTGGAAGGCCCAATCGGGCGACAGCGTGAAGCTCAGGCAGTCGCACGGCGGCTCCGGCAAGCAGGCACGCGCCGTGATCGACGGGCTGGCCGCCGATGTCGTCACGCTCGCGCTCGCCTATGACATCGACGAGATCGCGCAGCGCGGACTGATCGCGAAAGACTGGCAAAAGCGCCTGCCGAACAACAGCGCGCCCTATACATCGACCATTGTCTTCCTGGTCCGCAAGGGCAATCCGAAAGGCATCAGGGACTGGAACGACCTGGCGAAGCCGGGCGTGGCCGTGATCACGCCGAACCCGAAGACCTCCGGCGGCGCACGCTGGAATCACCTGGCCGCGTGGGGCTATGCACTGCGCCAGCCGGGCGGCAATGAAAAGACCGCACAGGAATTCCTCGGCAAGCTGTACAAGAACGTGCCGGTGCTCGATTCCGGTGCGCGCGGCGCGACCACCACCTTCGTCGAACGCGGCATCGGCGACGTGCTGATCACCTGGGAAAACGAAGCGCTGCTGGCGATCAGGGAACTGGGGCCGGGCAAGGTCGAAATCATCACGCCGTCGCTGAGCGTACTGGCCGAGCCGCCGGTTGCCGTGGTCGACAAGGTGGTTGACCGGCGCGGCACGCGCAAGGCGGCGGAAGCCTACCTCACCTTCCTGTACTCGGAACAGGGACAGGAGATCGCCGCGCAGAACTACTACCGTCCGACCAATGACAAGGTCGCGAAGAAACACGAAGCTCAGTTTCCGAAGCTCAGGCTGCTGACCATCGATGAAGTCGCCGGCGGCTGGGCAAAGGCGCAGAAGGCGCACTTCGCTGACGGCGGCATCTTCGACCAGATCTACCAGGCCAGGTAAACCTCTCCTCTACCGGCCGTCCCTACCGCACGCCGGCCCGCCGGCCGGCGTGCGCAAAACCACTCCAACAAAAGGAAACGTCATGAACCCGGAGCTGAAAACTCTGGGCAGGCCCTTCGCACGCCTGCTCGTTGCCACGACCGTCGCCGCCGCCTTGCCGGCCCATGCGAACGATGCCGCCGAAATCGAAAAACTGAAAGCGCAGATCGAGGAACTCGACCAGAAATTGCGCGTGCTCGGACGCAAGCAGGAAATCGCCTCCGAAGAGGCTGCCGCAAAACAGAAGTCGACGCCGGTGCTGACAGCCAGCGACAAAGGCTTCGGCCTGAAGTCGGCCGATGGCCAGTTTGAATACAAGCTGCGCGGACTGGTGCAGCTCGACTACCGCGACTTCGGCGGCAGCGCATTCCCGAATGCGACTGACGGCTTCACTGCGCGCCGCATCCGCCCGACCTTCGAAGGCACGCTGTTCGGCAAGTACGGCTTCCGCTTCACGCCGGAGTTCGGCGAGAACAAGTCAGCTGTCATCGACGCCTACCTCGATGTGAAGCTTGATCCGGCATTCCAGGTCCGGCTCGGCAAGTTCAAGCCCTTCGTCGGCCTCGAACGGCTGCAGGGCGGCGCCGACATCAGGTTCATCGAGCGCGGCTACGTCAGCAACAACCTGCTGCCGAATCGCGACCTCGGCGTGTCAGTCTATGGCGACGTGCTCGGCAAGAAGCTGAACTACGCGGTCGGCCTGTTCAACGGCGTCACCGACGGCGGCGAGAACACGACGTCGCAGGACGTGAACTCGGACAAGGA
>CAYZXP010000173.1:0-2163 GCA_964482415.1 uncultured Bifidobacterium sp. | reverse complement strand
GCGGCCGAGCGCACCACCGCGAAGAACAGCGCGTGGCAGCTGGCCGCCTCGTGGCTGCTGACCGGCGAAGATGCGTCCTTCCGCGGCGTCAAGCCCTACAACCCGTTCCGGCAGGGCGAGGACGGCGGCTGGGGCGCGTTCGAACTGGTCGCGCGTTATCAGGAAAACCGGATTGACGAAGGACTGCCGGCCAGCTTCCGCGGCACCAGCTATGCGTTGCAGGCCAGATCGGCGGCGATCGGCGTCAACTGGTACCTGAACGACAGTTCGAGACTGGCGCTGAACTACGAGCGCACCCGGCTCTCCGGCGGCACGCTGGATGGCAAAACCGAAGACTTCCTGGTGGCCCGCTATCAGCTGGCGTTCTGACCGGAATGCCCGCCAAGGCGGCTGCCGGCAACCACCGGCAGCCGCCCGCTTATTTGGAAACCGTCTATCAACATGCCGAAAAATTCGTTCTCTTCATAACGAATAAGAACAACAATCCGCCATCGTTAGCTGAAAAAGTAATAAAAACCATGAGCGCTGCCGTCCTTTCCCCACCTGCCTCGCGCCGTATCGGTCGCGTGCTGCCGGGCTTTAACCTGTCGCTGGGATTCACGCTGGTGTACCTGTCGCTGGTGGTGCTGATCCCGCTGTCGGCACTGGTCATCAAGACGCTGTCGATGGACTGGAACGTGTTCTGGTCCACCGTCAGTTCTCCGCGCGTGGTCGCGTCGTACCGGCTCAGCTTCGGCGCCGCGCTGGCCGCGGCTGCAGTGAATGCTGTGTTCGGCACGTTGCTGGCCTGGGTGCTGGTGCGCTACAGCTTTCCGTTCAAGCGGCTGCTGGATGCCTTCATCGACCTGCCGTTTGCACTGCCGACGGCCGTCGCCGGCATCGCGCTGACCGCGCTGTATTCGGGCAAGGGCTGGATCGGGCAGTTCGTCGAGCCGTACGGCCTGAAGATCGCTTTCACGCCGCTGGGGGTGGCGGTCGCGCTGGTGTTCATCGGCCTGCCCTTCGTCGTACGCACCGTGCAGCCGGTGCTGGAAGAAGCCGAGCGCGAGCTGGAGGAAGCCGCTGCAAGTCTGGGCGCCAGCCGCCTGCAGACCGTCCTTTACGTGATCCTGCCGACCATCCTGCCGGCCATGCTGACCGGCTTTGCGCTGGCGTTCGCCCGCGCGCTGGGCGAATACGGCTCGGTGATCTTCATCGCCGGCAACATGCCGATGGTGTCGGAAATCACACCGCTGCTGATCATCACCAAGCTCGAGCAATATGACTACGCCGGCGCGACCGCGATCGCCGTCGTAATGCTGTCCGCATCGTTCCTGATGCTGCTCGCCATTAACCTGCTGCAGGCGTGGATGCGCAAACGCGGCGGGAAAGGAGCCAGATAATGAGTGCCATCACGACCAACGCAGCGCACGCGCCGGCGTCGCACATCGAGCCGCCGTATGTTCCTGCGGCGACGTCCGAACCGGCGTGGGTGCGACTGCTGCTGATCGCCGTCGCGCTCGGCTTTGCGTTCCTGTTCCTGCTGGTGCCGCTGGCGGTGGTGTTCACCGAGGCGCTGAAGAAGGGCTGGGAAGCCTACCTGATCGCGATCACCGAAGAAGACGCGTGGCATGCGATCAGGCTGACGCTGACGGTGGCCGCGATCGCGGTGCCGGCCAACCTGATCTTCGGCGTGGCCGCGTCGTGGGCGATCGCGAAATTCGAATTTCGTGGCAAGAGCCTGCTGCTGACGCTGATCGACCTGCCCTTCTCGGTGTCGCCAGTGATCTCCGGCCTGATCTATGTGCTGCTGTTCGGTGCGCACGGCTGGTTCGGCGCATGGCTGATGGAACATGACATCCAGATCCTGTTCGCGGTGCCCGGCATCGTGCTGGCGACGGTGTTTGTCACCTTCCCCTTCGTCGCGCGCGAGCTGATACCGCTGATGCAGTCGCAGGGCAATGAGGAAGAAGAAGCCGCGCTGGTGCTCGGCGCCTCCGGCTGGCGCACCTTCTGGCATGTGACGCTGCCGAACATCCGCTGGGGCCTGCTGTACGGCGTCATCCTGTGCAATGCGCGCGCGATGGGCGAGTTCGGCGCGGTGTCGGTGGTGTCCGGCCACATCCGCGGCGAGACCAACACGATGCCGCTGCAGGTCGAGATCCTTTACAACGAATACAACTT
>CAYZXP010000172.1:4876-6006 GCA_964482415.1 uncultured Bifidobacterium sp. | reverse complement strand
GTCCGGCGCCAGCGGCATCACCACCAGCACGATCGCGCCCAGCACGATCACGTCGCTCAATTCCTGTTCGGTCAGGACCTTCTTCACGAAGCCGTGCAGGTAGTCGCGCGACACCAGCAGCGCCGCCAGCGCGATGCCGGCGGCCGCGGCCACCGCAGGCGCGGACACGGCCATCACGCCCAGCACGCAGGTCAGGATCAGCGCGACCTCGGTGGTCAGCCCGGGGTCGTCGCGCTGGCTGCGCCGGTATGACTGCAGCGCATGCAGCCCGACCAGGCCGACTACGACGGCCGTCAGGATGGGCGAGCCCAGCATCTGCGCGACCGCGCCCATCAGGCCGACGATGCTGAAGGTGCGTATGCCAGCCGCGTCGCGGCCGGGACCGGAGCCCTTGCGGCGCTCGCGCTCGGCGCCGATCAGCAGGCCGATACCCAGCGCAGTGGCCAGGGCGACGGCGGAATCGGCGGGCAGGAATTCGTGCATGGATCGCTGGGCCTGGAAGGGCGGAGAGGAAAGTGGCTGATGTCCGATTCTACTTGCGACGCCGGCGCAAACGCTGTGAACGGCATTGCACGGCATGAGAAATTGGCCTGCACGGCCATCGGCGAATTGCATGGTGAATCGGTATGGATTAGCGAATTATGTGCGAAGGCGGGAGACCCTGCCGCGCGATTGCCCATCGGTGATATAGTTTCTTCGTGGAAAACAAGATCAAGAACGCTGCTGCCGCGGTCGAAGCCAACATCGAACGCTATGTGGAGCTCGACGAAGGGAGCCGGCAAATCAGCCGCCATCTCGACGACTTTGAGCGCGATGATCCGCCGTTGGCGCGGGAAACCACGATCGTTTTCCTGTTCGGCACGGTGCTGGTCGCGTTGCTGGTGGCCGCAGGCACCTGGCTGTTGTTGAGCGAATCGCCGCAAGCAGCGCCGGAACCTCCGGCGACATCCGCCACCGGGGAGCCAGACCAGACTCGCTGACCGGCCTCATCAGGCCTGTTCAATCAGTCCGTGCCGGATCGCGTAGCGGTTGAATTCGATCTGGTTCTGCAGCTGCATTTTCTTGCGGATGATTGCCTGGTAGTTGTACGCGGTGCGCGTACTCATGTTGAGCCGCCTTCCGATCGCCTC
>CAYZXP010000172.1:0-4776 GCA_964482415.1 uncultured Bifidobacterium sp. | reverse complement strand
TTGCGCAAGGTCTCGAAGCCGCCCTGTCCGGGCATCGCGAGGTCGAGCATCAGCACGTCGACGTCGACCCGCTCCAGCAGCGCATAGGCCTCTTCGCCGCAGGACGCCTCAGCCACCACGCGGATGTCGGGTTCGAGTTCGAGGAAGCGCCTGTATCCGGATCGGACCACGGCGTGATCGTCGACCAGCATCAGGCGAATGACGGGATGATTCGGAACCGGCTTCAATGCAGCGCGGCCCACGCTCGCGCGCCGCCGCCTCGTTGACTATCGTTCTGTGAAATATACCGTTGGTCGCGCCCGCTGCGACCGGGAAAAACTCCCGACATGCAGCGCCGGCGAAGGGTGCGTGAATCTTTCACGGTCGTTCCTGCCGTCGTGAATTTCTCCTGATGACAGCGGAGCGTGACGCTCACTACATTACGAACCTCGTTGCAACACCCATAGAAAACCAGACGAGGATTTCATGCAAAGGACCAGAAAATCGCTGATCGCAGGCGCGGTGGCGTCAGCGCTCGCGGCGCCGGCCGTCGCACAAGAGGCCGGTGAGGCGCGCAGCCTGCCGCCGGTGCCGGTGACGGCGTCGAGCATCCTGCCGGACAGCCTGGAGGCGCTGCCCGGCTCATCCAGCGTGCTGACCGGCGACGAGCTGCGCGAGCGCAATCCGTTTTCCATCATCGAGACGATTCGCGAGATTCCGGGCCTGCACGTGGTCGCGGAGGACGTCGCCGGCACCCACCTGAACATTGGCCTGCGCGGCCTCAACCCGCGCCGCAGTTCGCGCACGCTGATGCTCGAGGACGGCGCACCGACGGTCTTCTTTGCGCCGTACGGCGATCCGTCTTCGCATTACTCGACGCCGCTCGACCGCGTTGACCGCATCGAGGTGCTGAAAGGTTCCGGGCAGATTCTTTACGGCCCGCAGACCATGGGCGGCATGATCAACTTCGTCACCCGGCCGGTGCCCGTGAACGGCACCGCCGGCAGCTTGCGGGTCACCGCCGGCGACCGCGGCTATTACGACGGTCATTTCAATGTGGGTACCGGCACCGAGAACGGCGGCATCATGATCGACGTGCTGAAAAAGCGCGGCGACGGCATCCGCCGCGAGCACGGTTTTGACCTGCAGGACGTCGCCCTGAAAGGCACTTACCGCATCAGCAGCAGCCAGCGCATTACCGGCAAGTACGCGAATTTCGAGGAAGATTCGCGCTTCAGCGAAACCGGCCTGACGGCTGCCGAATACCGGGCGAATCCGTTCCGTGCCGGCGGCAGCCTGTCCGACCTGCGCAGCGAGCGCTTCACCATGAAGCGCGACACCGCGCAGGTGATCCATGAGCTGGATCTGAATGACCAGGCGAAGCTTTCGACGCAGGCTTATTACTCGAAAACCCATCGCACCTCGCGGCGCGTGCGCGAGTTCGAGTATGACGACGACGAGAATGCGTACGAACTCGGCACCGAGCGGGCGATCCGCCCGCGGCAGTACGAGTTCTTCGGCATCGAGCCGAAGCTGCAGCTGCGCCACGACAGCTTCGGCATCCGCAGCGAGGCCATATTCGGCGTCCGCTATCACGAGGAAAGGATCGATCGCAAGAAGTATGAATTCGACGAGAGCTTCAGCGACCCCGCCGTGGGGGACGAGCGCCTGAAGCTGAAAGTCAGGGCGCTGGCGGCGTACGCGCAGAACACCTTCCTGCACGGGCACTGGGCGATCACGCCGGGCATACGCTTCGAGCGCATCACCTACGACAAGTCGCTCTACAGCGGCGATGCGCTGAACGAGCTCGACGACAGCCTGAAGCATTCGAAGTCAGTCGCGCTGCCGGGCATCGGCGTGGCCTGGAACGGCCTGCCGTCAACCACGATCTTCGCCGGCGTGCACCGGGGCTTTGCGCCGCCGCGTCCCGACCGTGACGTCGGCAGCAGCGGCCTGATTCCGACGCGACCGGAGATGTCGGTCACCACCGAAATCGGCGTGCGCACCTCGGCTCTGCGTGCCGGCCATGCGGAGGCGACGCTGTTCAACATGGATATCAGCGATCTGGTGGTGCAGGGCGGTGGCGGCAACAACCTGTTCCGCAATGCCGGTCGCGCGCAGCATACCGGGCTGGAACTGGCCGGACGCATGAATGCCGGCGAGCTCCTGTTCGGGCAGCGCAACCATGTTTACGCCAGCGCCAGCTACACCTACCTGTTCACTGCCAAGTTCAAACAAAGCGGCACGGTGGCCGGCGAGGGTGAGGATGGCTACGGCAGCTATGAGTCGGGCAACCGGCTGCCGTATGCGCCGAAGCACATGCTGACGCTGAACCTGTCGTATGAGCGGCCGGATGGCTGGCTCGGGCGGATCGGCATGACCTACCTGAGCCGGCAGTTCGCCAACACGCAGAATTATCACGGCACTTCACCGGAGGGCTATGACGGCGACGTCGACCTCGGCGGCGGCACGGCAGCGCAGGAAGACGCCGGGCTGTTCGGTGAAATCCCGGCGCTGACGCTGTTCAATGCATCGCTCAATTATTCGCCGGTCGGCAAGAAGACCACCTGGTTCGCGACGGTCGAGAACCTGACCGACAAGCGCTACTTCAACTCGCGCACCAACGGTATCCAGCCGGGACGTCCGCGCACGATGTTCGTCGGCGTGCGCTACAGCTTCTGACGGCATCACCGGAAGGCGCAGCGGGCGACCGGCACGGCCCGCTGCCGCGACTGCCGTGCCGGCGCCGAACGGGAGGGGCAATGAACCTGCAGGTCGTGCTGTTGTTCTATCTGGGACTGTGCGTGCTGCTGCTGATCGATGACGCGGCCGGACGCTGATCCGGCGCTCTCCGGACGGCGTGAGGGCGGCGCTATAATTCCTGCCTGTATAACCAACCCAAGCGCCCGCACTTCCCATGAAAAAAGTCGCAATTGCAGTGACCCTGTGCGCCGTCGCCCTGTCGGCGCATGCAAACTGGTCGCCGCTGGATGGCTCGCCCGCCGAACCGACGCTGTATGTGAACCACGAGACGGCCGAGAAGTCCGGCCCGCGCATGGTGCTGCTGTGGCATGTGATCGACCACAAGGAAGCGCAGAGCCGCGACGGCAAGGAATTTCGTTCGCAGATGCTCCGTTACGAGTACGATTGCGACAAGTCGATGTTCCGTGAGATGTTCCGCTCGTGGCACAAGGGCGCAATGGCGTCCGGGATGACGGTGTACTGGACCGAAGGCCAGCGGCAGTGGCTGGCGCCCGAGGCCGGCAGCCTCGACGAGGTGCTGACGCGCACGACGTGCGCCGGCATGAAATGATTTTTTTCGCCGACCCGGTTCGGCATGCGAATCCCGACATGAATCTTTCCCGTTTCCTGGGCGCAGCGGTGCTGCTGCTCTCGCTGTCTTCTTCTTGCCTTGCTGCCGACAGTGCAGCCAAAGGCGCTGCGCCGCGCATCAGCAATGCCGAGCTTTCAGCCTGCGTCGGCGGCAACATCGAGCGCTACGATGACGGCGCCGCCCCGATCGGCGACGTCGCACGCGCCATCTGGCAGGCGTGCCGCGGCGATGAATCGCAGGCTGTCGCCGACAACCCGAACGCCGCCGACATGCTGCACCTGCGCCTGCGCGCAATGGTGACCGAGCACCGCAACACCGTGTTCGCCGCACGCGCTGCCAAGCGCAGCGTCGAAAAGGCGTCCAGCGGCGGGGCGGCGCAATGAGCCGCCGCGCGTTCGCAGGCCGCCGCGCGTGAACGCCAACCTGTGGTTGCTGGCGGCCGCCCAGGGTCTCTTCCTCGCGAATAACGTCACGCTGATCGCGATCAACGGGCTGGTCGGCCTGCGGCTGGCGCCGCAGGCGTGGATGGCGACGCTGCCGGTGATGGGCTATGTGGTCGGCAGCGCGCTGTCGACCGGGCTGGTCGCGCGCACGCAGTCGCGCTGGGGCCGCAAGGCCTCGTTCCAGGCCGGGCTGCTGGTCGCGCTCGGCGCGAGCCTGCTGAGCGCCGTCGCGGTGTCAACGGGCCAGTTCTGGTGGCTGGTGGCGGCGACCGTCATCGCCGGCTTCTATGCGGCGAATGCGCACCTGTACCGTTTCGCCGCCGCCGAACTGTGCGCGACTTCGCAGCGCGAGAAGGCGGTGTCGCTGGTGATGGCCGGCGGCCTGCTGGGCGCGGTGATCGGGCCGAATCTTGCCAACCATTCCCGCAACGCGTTCGGCGTGCCTTTCGTCGGCGCGTATCTCGCGCTGGCGGTGCCGGCCTTGCTGGCGATGGCGCTGGTGGCGCGCATCGGCTTCCCGCCGCTGCCGCAGCGTGCCGAGCGCTCCGCGCACGGCCGCAGCGTTCGCGAGCTGCTGCGCGAGCCGGCCTTCCTGGTGTCGGCGATCGCGGCCGCCGCCAGCTACGGCGTGATGAACCTGCTGATGGCGGCCACCCCGCTGGCGATGGATGCCTGCGGCATGCCGTTCGGCGACGTCGCATTCGTGCTCGAGTGGCACGTGATCGGCATGTTCGCGCCGGGCTTCTTCACGGGCCACCTGATCCGCCGCTTCGGCACCACCCGCGTGATGGGCGCCGGCGTGCTGCTGTTCTTGCTGTGCATCGCGATTGCGCTGTCGGGCGAATCGCTGCACCACTACACGGTCGCGCTGTTCCTGCTCGGCGTCGGCTGGAATTTCCTCTTCACCGGCAGCACGACGCTGTCGCTCGATGCCTATCGTCCGGAAGAGAAGGATCGCGCACAGGGCGCGCTGAACTTCTTCGTGTTTGCGACGATGGCGGTCAGCTCGTTTGCGTCCGG
>CAYZXP010000171.1:0-6087 GCA_964482415.1 uncultured Bifidobacterium sp. | reverse complement strand
CCGCCGAAGAAATGCTCGACTGGCATGGCAGCGGCATGTCGGTGATGGAGATGAGTCATCGCGGTAAGGAGTTTGTCAGCATTGCGCAGAAGGCCGAAGCGGATTTCCGCACGCTGCTGGCGATACCGGACAACTACAAGGTGCTGTTCCTGCAGGGCGGCGCGCTGGCGATGAATGCGCTGATCCCGATGAACCTGCTCGGCGACAAGACCTCGGCCGACTATGTGAACACCGGCGAATGGTCGAAGAAGTCGATACAGGAAGCCGGCAAGTACTGCCGTGCGAACGAGATCGCTTCGTCGGCAGACAGGAAATTCACTTATGTGCCGCCGCAGTCCGCGTGGACCCCGGACCCGGAGGCGGCCTACCTGCACATCTGCACCAACGAGACCATCGGCGGCGTCGAGTACTTCTGGGTGCCCGAGAGCGGCGACGTACCGCTGGTGGCCGACATGTCGTCGCACATCCTGTCGCGCCCGATCGACGTGTCGCGCTACGGCGTGATCTACGGCGGCGCGCAGAAGAACATCGGCCCGGCCGGCCTGACCTTCGCGATCGTCCGCGACGACCTGCTCGACCGTGCGTTGCCGGTCACGCCGTCGGTCTTCCACTGGAAGGAGCAGGCGGCGGCCGATTCGATGCTGAACACGCCGCCGACCTATGGCATCTACATCGCCGGCCTCGTGTTCGAGTGGCTGCTGGATCAGGGCGGGCTGGCCGCGATCGAGCGGCACAACATCGCCAAGGCGCAGCTGCTGTACGACACGCTCGATAACAGCGATTTCTATTCGAGCCCGGTCGAGCGCGACTGCCGCTCGCGGATGAACGTGCCGTTCTTCCTGCACGACGAGCGCCTCAACGACGCTTTCCTGAAAGGCGCGCAGCAGAACGGCCTGGTGCAGCTGAAGGGCCATCGCGTGGTCGGCGGCATGCGCGCATCGATCTACAACGCGATGCCGCTCGAAGGCGTGCAGGCGCTGGTCGCGTACATGAAGGAATTCGAGCGCACGCGCGCCTGAACGACTCGCTGAAAGCGGTTCGCGCCTCGCTCGCGACCTCTCCTGTCCGGCGCCGCGAATGGCGCCCGGCAGGGATTTAATCCGCGCCCGTCTAGTCCAATCCGGAAGCTTGCCCAAGGCCATGCATTGCCTCGGGCAATTGTTCATCCCCTGTTCCGGAGCGACCATGCCGCCTGCCTATTCTTCCCCTGTGCCCATCGAATCCGAGCCCAGCCTGCATGAGCGGCAACGGCGCGAACTGCTCGACTTGCTCGAGCCGGCCGGGCGCAGGCCGGTGGCCGACTTGTCCGGCATGACCGATGGCGAGCGCTGCAAATGGCTGTTCTGGAACCTGCACGAAAACCTCGACGAGATCCGGCCGATGGAGCCGACGCTGCAGGCGCGCGTGACCAGCATGCAGTTCACCGTGATCGACGGCTATTCGCTGTCCGGCGGGCAGCTCGAGAAACGGCTCGACCTCGCATGCAAGTGGACGCTGGAGCTCGGTTATCCCGGCTATGCGGAAGCGATCACGCATACGCTCGGCGACGGCTGGGCCAACCTGGTGGTGGCCGACAGTCCGCCGGCCTACCTGACGCTGGCCGGCGGGCAGCGCGCCTATCTCGACGCCGACCACGGCACCTATCCGAACCAGCTCTACCTTGAAGGCTGGGTCACCGATGCGGTCTGGCAGGAGATGCGGCAGCACCTGACCAATCCCAATCCCACCTGCCGTACCGATGTCGTCCTGCTTGACAACGTGCTGTTCCCGGTGAAAAGTGGCTTTGATTTCGTGCTCGGTCCGCCTGCGGCGATCGGCGTGATGAACCTCGAGTTCCGCGCGTTCTCGCACCCGACCGAACGACGGATGAGCCGGCGCGGCGAGCCGCGCCGCAGGAGTTGAACCGCGTGGCCGGCGCATTGCGCCGCCGGCCGCACCGACTGACAGGAGCCCGCATGCACCGCGCCCCCGTGCCTTCGCCCGATGACGAGCCTTTCGAGGATGAGGTGCCGCAACCGGTGCCGCAGCAGGATCCGGTGCCGGACCCGAATCCGGAAGGAACCGGTTCCTAGTCTTTCGCGCGCAGCCGCTGCACGCGCCGCAGGTACCAGACCAGCGCGATGCCGACCAGCCCGAGGCTGGCGCTGTTGCCGAGCCAGAAGCCGGCCGCGCCGCGCAGCATCGCCGGCGTGCCGCCGGACACGTCGAAGCCGAGCAGGTAGCCGCCGCCCAGTCCCACGCCCCACAGCGCAACCGCATACATCAGCGTCGGCACGGTCGCGACCTTGTAGGCGCGCAGCACGAAGGCCGCGCCCACCTGCACCGAGTCGAACAACTGATAGAAGCCGATGAAGAAGAACAGCGGCATGGCGGCCGCCGCGACGCCCGCGTCCGGCGTATACAGCGCGATGATTTCCGCGCGGGCGAACCAGACCAGCGCGCCGAGCGCGACGGCCAGCACTGCGCCGAGGCGGATGCCGGCATCGCCGGCCGCGCGCGCCGCATCCATCCTTCCCGCGCCGATCTCCTGCGCGACCAGCGTGCCGGTCGCGCTCGCGATCGACAGCGGCAGCATGTACAGCACCGTGCCGAAGTTTGCCGTCACCTGGTGCGCGGCCAGCGTCTCGTTGCCCAGCCGCGCGATGAACAGCGCCATGAAGGTGAACGCGGTCACCTCGATCAGGTAGGACAGGCCCATCGGCACGCCCAGCCGCAGCAGCGCCGCCTGCGCCGGCCAGGAAGGCCGGCCGAGGCCCTGGCCGAACAGCCCGAATTTGCGATAGGTCTCGCCGTTGCGCAGCACCAGCCAGCCGGCCAGCAGCGCCAGCCATGCAGCGACGCCGGTGGCGAGCGCGCATCCGGGCGCGCCGAGCGCGGGAATGCCCGCCAGGCCGAACACGAACACGGCGTTCAGCGGCACCTTCAGCAACAGCAGCGCGCCGACCTGGATGGCCATCACCATCCGCGGCCGCGAGATGGCGGTGTTCAGCGACGCATAGACGCGAAAGCCCAGCGTGGCCGGCAGCGCGAACACCTGTAGCGCAAGGTATTCGCGCACCTTGCCGGCCAGCGCAGGCGGCGCCTGCGCGATGTCGAGCAGGAAGCCGGGGAACAGCAGCAACAGGCTGCCGGCAGCTGACAGGAACAGCGCCAGCCAGACGCCTTGCCGCACCTCGTCGCCGATCGCGTCGAATTTCTTCGCGCCATACAGCTGGCCGACCACGGGCGACAGCGCCGCCATTACGCCGGACAGGCCGACGAAGATGCTGACATAGACCGACGCGCCGAGCCCGAGCGCGGCCAGGTCGGTGGCCGAGTGGCGCGCGGTCATCATCGTGTCGGCCACGCCGTTCATGATGACGGCCAGCTGGCCGACCAGGATAGGCCAGGCCAGCGAGGCGACACGGGAGGTGAATGACGAGGCGGCGTGTGCGCTGTCGCGCAGGGTCATGGCGATTCGCGGCGGAACAGCCGGAAAGATTCGTGGCGGTCCGACGCGCGGCGACCCTGCCAGAGCAGCGTCAGCCCGGCCTCGACCTTTTTCAGCTGCGCATCCTTGCGGCGCGGACGGTCTTCCTGCACCAGCAGGAATTCGCAGGCGTCGTCGTTGTCGCGCGCGAACTTCACGCGCCCGAGATAGGCGAAAGATGCGCGCTCGGCCGGGCCGACACCCTCGGTCTTCACGCAGCGATAGTCTTGCGGCAGGTGGGCGCCGATCTGCTCGGCGACCGGCGCATAGCTCTGGCCGTAGTTCAGCCACGGCAACCACAGCGTCATCAGCAGCAGCCAGCACAGCACCAGTCCGCCGGTCGACAGCACGACGGCGCGCCACAGCACCGGCGGGCGTCGTCCGAGCCGCCATTGCAGCAGAAGAATCCAGCCGCAGGTGGCCGTCAGCGCGACGGCCAGCGCAAAGGCGTTGAATTCCGGCTGGAAGCCCGGCGCGAGCCGGAACGCGTTCTTCGCAAGCTGCGCCGGCCAGCCGGTTTGCTTGGCGATCCAGCCCAGCCACAGGAAGGCGGCGATCGCCGACAGCGTCATCACCGAGAACCAGTCGATTGCGTTGATCGCGCCGCGCTTGAGCGTGGGCAGGCCGAAGGTTGCGAGGATGGCCAGCGGCGGCAGCATCGACAGCAGTTCGTAGTGACTGAGGCCCGGCGTGAACAGCGACAGCAGCAGCAGCGCGGCCAGTCCGGCGCCGGGCAGCACGATGTGCAGCGTGCGCTGCGCGCGCCATGCCCAGATGGCCCAGGCCGCGATCGGCCACGCCGGCCAGCTGAACCAGAACAGGTTCTTCAGCAGGTGGCGCAGGCTGGGCTGCGTCGGCAGGCCGATGCGCTGCAGGCCGTCGCGCAGCCACGCGAGGCCGCCGGCGTCACCGGCGAGACCGTGGCGCGCGATGATCCAGGTCGCCGGTATCAGCAGCGCCAGCGGCAGCGTGATGGCCAGCAGGCGCGACAGCGCGTGCCGGTAGCTGAGCGCCGTCGCGACGCCGAACGCCAGCAGCAGCGCCGTCGGTATCACCCAGCCGTGCGTGAGTGCGAGCAGCCCCAGCGCCGCGCCCAGGCCGGCGGCCGCGCGATGGTTGGGGCGGTCGAGCAGGCAGGCGCCTGCATAGAAACTGGCGGCCACCAGCGACACATGCAGCGCCGGCGCGGCCGTCTCGTGGCTGCGCAACAGCAGGCCGAGGCTGGCGACGTAGATCAGCAGCGCGCCGTCGGCCAGCGTGCGGCCGTAATCGAGCGCGGCCGGCTGGCCGCCGAAGGCGAGCTTCAGCGGCTGCGCCTCGATGCGCCGGCCGAGCACGAACGCGGCGCGCCAGACCGACGCGGCGCCGATGGCGAAGAACACCAGCACGGCCAGCCGGGCGGCGAGCGCGTCGCCGGCGACCCAGCCGAACAGCGTGATCATCAGCGCGCCAGTCCAGTGCGCCAGCGGCCCTTCGGTCAGCATCGGCAGGCCGACGATGTTCGGCGCGAGCCAGTCGGCCAGCGAGCCGTGCGCCATCGTCCACATGATGCCGAAGCCGGAGGCGTCGTCCACCTTCCACGGGTCGCGGCGGATGATGCCTGGCAGGATATACAGCAGGCACAGCGCGACCAGACCCCAGCGCGGCAGGGCAAGCGTGGCGGCGGCGGGCAGGCGTACGGGTTTCATCCGATGGACGTTGGGCATGGGTGGCTCGGGAGTGCGCGTATTTTGCCGTAACCAAAACAAAAATGCCGCTCGAGGCGGCATTTTTGATGGTGCGGGGCGAGAATCAGTCGCCGGCAGCCTGGGTCTTCGAACCGACCTTGCCGAACTTCTGGCGGAACTTGTCGACGCGACCGGCGGTATCGACGATCTTGTGCTTGCCCGTGTAGAACGGGTGCGACTCGGACGACACTTCGATCTTCACCAGCGGGTAGTCCGCGCCTTCGAAGTTGATGGTTTCGCGGGTCTGGATGGTCGAACGGGTGATGAACTTGAAGTCGCACGACAGGTCGTGCACGACAATTTCACGGTAATTGGGGTGGATGCCTTCTTTCATTTCACTCTCTCTATCGTTGGGTAGCCAATCGCCACTTCGTCGGTCCGTGCTGCTTCTTGACCCGGTTGACGGTCACTTGCCCGGTTAAGTGCCGCTGACATGTCAGCGGCACCAAGGGAACCTGTGATTTTACAGCGAAATCAGGGACTTGGGCAATCCTGCCGACGTCCCCGCTGCAGCCGGGCGGGATCAGCCGCCGCGCCGCATCAGGTCGAAGAATTCCGCGTTGGTCTTCGTCGCCTTCATTTTGTCGAGGATGAACTCCATCGCCTCGATCTCGTCCATGCTGTACAGCAGCTTGCGCAGGATCCAGACCTTCTGCAGTACGTCAGGCTTGATCAGCAGCTCTTCGCGGCGCGTGCCCGACTTGTTCAGGTTGATCGCCGGGTACACGCGCTTCTCGGCCAGACGGCGCTCGAGGTGCACTTCCATGTTGCCGGTGCCCTTGAACTCTTCGTAAATCACGTCATCCATGCGGCTGCCGGTCTCGATCAGCGCGGTGGCGATGATGGTCAGCGAGCCGCCTTCCTCGATGTTGCGCGCCGCGCCGAAGAAGC
>CAYZXP010000170.1:0-6091 GCA_964482415.1 uncultured Bifidobacterium sp. | reverse complement strand
CGTGAGCCGCGCGAAGCCCGTGAGCCGCGCGAAAACGGCGAGGCACGCCGCGAGCGCCAGCCGAGGCAGCCGCGCGAAGAGCGCAGCAAGCCGGCCGAGGAAATCCAGGCGCTGTCGCAAGGCGAACTGCTGCCGGTGCCGCAGGCTGAATTGCCGCTGGCTGCAACGACTGACGAAAACGCCGAGCTGGTCCTGAATGCTGAAGGCATCGCTGTCGAAGGTGGCGAAGAGCAGCCGCGCCGTCGCCGCCGCCGTGGCGGCCGCAACCGCAACCGTCGCGACCGTGATCAGCAGAATGGCGAGAACGGCGAAAACGGCGCTGGCGATGATGAAGCGGGTGAAGAAGGATTCGCCGAAGCGGATGCCGAGGCCGAAGCCGAAGTCGCCGCTCCGTTCGCTCCGGCCGAGGCACCGGTGGCTGTAGCCGCCGAGCCTGTTGTCGCAATCGCCGAGCCGGTTGCTGTAGTGGCCGAGCCGGTTGCCGCAATCGCTGAACCTGTTGCAGAACCCGCGCCGGCCGTAGCCGTCGAGGTTGCGCCGCAACCGGTTGAAGCGGCAAAAGCGACGGAAACTGCAGCAGCGGCCGAAGTTGCTGAAACAGTCGCGGTTGCAACCGTCGCCGACAGCGCAAAGGCAGCAGCCGAAGCCGCTCCGGCCATCGAGGCAATCGCTGCTGTGGCTCCGGTAGCGGAAGCGCCGGCACCGGTCGCCGTCTCGGCTGAGGCCAAGCCAGCCGCCGCTGTGCCGGCTGCCAGCGCTGCCAACCTCGACGAGGTGCTGCGCGCCGCCGGCCTGCAAATGACCGTCACCAATCCGGATCGCCTGCGTGCAGTCCAGGCTGAGCAGGCAGCAGTCGCGCCTGCACCGCGCCCGCGTCGTGAACGCAAGCCGGTGGAACAGGCGGCAGACGCACCGCTGCAGCAGGTCGAGACCCGTCACTGACCGGTTTCATCTGAACGAAAAAATCCCGCTGCCTGCAGCGGGATTTTTTTTCGTCCCGTGTCCGGCGACAGCATCGCGCCGCCGTATTACAGTGGAGCTTTGATGCAAGCCATGGGAGACCCGCGAGATGTATGAACTGAAAGTTGAAGGCATGACCTGCGGCGGCTGTGCAGCGAGCGTGAAGCGCGCGCTGCAGGCGCTTGATGCCAATGCGGACGTGAACGTTGACCTCGCCGCCAAGACCGTGAAGGTCGCGACCGCGGCACAGCTGGACGCCGTGAAGGCAGCGGTCGAAGACGCCGGCTACGACGTCCTCAGCGCGGCCTGACGCTCCGCATTACGCAGGTCGCCAGCGCCGCAGCAGCAAGGCGTTGGTGACCACGCTGACCGAGCTGAACGCCATCGCGGCGCCGGCGATCACCGGGTTCAGCAAACCGAACGCCGCCAGCGGAATGCCTACCAGGTTGTAAATGAAGGCCCAGAACAGGTTCTGGCGAATCTTCGCGTAGGTGCGTCGTGAAATGCCGACCGCATCGGCAACCAGTGCCGGATCGCCGCGCATCAGCGTGATGCCCGCGGTATGCATCGCGACGTCGGTGCCGGTCGCCATCGCGATGCCGATGTCGGCGGCGGCCAGTGCCGGTGCGTCGTTGATGCCATCGCCGACCATCGCCACCGTTCCGTGGTTCGTTTTCAGTTCCGCGATGAGCGCTGCCTTGTCGCCCGGCAGCACCTGCGCGCGGAATTCGGCAATGCCGATCGCCTGCGCGACCGCACGCGCCGCGCCTTCGTTGTCGCCGGTGATCATGATCGAGCGTATGCCCAGCCCGTCGAGCTTGTCGATCGCGGCTCGCGCGCTGGCCTTCACGGTATCGCCAAAGGCCAGCAAGCCCGCGACGCGAACACCCGAGGCATCGCTGACCGCAAGCCAGGAGACGGTGCGGCCCGCCCTCTCCTGCTCTGTCGCGAACGATGCGCCCTGAACGATGTCCACGGCCAGCTCTTCCATCAGCCGCGCATTGCCGAGATAAACCGTCTGCCCGTCAACGTCGGCCTGCACGCCGCGTCCCGGCAAGGCTTTTGCGTTCGATGCCGGCAGCGGTGCCAGCGCGTCGGCGGCGGCACGCTGCATCACCGCCTTCGCCAGCGGATGATCGCTGTGCTGCTGCACCGCCTGCGCCAGTTGCAGCACGCGTTCTGCCGGCAACGCGATGCCTTCGAGCGCGACCACGGCCGGTTTGCCTTCGGTCAGCGTGCCCGTCTTGTCGAACGCCACCGCGTTGATCGCGTGCGCGATCTCGAGCGATTCCGCGTCCTTGATCAGTATTCCATGTCGCGCCGCAACGCCGGTGCCGGCCATGATCGAGGTCGGCGTCGCCAGGCCCAACGCGCACGGGCAGGCGATCACCTGCACCGCGACCGCATTCAGCAATGCCTGCTGCCAGTCGCCGGTCACCAGCCCCCAGCCGAGCAGCGTGATCACCGAGATCAGCAGCACCACCGGCACGAACACGCTGCTGACCTTGTCGACCAGCCGTTGTATCGGCGCCTTCGCCGCCTGCGCGTCCTCGACCATGCGGATGATCTGCGCGAGCATGGTCGCGCCGCCGACGGCCGTCGCGGTAAACAGCAGCACGCCCTCCTGGTTGATCGCGCCGCCGGTCAGCCGGTCGCCACGGCCCTTCGCCACCGGCAGGCTCTCGCCGGTGAGCAGGGATTCATCGAGATGACTGCTGCCCTCGGCAACAACGCCGTCGACCGGCACGCGCTCGCCGGGACGCACCACCAGCAAGTCGCCGACACGGACTGCATCGACCGGCACGCGCAAGTCGGCGCCGTCGCGCCGCACGGTCGCTTCGGTTGCGCGCAGCGACTCGAGCGCATGCAGCGCCGCCACCGTCTGCTGCTTCGCCCGCGCTTCCAGCCATTTGCCGAGCAGGACCAGCGTGATCACCACCGCTGCCGATTCGAAATACAGGTGCGCATGGTCGCCGTGCACGAACCACAGCCAGACCGACAGGCCATAGGCGGCACTGGTGCCAATGGCCACCAGCAGATCCATGTTGCCGGAGCCGGCCTTCAATGCGCCCCAGCCCGCACGATAGAAGCGCGCGCCGAACCAGAACTGGATGGGCGTAGCCAGCAGCCATTGCAACCAGCCCGGCAGCATCCGGTGTTCGCCGGCCAGCAGCGCGAGCATCGGCAGCACCAGCGGCAGCGATAGCGCGGCCGACGCCGCCACTGGCCACCAGTCGGGCAGTGACGGCTTTGCCACCGCCTCTGCGCGCAGCTGCGCGACCGCCCCTTCAAAGCCCGCCTTTTGCACCGCCGCCAGCAGCGCAGGCACCGGCACGCCGACCGAGCTGATGCGCGCCTTTTCGGTGGCAAGGTTCACCGAGGCTTCCAGCACGCCCGGCACCTTCATCAGGACCTTCTCGAGGCGCGCGACGCAGGACGCGCAGGTCATGCCGCGGATGTCGAGCGTGATGCTGTCGGCGTGCACCTCGTAGCCGGCCTTGCGCACCGCTTCGGCCAGCGTCTGCGGCGGTAACGGTGCACTGGCCTTGACCGTCGCTTTTTCGGTGGCGAGGTTGACCGAGGCCGCCTGCACGCCGGGCACGCGCGCGAGCACCTTCTCGACGCGCGCGACACAGGATGCGCAGGTCATGCCATCGATCTTCAGCGTGTATTCGGCAGCCGCGGACTGCGGCTCGGCGGGCTTGTTCATTCGGTCCACTCGTCACTGAGTCCCGGCCATGCAGCGGGACGGTCACAAATCGACATTCTGACACGATGCCGCAAGCAGGCGGCGATGCTTGCCCGCTGGCCGTCAGTCGGCGCGGAAGCGCCGCAGCGCCCGATCAGCCACGCCCTCGAGGCTGCCCTGTTCCTCGTGCAACGAACGCAGCAGGCAGGCATCATTGCCCTGCGCCAGCACGCGCTCGATACCCGGAATCATCGCGTCGCTGCCCAGTTCGCGCACGGCCGGGAGGATCATCTGCAGGGTGGCGTCGATATCCTCGCGCAACGGGCGCTGCTCATAACTGCGCGGATCGACGATGACGCCGTCGAGCCCGAAACGGCAGGCCTGAAAGCGGTTGTAGTTATAGACCAGATAATCGTCTTCCCGCGGCGCATGCCGCTCCCGGTCTTCCAGCAGGCAACGGCACAGCGCCTGCAGGTAACAGGCCAGTGCAGCCGCGTGATCGACTGTCAGCGGCGTGTCGCAGACGCGCAGCTCGATGGTGCCGTACTCGGGCTTCGGACGGATGTCCCAGTAGAAGTCCTTCATGCTGCGGACCACGCCGGTATGCTCCATCTTCACGAAATAATCGTCGGCAAAGCTTTTCCAGTCCAGCACGAACGGCGCGCGGCCGCTGAGCGGGAATGCGAACACGGCGTTCAGGCGCGACGAATCGAATTGCGTGTCATGGCCATGACTGAACGGCGACGACGCCGACAGCGCGATGAACTGCGGCACGTAGCGCCCCAGCGCATGCAGCAGGAAGAGCGCCTCGTCGCCGTTGCGACAGCCGACATGCACATGCTGGCCAAAGACGGTGAACTGCTTGGCGAGATAGCCATACAGCGAAGACACCTGAAGGTAACGCGGCCGCTCGGTGATGCGATGCTCGGGCCAGGTCTGGAACGGATGGATGCCGCCGCCGCTGATGCCGACGTTCAGCCGGTCCGCCGCGCGCACCAGCGTGTCGCGCATGCCCTGCAGTTCGGCCAGCAACGCGTCGTGGCGCGACTGAATGGAGGTCGCCACTTCAATCATTCCCTGCGTGATTTCATGGGTCACGGTGCCGGGAAACGGCTTTCGCTGCAATAGCGCCAGCAGGTCGTCGCTGGCAGCGGCAAGGCTGAAATCGCTCAGGTTCAGCAGCTGCAACTCCAGCTCGACGCCGAGTGTCAGCGACTGCGAAGATTCAAACGGAGCCAGTGGCATGTCAGCGACCCTCCTGCACGTGGGTTTCGCGCGCGCCGGACAGCGCGAGCCAGGTCAGCACCGGCCCGACCAGTTCGAGCAGCAGCGCGGCAGCCGCCAGCGGCGCGAGCTGGTCGATCAGGTTCACGCCGAGGTGACGGGTCTGCTCGAGCACGAGGATCACGAACACGGAGAATGGCGCGATCGCCAGTCCGGTCAAGGCACCCTTGCGCAGCGACAGCCCGGCCGGACGTGCAAGCGCCCATAAGGTTGCGACTTTCACACCCGCGCGCACCAGCACCAGCGCGATGCCGGCCAGCCAGCCGCCGAGCCCGAGGTTCCAGTGAATCGACGCGGCCACCGAGACAAACAGCAGTACCGACAGTACGTCCCCGAGCACGCCGAAACCGCGTTCGGCACCGCCGAGGATGGTGCGCCGGTGACGCGACATCACCCCGAACGCGAGGGTGGCGAGCACCGGCGACTGCTTCAGGTAATGGGTCAGCGCCACCAGCAGGATCACCGAGATGGCGAACGCGATGGTCGCGTCGCTGCGGCTGCGCCTGAGCAGCTGCAGCAGCGCCGGCAGCGCCAGTCCGAACAAGGCACCCAGCGCCGCCGACAGTACCAACACCAGCAGGCTCTGGTAGCCCGCCTGCAGCAGGTTGCCGGAGGATTCGAATACCCGATAGCCCAGCACCAGTTTGAATGCGAAAACGGCCAGCATGCAATTGAGCACGGACAGGTGCAGCGCCCGCTCGGTCACCTGCCCCGAACTGCGCTGCTCGTTGACCACGCGCAGTACGGTCGCTGGCGACGATGCCATCGACAGTGCGGCGATCAGCAAGGCTGAAGTCGGTGCGAGATCGAACTGCCGGCAGAGTGCGTAGACGGCAATGAAAGTCAGGGTCGCTTCAAGAACGCTCGAGACGGCGATCCACGGATTGATCCGCAGCCAGCGGAGGTTCAGGCGATGCCCGGCCTCGAAAAGAATCAGGCCAAACGCAATGTTCGCCAGCAGCAGCATGCTGCTGCCGCCAACGCCCATATCCGGCAGCCAGCCGAGTTGCCCGGAACCGAAGGTGAAACCGACCAGCGCATAGCTGCTGATCCGGGGCAGGCGAATCCATCCGTACAGCCATTCACCTGCAATCCAGGCCAGCAAGACCACGGCTGGCCACATGAGATCTGCCTGGAGAAACTGATTTGCCATGCAAT
>CAYZXP010000169.1:0-6120 GCA_964482415.1 uncultured Bifidobacterium sp. | reverse complement strand
GGCGTGAACGCCAGGCCCAGTCCGAGCAGCAGGAACAGCGGCAGAATCAGCATCAGGCGTCCGCTGGCGAGCGAGGCCTCAATGCGGCCCATCTCGGTTTCCGGCGCGATGCCGTCCGCGGGTGAAGCCTGCAGCCGGACCGGGGAGGCCGGCGCGAGCGCAGGGGACGTCGACGCGCCGCCTTCGGCGGACAGGCGCGCCTCCGACGACAGCGGCGGATAACAGAGGCCCTTGTCCGAGCAGCCCTGGCTGGTCGCCTTCAGCGTGAACGCCGCGCCGGCCTGCACCGGCACACGGACGATCAACTCGCCGCGCATGGTTTCGACATCTTTCTCGAAATTCGGATCGAACTTCACCTTGCCGCGCGGGATGTCGGCCGCACCGAGCGTTGCGCCGTCGGCGGCGAAGGCGAATTTGTCACGGTACAGGTAGTAGCCGTCAGCAACGCGGTAGCGAATTTCGATCGTCGACGGATCTGCCATGCGCGCACTGAACGCAAAAGCCTGCTCGGGCGGCAGAAAATCATCGGCGCCCTGCGCGGCGGACAGCGAGCCCAGCGCGCACAGCAGCAGGAACAGGAGGGGAATCAGCAGTTTACGCATGCGTATCGGATTGGGTTTCGGCGGCGACCCAGTGCAGGTAAGGCGCGTGGCCTTCGGACAGCGGCCAGGCGATCACCTCCGGCAGCTCGTACGGATGGGCAGCGATGATCGCGCGTTGCAGCTGCGGATAGCGACGCTGCGTGGTCTTGACGAGCAGCGTGACCTCGTTCGCCTGTTCGACCGCACCCTGCCAGCGATAGACCGACTGAACCGCCGGCAGGATGTTCACGCAGGCCGCCAGCCTGGCTTCGACGAGGGCGCGCGCCATGGCCTGCGCCGTTGCCGTATCGGGCACGTTGGTCATCGCCAGCAGAATCTGTTCGTCGTTCATCGTGGGCTCGTCATTTCAACAGCCGCCGGCGCGTGAGCACGGTCGCAACGTAAAACGCGGCCAGGCAATACGCCAGCAGGAGCAGCACGTTCGGCAACGGATTCGCCGGCAGCTGCCCCAGCAGCAATGGTCGCACAAGGTGCACGGACGCGCCGAGCGGCAGGAAATCGGCGAACGCCTGCAGCCACGCCGGCAGCTGGGCAGTCGGGTAGTAGACGCCGGACAGGAAAATCATCGGCGTCAGCACCAGCGTGAAGTAGTAGGTAAAGAAATCATAGGCACGGGCGATGGCGTTCACGATCAGCGCGATCGAGGCGAACGTCATCCCGGTCAGGAACAGCAGCGGCGGCACCAGCAAGGTGGTCGGATGCAGCCCGATCCCCAGCGCGAACAGCACCAGCAGGATCGCCAGGCCGGAAATCATCGCCTTGCTGGCGGCCCACAGCATCTCGGCCAGCACGATGTCATCGAGCTCGAGCGGCGTGTTCAGCAGCGTCTCCCAGGTCTTCTGCACATGCATGCGCGAGAACGCCGAATACAACGCCTCGAACGACGATGCCATCATCACCGACATGCAGATTGAACCGCTTGCGAGAAATTCGATGTAAGGCACGCCATCGATATGCTGCAGCAGACTGCCGAGCCCGTAACCAAACGCCAGCAGCGTAATCATCGGCTCGGCGATGTTGCCGATCACGCTGGCGACGGCCAGCTTGCGCCACACCAGCAGGTTGCGCCGCCAGACTGGCACGAAACGCAGGCTGAACGACGGCAGGCGGTAAGTCAGTGAACTCATCTCAATCCCTCATTTCGCGACCGGTCAGCTTCAGGAACAGGTCTTCGAGGTTGGCCGGACGATGCAGGTAGCGCAGTCCTTCGCGCTGCGCGAGGCTCTGCACCAGCGGCTCCGCATGGTTGGTGTAGCAGAACACGGTCTCGCCGCTGGTTTCGATACGCTCGGCCAGGCTGCGTGCACCCGTGGCCCACGCGGCGGCACCATCGCCGTAGACTTCGACCACCTGCGATTCAATGTGCGTGGCGATCAGATCGCGCGGCTCGCCTTCGGCAATCATGCGGCCGTGGTCGATCACGGCCAGCCGGTTGCACAGCCGCTCGGCCTCGTCCATGAAATGGGTGGTCAGCAGGATGGTCTTGCCGGCGGCCAGCAGGGTCTTCAGGCGCTCCCAGATCATGTGGCGCGCCTGCGGATCGAGGCCTGTGGTCGGCTCGTCCATGAAGATCAGGTCCGGATCATTGACCAGCGCACGCGCCAGCGTCAGTCGTCGCTTCATGCCGCCCGACAGTTCGCCGATGCGCGCGCTGCGTTTGCCGATCAGGTTGGCAAATCCCAGCAGCCAGTCGAGTCGTGCCGCGATGTCCGCTTCACGCATGCCGAAGTATCGGCCATAGACCATCAGGTTTTCCTCGACACTGAAATCCGGGTCGAGGCTGTCGATTTGCGGCACCACGCCGATGCGCATGCGCGCACTGCGCGCTTGCTCGGGCACCGCCTTGCCCACCAGCGTGATGCGGCCGCTGTCAGGTGCAGTCAGGCCAAGGCAAAGTTTCAGCGTGGTGGTCTTGCCTGCGCCGTTAGGCCCGAGCAGGCCGTAGCACTCGCCCGGCTTCAGCGCGAACGATATGCCGTTGATCACCTCGCGGCGGGCATCACCCTCGCCGAAGGATTTGTGCAGGTTTTCTACGCTGAGGATGGACATGCGGATTCGTGAAACTTGGCGAAATTCCGGGGAAAGACGCGGAGCGGGGCGCATGCGCGCCAAAGCAGCGATCTTGCCATAGCGGCGGCGCAATTTCAGGCACCGGAAAAAACAAAGCCAGGCGCGAGGCCTGGCTTTTGTTCGTTACTGCTCGCTGCAAGTGCAGCGCGGGATTTACTCCGCAGCTTCGACAGCTTCGGTCGTTTCCGGACGGTCGACCAGCTCGACGTAGGCCATCGGCGCATTGTCGCCAACGCGGAAGCCCATTTTCAGGATGCGCAGGTAGCCGCCGTTGCGTGCCTTGTAGCGCGGGCCGATTTCGGAGAACAGCTTGCCGACGATTTCACGATCGCGCAGACGCGAGAACGCGAGACGCTTGTTGGCCAGCGTGTCAACCTTGCCCAGGGTGATGATCGGCTCGACGACGCGACGCAGTTCCTTCGCCTTCGGCAGGGTGGTCTTGATCGCTTCGTGCTTCAGCAGCGAGACGGTCATGTTGCGCAGCATCGCCAGACGGTGCGACGAGGTGCGGTTGAGTTTACGGAGTCCGTGACGGTGACGCATGGTACTTTCCTTTTCAGAGTATTGGTCCAGCTCTTCTATCGCCGACCCTCTGCAGGGCCGGCGCGGGCCGGTATCTTCGGTTAAAAAGCCTGATTACTTCTCGAGGCCGGCCGGCGGCCAGTTCTCGAGCTTCATGCCCAGGGTCAGGCCGCGCGAAGCAAGGACTTCCTTGATTTCGTTGAGCGACTTGCGGCCCAGGTTCGGGGTCTTCAGCAGTTCGTTCTCGCTGCGCTGGATCAGGTCGCCGATGTAGTAAATGTTCTCGGCCTTCAGGCAGTTTGCGGAACGGACGGTCAGTTCGAGATCGTCGACCGGACGCAGCAGGATCGGATCGACGGTCGGTGCACGCGACGGTGCCTCGGCAGCAGCCTCGGTGCCTTCCAGCGCGGCGAACACGTTGAGCTGGTCAACCAGCACACGTGCCGACTGGCGGATCGCCTCTTCCGGCGAAATCACGCCGTTGGTCTCGATGTTCATCACCAGCTTGTCGAGGTCGGTACGCTGTTCGACACGCGCCGATTCAACGGTGTACGACACGCGGCGGACCGGCGAGAACGATGCATCGAGGATGATGCGGCCGATGGTCTTGTTCGCGTCTTCCGACAGGCGACGCACGTTGCCAGGCACATAGCCGCGGCCTTTCTCGACCTTCACCTGCATGTCGATCTTGCCACCAGCAGTCAGGTGAGCGATCACATGGTCCGGATTGATCAGCTCGACATCATGCGGCAGGTCGATATCGGAAGCCAGAACGGCACCTTCGCCTTCCTTTTTCAGCGTCAGCGTGACTTCGTCACGGTTGTGCAGCTTAAACACGACGCCTTTGAGGTTCAGCAGGATATCAACCACGTCTTCCTGAACGCCGTCGATCGACGAGTACTCATGGACCACCCCAGCGATCGTGACTTCGGTCGGCGCATAGCCGACCATCGACGACAGCAGCACGCGACGCAGCGCGTTGCCGAGCGTATGACCATAGCCGCGTTCGAACGGCTCCATCACGACTTTGGCGTTGCCGTGGCCGAGATGCTCGACTTCGATGATGCGGGGCTTCAGAAGATTGTTTTGCATGAATGTCCTTTCAATACCCTCGGCTCGTTACACCGATAAGGCTGATGGCATATCGAAAGATGCCGACTGCAGCGCAGCCGGCATCCGGTGAAAAATTAACGCGAGTACAGTTCGACGATCAGCGACTCGTTGACTTCCTGGTTGTAGTCGCCGCGATCCGGCAGCGCTTTCAGCGAGCCTTCCATTTTCTTCGCGTCGACGGACACCCACAGCGGGAAGCCCGATTGCTCTGCCAGCGACAGCGCTTCAGCGATACGCACCTGCTTCTTTGCCTTTTCGCGGATCGCGACGACGTCGCCAACCTTGACCTGGAACGACGGGATGTTCACGACGTTGCCGTTGACGACGATGGCCTTGTGCGAAACCAGCTGACGCGCTTCAGCACGGGTCGATGCGAAACCGAGGCGATAGACGACGTTGTCCAGACGCGATTCGAGCAGCTTCAGCAGCGTCTCGCCGGTGTTGCCCTTGCGACGATCGGCTTCGGCGAAATAGCGGCGGAACTGGCGCTCGAGCACGCCGTACATGCGCTTGACCTTCTGCTTTTCACGCAGCTGGTTGCCGTAGTCCGACGTACGCGCACCCGAAGTGCGGCCATGCTGGCCCGGCTTCGAATCGAGCTTGCACTTCGAGTCCAGCGAGCGGCGTGCGCTCTTCAGGAACAGGTCGGTGCCTTCACGGCGGGAGAGTTTTGCTTTGGGTCCGATATAACGTGCCACGTTCTTTCCTTTGATGTTTGACGCGCGGGCACATGCCACGCAGCGCTAGTCCGGTCTGCCTGCTACCGGACGGTGGTCTTAGAACAAAACCCGCCGGGTCTCGGCGGGTCGCTTGAAGCTACTGCCTGTACTGCGAAAACTCAGATACGACGACGCTTCGGCGGGCGGCAACCGTTGTGCGGTACCGGCGTGACGTCCTGGATCTGGGTGATCTTGATACCGAGGCTGTTCAGCGCACGAACGGCGGACTCGCGACCCGGGCCCGGGCCCTTGATGCGAACTTCCAGGTTCTTCACGCCGCACTCAACCGCGACCTTGCCAGCGGCTTCAGCAGCCACCTGTGCAGCAAACGGGGTCGACTTGCGCGAGCCCTTGAAGCCTGCGCCGCCCGACGTTGCCCACGACAGTGCGTTGCCCTGGCGATCGGTGATCGTGATGATCGTGTTGTTGAACGAAGCGTGAACGTGCGCGATGCCTTCGGCAACGTTCTTCTTGACTTTCTTGCGAACGCGCGCGGAAGCGGCGTTGTTCGATGCTTTTGCCATGATGGATTCCTTGTATCCGCTACAGGATTACTTCTTCAGCGCTTGCGCTGCCTTGCGCGGGCCCTTGCGGGTACGTGCGTTGGTACGGGTACGCTGACCGCGAACCGGCAGGCCCTTGCGATGGCGAAGGCCGCGATAGCAGCCGAGGTCCATCAGGCGCTTGATGTTCATCGACAGCTCACGACGCAGGTCACCCTCGACGATGAACTTGCCGATTTCGTCACGCAGCTTCTCGAGCTCGCTGTCGTCGAGGTCCTTGACCTTCTTGTTGGTCGGGACACCCGTAGTCGCGCAGATCACTTCAGCGCGAGGACGGCCGATGCCGTAGATGGCCGTCAGGCCGATCACGGTGTGCTGGTGGTTGGGGATGTTGACCCCTGCAATACGTGCCATTCGTTATTCCTCGATCAATAACGTTAATTTAACCCTGGCGCTGCTTGTGACGCGGTTCGATGCAGATGACACGAACGACGCCCTTGCGCTTGATGATCTTGCAGTTGCGGCAGATCCGCTTCACTGATGCGAGCACTTTCATGATGGCCCTCTTTCTTTCAGTCTTCTAGTTACCTG
>CAYZXP010000168.1:0-6178 GCA_964482415.1 uncultured Bifidobacterium sp. | reverse complement strand
AGCACGATCTTGTTCGCGCTCCAGCCCACGTCTTCGGCGCGCATGATCTCGTAGGTGTCACGCGCCTTCAGGATGCCGTCCTGGTGGATGCCGGAGGCATGCGCAAACGCGTTCGCACCGACCACCGCCTTGTTCGGCTGCACCGCAAAACCTGTGATCTGAGCGACCAGCTTCGACGTCGGCACGATCTGCGTGGTGTCGATGCCGACATCCAGGTTGAAGTAATCCTTGCGCGTCTTCACCGCCATCACGATCTCTTCGAGCGCGGTATTGCCCGCACGCTCGCCGAGCCCGTTGATCGTGCACTCGACCTGGCGCGCGCCGCCGATCATCACGCCGGCCAGCGAGTTCGCCACCGCCATGCCGAGATCGTTATGGCAATGCACCGACCAGATCGCCTTGTCCGAGTTCGGGATGCGCTCGCGCAAAGTCTTCAGCATGTTGCCGTACAACTCTGGCACGCCGTAGCCGACGGTGTCGGCGAAGTTGATCGTGGTCGCGCCTTCGTCGATCACCGCCTCGAGCACGCGGCAGAGGAAATCGACATCGGAGCGGCTGCCGTCTTCCGGGCTGAATTCGACGTCATCAGTGAACTTGCGCGCGAAGCGCACCGCGAGGCGCGCCTGCTCGTACACCTGCTCCGGCGTCATCCGCAGCTTCTTTTCCATGTGCAGCGGCGAAGTCGCGATGAAGGTATGGATGCGCTTGCGCGGCGCGGCGGCGAGCGCCTCGGCGGCACGCGCAATGTCGCGATCGTTGGCACGCGACAGCGAGCACACCACCGATTCCTTGATGATGCCGGCGATCGACTTGATCGCTTCGAAGTCGCCGGGCGACGAGGCGGCAAAGCCGGCCTCGATCACATCGACCTTCAGCCGCTCCAGCTGGCGTGCAATGCGGATCTTTTCTTCGCGCGTCATCGACGCGCCGGGCGACTGCTCGCCATCGCGCAACGTGGTATCAAAAATGATCAACTTGTTCGAATCGGCCATCATGGGCTCCCGGACTATTCAACGATTGGAATACATTTTCGCCTGCCCTCGCGGCTGCGCGGGCTGGGAAAAACACGGATTGGGGGAAAAGGGATGTCTGCGCGGTCAGCGCAGTAGGTACAGCAACAGCAGCCCGGACGGGCTGCTGCTGGAAAGAATCTGCGAGGGGCGGATTGCGCTTGACATGAGGCAAAGAATAAGGGGGTTTGCCGGAAAGCGCAACATGGCTGTTTCTATCGGACCGATAGCGCGGTGGCGCTACTTGTCCTCCCCCGGTTCCGAACTCGTTTGCACGATGCTGACCGGACGCCCCTTGACCCACTGCCAGCCCGCGACCGCATAGCCGGACAGGCCATAGACCACGAACAGGCCGAACAGCACTTTCGGCGGGTCGCTCGAGATTGCGACGAACACCAGCACGATCAGGAAGATTGCGATGAACGGCACCGACTTCTTGAAATTCACGTCCTTGAAGCTGTAGAACGGCACGTTCGTCACCATGGTCAGGCCCGCATACACGGTAATGACCCAGGCCAGCCAGCTGAAATCGGCGCCGGCGATGCGCAAGTCGTCCATCAGCCAGATGAAGCCCGCCACCAGCGCGGCGGCGGCCGGGCTCGGCAGGCCCTGGAAGAAGCGCTTGTCGACCACGCCGATGTTGGTGTTGAAGCGTGCCAGCCGCAGCGCGGCGCCGGCGCAATAGACAAACGCAGCCAGCCAGCCGAGCTTGCCCATGCCGCGCAGCGCCCACTCATAGACGATCAGCGCCGGCGCAGCGCCGAACGAGACCATGTCGGACAGGCTGTCGTACTGCGCGCCGAATTCGCTTTGCGTATTGGTCAGGCGGGCGACGCGACCATCAGTCGCATCAAGCACCATCGCCGCGAAGATCGCGATCGCCGCATGCTGGTACTGCTGGTTCATCGCCATCACGATCGCGTAGAAGCCGCAGAACAGCGCGGCGGTCGTGAACGCATTCGGCAGCAGGTAAATGCCGCGGCTGCGCGCCGGCGGCGCCGCCGGTTCGACGCCGTCGGCGGGACGGCGCGCCGACTGGCGATTCAGGCGGAAAGGTTTGGCGTACAAGGACTTCGCCTTGTTCTTGCGGGGACTGAAAATGGGCATGGCACCTATGTTACCTGAGCAGATGCTCCGGTGTTCACAGTTCGGCAAGAATGGTTTCGGTCGCGGACACCTTGTCGCCGACCGTCACTTTCGGACGCGCCGACAGCGGCAGGTAGACATCGACACGCGAACCGAAACGGATGAAGCCGTAACGCTGGCCGCGCGCGAGCCGGTCGCCCTCGCCCACATAGCAGAGGATGCGGCGCGCGATCAGGCCGGCCACCTGCACGAAGGTCACGGTCTGGCCGCTGTCGGTGGTCACCACGACCGCATTGCGCTCGTTTTCGGTGGAGGCCTTGTCGAGGTCGGCATTCACGAATTTCCCGGGGAAATAGGCCACCTTCTCAATCTTGCCGTCGACCGGCGAACGGTTCGAGTGCACGTTGAACACGTTCATGAACACGCTGATCTTCAGCGCCTCACGGTTCGCATACGGATCCTGCGCCTTCTCGACGACGACGATGCGGCCGTCGGCAGGCGACAGCACGGCATTCGCCTGCTGCGGAATCGTGCGCGCCGGATCACGGAAGAACTGCAGCACGAACAGCGCAATGATCCAGAACGGCCAGGACCAGCCGCCGAGCAGCGACGTCGCGACGACCGCGATCACGACGGCAATCGCAAGGAAAGGCCAGCCTTCGCGGGCAATGATGGGGTGGGGATAGTGGTTCAACGTGGCTCCGGACGAGACTGGACGGGCAGCAATTGCTGTTTGGAAACTTCGACGAAGCCAATATTGTACCCGTCGCACCCTCGTTCTTGCAGCGTCAGCTTTTTCTCGCAAGGATAAGGACACTTGGTCGCCACAAGCGAAATAAGGAACATCCGTACTTTTATCGCCACAAAAAATTGTCTTGTTGGAAACCCCCACAAGATGCGTGCGCCCCTGCGCGACAACCTTTCCAGGAACAGGCGATGAAGGCGAAACCAGCTGACCAGTCGGTACGTCAGGCGTTGCAGGTACTCAGGCTGGCTGCGCTCAGTCGGCAGTCAGTCGTCGTCGACCCGGAAGGCAAGCTGGTCTACGCGAAGGTCGCCACCGCTGCCGGCAGCGACGCGGCCGCCCTGCAGCAACTGACCTGCAAGATCGAGAAGGAACTGTCGCGCCACGCCAAGGGGATCGGCGAAGTCCGCGACAAATGGATTCCGCAGCACTTGCCCTCGCTCGCGTCAGTAAAGATGACGAGCGACCAGGGCAGGCTGGCCGCCATCGAGAACCTGACGATCGAATGGCATGATTTCATCAAGACGCATGACACGACTGCCCATCGCGAATGGCAGCAAACCCAGGTGCGCCGCTACGATTTCCTGAACCGTGTCGACGAAGGCATGCCGCTGGGGGTCAAGTGCAGTATTGAGGAAGGCGTAGTCGCGGCGAGCACGACCACGCTGTCTCCCGCTGACGCCGGACAACTGCTGGATCGGCTGACGAACTCGCCCTACGGGCAGATCGACGCCGGGCTCGGCATCGCACAGCAAACCGTGAAAGACGCTCCGCGAACCGAATCGATTCGGATCGCGCTGCCCGGCAGCGCCGATGGTCTGCAGCAGCCATCGACAGTCGAACTCCGGTTCCCCACGCCCGAGGCATTGATCGCCGCGCTGCAGGCGCTCTACGAACGGCAGCAGGAGATCGTGCGCGATCTGGCGGCGCCGGATGCGCATCCGGCGCAGGACGACGGAAAAGCGAATTTCGTGAAACTGGCTTCACTGCTGACCAACCAGACGGCGATGAATTTGCTGGACGATTTCCGCTACAAGCCGGGCACCGCGGAGTCCGGCACCGCCGTCATTTTCAACGCGAAGCAGCACACGGAGACGACCCGCATCCATATCGATGCCCGCGGCGACCTGATCGTCGAGCGGGCGCGATGGGAACGCTGGAACGCATTGATCTGCCAGGACATCTCCGCGCAGGCGATACCGGTGAACCAGGGAGCCCATTGGGACGGTCCGCTCGACGACACGAATTTCTCCTTCCGCGCCCACATCAGCCTGCGGCTGCGGCGTGAAGACCTCGCGCAGGGAGTGTTCCTTCCGTCATTGACGAGGAGCCCGCAGCTGTCAGCCTGCATCGAACTCGACTGGGCATCGATCGATCCCGTGCTCAGGCGCGCCGCCGACGAGCGACGCCAGCGCGCCAGCCAGTCCAGCCAGGAATTTTCATCGCCCCCCTGAGCGCGGCTCGGCCGCAGCGGTACCACCGGAGGAACTGCCGTGACGAATGCACTTGACACGCAAGGCGCCTTGCGTGCGATGGACACCTATTTCAACGCACAGGGAAAGCCCGGCAAGCTGCGCGTCAACGCCGCCGGTGATCTCGAGGTTGCAGGCCGCTTCACGATGCTGTTCGACCGGCTCGCCGAACGATTCAAGTCGCTGTTCGTCGCCGGCTACCAGCCGGTCGACTGGCGGCAGAGAGCGCGCGATGCCGTGATCGTCAAGCTGGAGCAGAGCCTCGCCACCCTGCTGCCGGCGGACGATCCCCTGCTCGGCCAGCGTGCCGGCGATCTGCTGGCCAATATCAGCCATCAGCTTGACCGGAGCAACAACATCTCCTGGCGGCGCGCGCTGGCGATGGAACTGGACCTGCTGCGCTCGTCCGATGCCGGCACGGCGATGTCGAACGCGCTGCGGCTGCTGGTGGATATCGGCCAGATCGGCGATCCGGCATTGGAAAAGCAGGTCATCGCCGCGATCGGCGCGCAGCGCATCGACTTCGTGCTGATGACCGGCGAGGGACAGCAGGCAATGCTGTCCGGACTGGCGGAAACGATCGCGCAACATCTGCAGGACCAGCATGCACTGGACGCCGGCGCCGCCGCCTTCGGTGCCGAAGCACTGCTGCAGGCGATGCACACCTATGGGCTGAACCTGAAACGCGCGATGGCGCTGCTGGAGCTGCCCGCTTCGCTGCGCAGCAAAGACGCAGAGAAGGCGCAGGGCGGCATCGACCGCTTCATCCTCGACGGCATCGCGCGCACGATCAGCCGGCACACGGGCGTGCCGGCCGCGGCCGCCGGCAAGGGCGCGAAGCATGTCGAATCCTGCATGCGCCGCTATGCGCTGGACTGGAAACAGGCGCTCGACCTGGTCGGGCTGGCAAGCCGGCTGGCGCCGGATTTGCACGCGCTGAGTGCCACAGGCCGGGACGACTCCGCGCCGGCCCGGGCGGGCAAGCCTGCCCTCGGCACCGCCGACATGGATTGCGCACGCGCGGTGCAGCAGGTGATGATGCGCGATGGCTGCGACAGCGCAACGGCAATGCAGGTCGTTGCCGCGCGGCTCGCGAAGCTGGAGGTCATCCGCCCCAGCCTGCCCCCGCACGCGATGCCGAGCATCGTCGATGGGCTGCAATTCCACCTGAGTTCGGCCATCGCGGAAAGCTCGAAGCCCTTCTTCGCCGACCAGATACGCTCGCTCGATGCGGCGCAAAAAAAAGTCCCGTGGCGCGTTCCCGGCAGCACGACCGACATTCCGCTGTCGGAGAACTACCTGAAGGATTCCATCCGCTCGCTGCGTGTGATGCTGGATGACGGTCAGCAGGTGACCTGGTTCGACGAGCGCAACGCGGACGCACTGACCCCGGGCCTCCATGCATTTGCAGGCGACGCGCAGACCATGACGACACTCTGCGATTCGATCAACCAGACCGTGCAGGCATCGATACTGAAAATCATCCTGCAGATGGAGCAGCGTACCGGCGAGACTGAGCAGCTGCTGATCATGCCCGGGGAGGACCAGCGCGGAACGGTGGCACAGCGGCTGTGGAACTCGGCCACGCTGGACGGACAGGGCAACGTCATCATCCGCCACCTGTTCATCCAGAAGATCGGCATGGTCATGTCGCCGTCAACCGGCCAGTCCTGGCCGATCAACCAGGGGGCGGCATGGCAGGGCGACGTCAGCCCGGTGAACGCCGGCCTGACTTACGATTTCAGCTACGCATTCAAGCTCGATGATCTGCGGCAGGGCCTGCGCCGACCCGAGATTCGCGACTGCCGCTACACGATCGCCGGCAGTCTGGACTGGGACAGCATCGACCAGATGCCGGGCTGAGC
>CAYZXP010000167.1:0-6179 GCA_964482415.1 uncultured Bifidobacterium sp. | reverse complement strand
AAGAGCCGACTGAACGTGCGCGAGGCGGCGCTGCCCTTCATGCAGTCGCTGCACCGCAAAACCCAGCAGACCGTGAACCTGTCGGTCCGGCAGGGCGACGAGATCGTTTACATCGACCGCGCTTTCTCGGAGCGCTCCGGCATGCAAGTGGTACGTGCGATCGGCGGACGCGCCCCGCTGCACCTGACCTCCACGGGCAAGCTGTTCCTCTCCGTGGACGACAACAAGTCAGTCCGCTCGTATGCGACCCGCACCGGACTGGCTGGCCACAACAAGAATTCCATCACCGATCTCGCCAAACTGGAACGCGAACTGTCGCTGGTTCGCGCCCGCGGTTATGCGCGTGATAACGAAGAACTCGAACTCGGTGTGCGCTGCATGGCCGCCGGCATTCGTGATGACTCGGGGCGGCTGATTGCAGGATTGTCGATCTCGGCGCCGGTCGACCGGCTGAAGGACGAATGGCTGGACGACCTGATCGCTACAGCCAATGATATTTCGGGAGTTTTGGGCTACCGGCCTGCCGAGTCCGCCTGATACACGCCTGCGGGACCGGAGCCAATCCTGCCGGCCTGCGGAAGGCCGGCAGCGCCAAATGCGCTAGCTGCGCGGCAGCGTGCGCTCCGACATTGCGGAGGCCGCACGGTTTTCCAGCCATTTGCGGATGCGGCTGGCATCGGCAAGACGCGATTGCTTGCTCTTTGAATCAAGGAAGATCATCACGACCGGGCGACCGGTCACATGCACCTGCATCACCAGGCATCGGCCGGCTTCGGAGATATAGCCAGTCTTCTGCAGGCCGATCTCCCAGTCCGGGTTTTCGATCAGGCCATTGGAATTCCGGTATTGCAGCGTACGGCCACCCGGGTCCACCGCGTAGCGGCTGTCGGTCGAATACTGGCGGATCAACGGATGCTGGTACGCAGCGACCACCAGTTTCGCGAGGTCACGCCCGCTGGACACGTTGGCGCTGTTGAGACCGGTGGAATCGGCGAAATGCGAGCTGTTCATGCCCAGCTCGCGCGCCTTCGCATTCATCGCAATGACGAAAGCGCGAATACCGCCAGGGTAGTGACGACCAAGGGCCGACGCCGCACGATTTTCCGAGCTCATCAGCGCAATGTGCAGCATGTTGGAGCGCGACAGCTGCGAGCCGACGCGCAGGCGCGAATGGCTGAACTTCTCGCGATCGACGTCTTCCTCGGTCACCGTGAGGATTTCTTCGAGATCCTGGCGCGCCTCCACCACAACCAGGCTGGTCATCAGCTTGGTAATCGATGCGATCGGCAGCGCGACGCTGGAATTTTTCTCGAACAGCACTTCGTTGGTCGACTGGTCCAGAACCAGCGCGACGCTCGAGTTCAGCGCCAGCGGATCACGGGTCAGGTTGAGTCCGGCCAGGTCGCCGGCTGTCAGCACCGGCGGAACGCCGGCCATCGCCGACGCCATCGCGACGCGCTGCAGCGGCTTGCGCTTGACCGGCGTATAGGCAGCCCGCACGATTCTCGGCTTGGCGGCGGCGACCTTTCGGGATTTTGCTGCGGGCGCGTGGTGGGCGACTTTCTTCGAGGACTTGGCGGTAGCGGTGCGCTTGTGCGCAGTGGCCGCGTGAGTCGCCGGTAGCGCGAAGGCGGCAAGGAGGAAAATGACAAGCGCGCGGGCAGGAAATCTGCGCATCCGGTACCTCGAAGTTGATGCAGGAAAATTGCCTTGCAGTGTAGCAAAACGGCGAGATTCCGCAAGCAAATTAGGGAGTTATATGCATCAATTAAACAGGTTTATCAAGCCTATTTATGCGCAAACACAACATTCTGGGCACTCCGCCCGCCGGGATCTTGGCAGCGAGGCATGATCCCGGCGCATGACGGTCCGACTCAGCCTAGGAAACGTGCGAACTCCGACACCGGAGCGCGCTCGGTCTCCAGCGAGTTCTCGACCCGCTCCTCGTCGGCGAAGCCGAGCGCCATGCCGCAGACGACCTGCTCGCTGGCGGGAAGCTGTAGTACATCGGCGATCACCCGGTGGAACTGGGTGAAGGCCGCCTGCGGACAAGTGTCAAGGCCGCGCGCGCGCGCGGCGACCATCACGTTCTGCAGGAACATCCCGTAGTCGAGCCAGGAGCCCTGCTCCATTACGCGATCGATCGTGAAGATCAGGCCGACCGGCGCATCGAAGAATGCATAGTTGCGTCCATGCTGGGCCTGCATGCCCACCTTGTTTTCGCGCGTCAGGCCGAGCAGCGCGTACAGGTCCCAGCCAATCTTGCGACGGCGGTCGACATACGGCGACACCCACTGTCGCGGGTAATACGCATACTCCTCCGTGTGATCCTTCACCTGCTCCGGATCGAGATAGGTGTCGAGGATGCGCTGCGACAGCCGCTGCCGCGTGTCGCCGGTCAGCACATAGACCTTCCATGGCTGCGTGTTGGAGCCGGACGGCGCACGCGACGCAACGTCGAGGATGGCTTCGACGTCTTCGCGCGCAACCGGCGTCGGCTTGAACGCGCGAATGGAACGACGCGAACGGATCGCCTCGTCGATGATTTTCTGTTCGGGACTCTTGATCATTCTTTCACCAGCAAGGTTTGCAACAAGGCGCGCGCAGGCGCCGGAATCGATGTCGGCCGGCGCGTCGCACGGTCGACATACACATGGACGAAATGCCCTTGGGCAGACGCTATTTCGTCATCGCCGCGGAAGATGCCGATCTCGTAACGCACGCTGCTTTCCCCGAGGCGTGCGACGCACAGGCCGGCGACTACTGGTTCAGGAAAGGTGACGGACGAGAAATAATTGCAATGGGTTTCGACCACCAGGCCAATTGCATCGCCCTGATGGATGTCCAGCGTGCCATTGGCAATCAGGAACTGGTTCACCACGGTGTCGAACCACTGGTAGTAGACGACATTGTTCACATGGCCATATGCATCGTTGTCGGCCCAGCGCGTGGTGATCGGATGAAAATGGCGAAAGTGTTCGCGTGTCTTCGGGCTATCCCTCATGGCGTTCTCTTTGTTGTCATTGTTCTTTCGGTTCGGCTGCACATCAGACGCACGATCACTTCTTCACGACGAAGGCCACGCCCGTCACCGCCAGCAGCATGCCGGCGACGCCGGCGATGCCGAAAGACTCGCCGAACAGCAGCCAGGCCATCAGCGCCGTGACCGGCGGCGTCAGGTACATCAGGCTCGAGACATGGGTCGCTGCGTTTTTTCGTATCAATGCATACAGCAGGAACATCGCGCCTATCGACAAGGCGAATGACGACCAGGCCAGCGCCAGCACGAATTCAACCGTCCATTCTACTTCGCCCAGCGCGGGCGTCAGGTCTTCCAGCCAGATCGCAAACGGCAGCGTGACCAGCGCTGACGCAGAAAACTGAATCACCGCGCCGCTGCGCAAGTCGAAGCGCGGGCAAAATCGCTTCTGGTACATCGTGCCGGCCGTGATCGAGCACAGCGCAAGCACGCACAATGCGACCGTCAGTGCGGAGCTGCCGGTCGGCGTCAGCTTTTCCATCACCACCAGGGCGACGCCAAGCAGCCCCAGGACCAGACCGATCCACTGCCTCGGCCGCAGCGGCTCGCCCACCAGCGGCGCGGCAAACCCGGTCAGCAGCGGCTGCAGCCCGACGATCAGCGCCGACAGCCCCGCCGGCATGCCGAGCTTGATCGCGCACCAGACGCCGGACAGGTAACCCGCCTGCACCAGCACACCGGCGACGGCGATGTGCGGCGCCTGCGCGCGCGGCCACGGCGCGCGCATCACGAACAGCAGCGGCACCAGCACCAGCAAGACGCCGGCGTAGCGCAGCAGCAGGAAGGTCAGCGCGGGTGCATGAGGCAGACCGAATTTCGCGACAATGAAGCCGGTGCTCCAGATCAGCACGAACAACAGCGGCATCGCGACATCGCGCCATGTACTGCGTTCCAGCGCGGGCAATCCGTTCATGCGGCCTCCCCGTGGCAACGGCGCGCGGCGATGCCCACCGTCTGCCAATGGATTGCCACCGTCTGGTTAATGTCCCTGCCGTAGCCTCCGGCCATTGCGATCGCCACCGGCAGCCCGCGACTGCCGGCGGCATCCAGCACGCGGCAGTCACGCGCGGCGAGACCCGCAGCGCTCAGCCTGAGCCGTCCCAGCCGGTCGCCCTCATGCGGATCGGCGCCCGCCAGGTAAATGACCAGCTGCGGATCAAAGCGCGCGAACATCTGCGCGAGAGCGCCGTCGAGCTGCGCAAGATATTCGTCGTCCCCGGTCCCGTCAGGCAGCGCAATGTCGAGATCGCTGACGGCCTTGGCGAACGGATAGTTGTTTTCGCCATGCAGGGACAAGGTGAACACCGAATCATCATTCGCGAGAATCGCGGCCGTGCCATTGCCCTGATGGACATCGAGATCAACGATCGCGACCCGCGATGCGCGCCGCTCGGCCTGCATCAGCCGCGCCGCAATCGCCGCATCATTGAAGACGCAGAAGCCTTCGCCCCGGTCTGCATGTGCGTGATGGGTGCCGCCCGCAAGGTTGACCGCGATACCGTCGTCGAACGCGGCGCGGCAGGCAGCGATGGTGGCACCGGCGGAGCGGCGCGAACGCTCCACCATCTCGGGCGACCACGGGAAGCCGATTGCCCGCTGCTCGGCCGCAGTCAGCGTGCCGGTCGCCACGCGTTGGATGTACTGCGGGTGGTGAGCCAGCGCGAGCACCCCGTCGGTGGTGTATGGCGCCTCCTCCAGACGCACCTCCGGCAGGTGGGCGGCCACCAGATCGCGCAATTTCCGGTATTTGCTCATCGGAAACCGATGCCCTTCCGGCAAGGGCAACACAAAACGATCACTGTAGTAGGCGTTCACAATTTCTTCTTTAAAAACACAACATCCGCTGAAGCCGGGAATTGATGCGCCGCAATAATTTCTCTTGACAGCACGGCGGCCGGGACTGACAATCGCCTTCGCTGCACCGCAACATGAATGATCGACTGCGATCCCCTTCTTCCACGATACCGAGGAGTTTCCATGCTTAATTCAACCGAACAACTGGCAACCGCAGCGCGCAAGCAGCTGGACGCCCAGCTGCAACTGGCTACCTCGGTCGCTGGCTCCATGATCAGCGGCATGGAAAAATTCGCCGGCCTGAACCTGCAGGCAGCACGCGCCAGCGTCGAGGCGTCGATCGGCAGCGTCCAGAACCTGCTGGCAGCGAAAGATCCGCAAGAATTCTTCAGCACCGCGTACAACCAGTCGCAGCCGCAAACGGACATCGCCCTCACCTACGGCCGCCATCTGTCCAGCATTGCATCGGGCACGCAGCAAGAACTGTCGCGCGTTGCCGAATCGCAAATCACCGCGAACAGCCGCCAGCTGGTCAGCCTGCTGGACGATCTCACGCGTGTTGCGCCAGCCGGCTCCGAGACCGCGCTGACGATGATGAAGTCAGCCATTGACAACGTCAGCTCCAGCTACGCACAGCTGAACAAGTCGGCCAAGGTCGCAATCGACGCAATGGAATCGAACATGCAGGCCGCCAGCGCACGTATCGCTGCCAGCCGCAACTGATACAGCGCTGCCAGACCGGCGAGCGACAACGGAGCTCGCCGGTTTTCGCCCGGGCGTCAGGCTTGCTTTAAAACACGTTTTTGGAAATCGCGAAGCACCCTTGCCTTGCGTTCGGCATATGATGCGGCCATTGCACGCTTACCGCGCCATCATACTGGCCGGAGAATGACTACAGCACCCGGGACGATTTCATTTCGATGAAGCACGCCTTCAGGGCCTGCTCATTGATCCATCCAAAAATAATGACACTGCTCCAGTTCATTTCGATCGCCGTCTCGGCCATCCTGTACTTCGCCTTCTTCTGGCTGAACGACTGGCTGTTCGGGATGACTGCGCTGCATGATGGCGCGAACTGGATTTTCCTGCCTGCCGGACTGCGCCTGCTGTGCACGCTGATTTTTGCCGGCGAGGGCGCCATCGGACTGCTGCTGGCTTCGCTGCTGATCGGCTTCCTGCGTACCCACTCGATGGACCCGCTTACGCAATTCGGCGCCGCCCTGATCTCTGCCGGCGCTCCCTACTTTGCGTATCGCGCGGCCCTGAAGATCGGCATGCCGGCCTCCCTCGAAAAGCTGAGTGCCGGCGGCCTTGGCGTGCTTGCGCTGGGCTATGCATTCACCAG